>JAISRC010000003.1 GCA_031273845.1 Desulfovibrio sp.
ATTCAATATCGCTCAAGCTCGGACGTTTCATGTTTTTACCTCCAACTGATGCCTATCATTTACATAACCCGTCCCGTTTGGCGATCCCCTTTCGAGGATTAAATCAGCGTTTCCCTAAAACAATGTGATTTTACAGATTGCCGCATGGAAATCCGAGCGCCAGCCGGCTGCCCAGCGTCAGTACGCTGCAACTGTAAATGTTACAGCGTACCGGCATGCTACATCAGCATCATTTCATGCAGGGCCGCGCCGGGAGGCACAAGAGGCGAAACTTTTTCCTCCTGCGCCGTTTCCACTTCAATAAGTATGGGACCGGGTTCGGTCAGGGCTTTCTCCAGATCCGGGCGCAGGCTTTCGGGCCTGGAAATCCTCATGCTTTTCATACCGTATGCGCCGGCCAAGGCCGGGAAATCCGGCTGGAAGTTGTCCACCGTGGCCATATAGTTCTTTTTGTAAAAAAGTTCCTGCCACTGGCGGACCATGCCCAAGGCACGGTTGTTGAGCATGAGTATCTTGATCGGCAGGCGGTTTTCCATAATTGTGCCCAGTTCCTGCATGTTCATCTGGAAAGAGCCGTCTCCGGAAATGTTGATCACCAGACTGTCGGGCTTTGCCGTTTGCGCGCCGACGGCGGCGGGCAGGCCGAAGCCCATGGTGCCGAGTCCTCCGGAGGAAATGAAACTGCGCGGGCGGGTGTATGAATAGAACTGGGCGCTCCACATCTGGTGCTGGCCCACATCGGTGGTGATGACGGCGTTCCCGCCGGTCAGGCTGAACAGGGTTTCAATGACCCGCTGCGGCTTGATCGCCCCTTCGCCTTCACCTTCTTCCGCATAACAGGGGCGGTGGAGGATCTTGAGCTGTTCCAGGTAGGCAAGCCATGCGGAGCGGTCCGCATGCCGGTCGGAGCCGTATTTGCGGGCGATGAGCCCGCGCAGGTCTTCCAGCGCGCGTTTACAGTCCGCTACTATGGGCACCTGCACAGGGATGTTCTTGCGTATGGACGTCGGGTCTATATCAATCTGTATGATCTTGGCCTTGTTTGCGAATTTTTCTATCTCGCTGGTGGATCGGTCGGCAAAGCGGGTGCCGGCCGCTATGATCAGGTCGGCTTCGCCCGCGGCCTTGTTGGCCGCCGGGAACCCGTGCATGCCGATGAAGCCGAGCTGGAGAGGGTCGTTTCCGGGAAACCCGGAAAGTCCCATGAAGGTGGAAACCACGGGTATGGACAGTTCCCGCGCCAGTTGCGTGAGTATCTCCGATGCCCCGCCGGAGACTATGCCCCCGCCGATGATGAAGAGCGGCTTTTCCGCCCTGTGGATCAGGTCGGCGGCGCGCTGAAGCTGCTGAATGTTGGGGCTGTAGTTGGGGCGGTAGGAACGCATGTCCACGCTTTCCGGCCATACGAATTTTCCGGAGTCGCACAGGATATCGCGCGGCAGATCCACCAGCACCGGGCCAGGCCGGCCGGACCGGGCCAGAAAAAAGGCCTTGCGTATGGTATCCGTAATTTTCCCGGTGTCCTTGACCAAAAAATTGTGCTTTGTACAGGGCCGGGTAATGCCGAGTATGTCCACTTCCTGAAAGGCGTCGTTGCCGATAAGCCCGGTGGACACCTGCCCGGTGAGAATGACCAGAGGACTGGAATCGGCGCAGGCCGTGGCGATGCCGGTTACGGCGTTGGTCGCGCCGGGACCCGAGGTCACCAGACAGACCCCGACGGAACCTGATGCCCTGGCGTAGCCGTCCGCCGCGTGTACGGCCCCCTGTTCATGTCTGGCCAGGACATGCCGGATGGTCGAGCGGGCAAGCTCGTCGTATACATCGTACAGGGCTCCGCCGGGAAAGCCGAAGATAATGTTCACGCCTTCCCGACTGAGAGATTCCAGCAAAATTTTCGCTCCGGTCATTCTGACTTTCCCTTTTGTTTACAGCAGTTACGCTTGAGACAGTTGCTTACGGCGGGCAAAGCCCGTCTGCCGTCTCGGTTGTGACAAGGCATAGCCGGAGTTCGTTTTTTTGTCAAAAGATGCTGCGGCATCCCGGTAAAAAGTATTGGCCTTTCGGCCCGGAATACAGTATTTTTCATCGGTCTGTGCGGGAATTGATGTTCCGTCACGGAGCGTCTCAAAATCAATGCAAGACGAGGTGCGGCATGCTTTCCAGAAAGGGTCTTGCAGCGGCGGCAACGGCGGCGATGTTGTCCTTTTTCGGCGCTGTCCTGCCGGCTGTGGCCGATGTCGTTCTTTATTCCTCCAATCAGCCTGAACTGCTCGACATGGTCTGTAAAGGCTTTGAGGAGACAAGCGGAATCAAGGTGACTACGGTGCGCCTGGGCACGGGCGAAGCCATGAAGCGTATCGCGGCGGAAAAAAATAATCCTCTGGCGGACATATTCTGGAGCGGCGACATCTCCGTGCTGGAGGCAGCGAAAGAGAATTTCGCGCCCTATGATTCCCCTGAAGCGCAAGGGCTGCCGGCAGGCTATGTTGACCCGGACAAACGCTGGACCGCCGGCAACACGCACCTGATGATCCTGATGGTCAACACAAAACTGGTCGACGAAAAGGAGATGCCCCGGAGTTGGACCGATATTCTCGACCCGAAGTGGAAAGACAAGGTCGTCATGGCCGATCCGGCCAAATCCGGCTCGGCATATTCGCAGATTTACGGTGTTTACAATCTTTACGGCTTGGACGGGCTGACAAAACTGGCGAACAACGTCCGCACCCTGGACAGTTCCAGCCTGGTATACAAAGGTACGGCGGAAGGCGAGTTTCCCGTCGGCATAACCATGGAATACGCGGCATACCGCTATATCGCCGGCGGCTCGGACGCGGTGAAGATGGTCTATCCCTCCGACGGGACGATCTCCGCCCCGGAAGGCGTGGCCCTGGTCGCCGGCGGGGCGCATCCGAAAGAAGCCCGCGCCTTTTTCGATTATCTGCTCTCCAGGGAAACAGTTTCGGAAATATTCCGCAGATTTTACCGCCGGCCGGCCCGGACGGATGTCGATGACATACAGGGCCTGCCTTCGATCAAAACTCTGAAACTGATTGAAAACAATCCCGCCGAGGCCAACCGCGTGCAGAAGGAACTGCTCGGCAGATGGCGCGCCATGGTGCTGAACAAGCAGTAAAGACGCATGGCCGCCATAACCCTTGACGGGCTGGTCAAACGCTTCGGCGCGCTGACGGTTGTCGATCAGATAAGTCTGGCCATAAAGGACGGGGAATTCTTTACCCTGCTCGGGCCGAGCGGGTGCGGCAAAACCACCCTGTTGCGCATGCTCGCGGGTTTCGTCACGCCGGACGGCGGCGATATACGCTTCGGAAACGCCTCCATCGTCGCCGTGCCCCCGCACCGTCGGGAAACAGGCATGGTTTTCCAGAATTACGCGCTCTTTCCGCACATGACGGTCTTCGAGAACGTTGCTTACGGTCTCAAGGCCCGCAAAAGGCCCGCGGCGGAGATACGGGAAAAGGTCGGGGATGTTTTGGCAAGCGTGCGTCTCGACGGGTTTGAGGATCGTAGGCCCAGGCAACTTTCCGGCGGACAGCAGCAGCGCGTGGCCTTGGCCCGCGCTCTGGTCATACGCCCGGATGTGTTGCTTATGGACGAGCCGCTCTCCAACCTGGACGCCCGGCTGCGCATGAGCATGCGCGAAGAAATACGAAGCATACAGAAAGAATTCGGCATCACTACGGTATACGTCACCCACGACCAGGAAGAAGCCATGGCCGTTTCCGACCGCATCGCCGTGCTTGCGGAAGGGCGTTTGCGGCAGGCGGGGAGCCCTTGGGACATATACGCGCGGCCGGCGGACGCCTTTACGGCCGCATTCATGGGCGACTGCGTCATGCTGCAGGCCTGCTCCGACCTCTCGGGGCGGACATGCGTGGAAGGAATGCCGCTCGTGCTGGACATTGGGGAAATTCCCGACCCGCCTTTTACCGTCATGCTGCGTCCGGACTGGATCGAAACGGCCGACGGGCGGGATTGTCCGAACCGTTTTACGGGCATCGTGCAGGAGAGCATCTTTGCCGGCGCGTATGTTCTGTATCGCGTACGGGCATTGGGGCAGGAAATGCGGGTGAAAGCGGCGGCGCCCGGGAACAGGAACTTCATGCAGCCGGGCGAAAGTTCGGAATTCTGTTTCGCGCCGGACCGTCCGGTGCTGATCAGGTAACGGCGCCGTGAATTTTCCCCGTTCCCTCTTTTCCGCATGGAACTGCATCTTCGCAGCGGCCCTGGCCGTTCTTTTTTTGCTGGTCGTGTACCCCATGTTCTCCATTTTTGCGGCGAGTTTTGCCGGCTCCGAGACAGGGGTCTTCACCTTGGATAACTATGCACAGGTGTTCCGGACGCCCTTTTACCTGAGATGCCTGGGCAACAGCCTGTTGATGAGTGTTGCGGCCACGCTGTTCAGTGTGGCCGCGGGGGTACCATTCGCGTTTTTTCTCACCCGCTTCAAGTTGCCCTGCGCCGACCTGTTGCGCACCTTGGGCGCATTGCCGCTTATCCTACCTACCTTCATAGGGGCCGAGGCCTGGCTGCTGATGCTCGGACGCAACGGGTTCATTACCCGTTTTATGGAGGGGGCGGGCATTCATTTCCCCGGCATCGCAGGCATGCACGGGATGATTCTGGTGTTTACCCTGCAGTTTTTCCCCTTTGTTTTTCTCACGGTGTCGGCGGCGATAAATTCCGTAGACCGTTCACTTGAGGAATCGGCGCGCAATCTGGGCGCCGGAACGCTGAGGGTGCTCCGCACGATCACCTTCCCGGTTATTGCCCCCTCCATAGCGGCGGGCGGACTGATCGTATTCTGCATGTCCATTGAAAATTTCGGTGTGCCGACGATCATCGGCGGAGGCATCAAAGTATTGGCGGAGCAAGCTTACAGCGAATTCATCAACGAATTGGGCGGCAACCCTTCCATGGCGGGAGCCCTGAGTTCCGTGCTGGTCTTTATAACCCTGGCTCTTACTCTGCTGCAGAAACTCGTGATCGAGCGCAGGAGCTACGCCATGTCCGCGTTGCGTCCGCCGGAGGTCATCAGGCTTCCGTCCCTGCCGACTTTTGCCATGACGGCCTATTGCGCACTCCTGCTCTTTCTGGCTCTGGCACCTTTTATCGTTGTGCTTGCGGCGGCGGTGACCGAATCTAGGGGGCCGGTGATGTACTACGGCAGCTTCAGCCTGGAAAATCTCAGGAAGGCGTTGCAGGTCGCGCCCCGCCCCGTTTTCAACTCCTTTTTCCTTTCCACGACGGCCTCGCTGATAGGCATGGTTTTCGGCATGCTGGTCAGTTATCTGGTGGTGCGCAGAAAGGGCATATCGGGCTATGTGCTGGATCTGGCCATGATGCTGCCCCTGGTCATAGCCGGGTCCGTGCTGGGCATCGCCCTCGCGGCGACCTACAACCGGGGGCCGTTGGCGTTGACGGGCACATGGGTCATTCTGGTCCTGGCCTATTTTGTGCGCAAGACGCCGTTCGCGGTCAAAAGCGCGTCGGCTCTTCTGCAGCAGGTGGACGCATCGGTCGAGGAGGCGTCCGTCAACCTGGGGGTGCCGCCCCTGCTGTCTTTTCTCAAGGTCGTCGTGCCGGACATGCTGCCGGGCATCATAGCCGGGACCATAATCATGTGGGTAACGACCTTGGCTGAACTCAGTTCGACGGTGGTCTTGTACTACGGCCCGTGGGCCACCATGACGATACAGATTTTTCAGTATATCGGCAGCGGGGATTTCGGCCCGGCCTCGGCTTACGGCGCGGTGCTGATTTTCAGTGTGTTGCTGCCTCTTTTTCTGCTGAACAGGTTTTTGGGCAAAGGCACGATGCCTTTGGGGAACGGTTGATTGCGCCGTGTTTCAATCCGCAACCGGTGATCTCCCTGAAGGGAGAGGTTTCAGAGCATAAAGGAAATGTTGATGAACCGATCTGAAAGAAATATTTTCTCCCGGCTCAACCTGGGAGAATTTTTGAGCTTTCTGGTCGTGGGTCTGCCTTTGCCTGTGATTCCGCTTTATGTGCACGACACGCTGGGTTACGGAACCGTGGTCGTCGGGGCCTGTGTCGGCGCGCATTTTCTTGCCACTGTGCTTTTCCGCGCCCGTGCCGGCCGCCTGGCGGACATCCGGGGAGCGCGGCATACGGTACACACCGGCTTTCTGCTCATAGCCTGTTCAGGTTTGCCGTACATCGCCGTCGCCTGGGGCTTGTGTCCGGAATTTTTGAAACTCCCGCTGATCTTTTTGAGCCGTTTCTGCCTGGGCATCGGGCACAGCATGGTCGGCACCGGGTCCATAACCTGGGGCATAGGTCTGCTCGGCCCGCCGCATGCGGCGGCGGTTGTGGCCTGGAGCGGGGTGGCCATGTACGCCGGCATAGGCTTCGGTTCCCCGGTCGGCCTGTTGCTCTGGAATGCCGGAGGAATACTCTTTCTCGGCCTTGCCTGTTGCCTGTTGCCCTTGCTGGCTGCGTTCTTTGTCCGCCCCATGGGTGAAACTCCTGTGTTGCGGCAGGCAGAGGGCACGACCACGGCCGGTATCCTCGCGCAGGTGTTGCGGCCGGGAATCTGTCTGGCCCTGAACGGGGTGGGCAACGCCGTGATCGGCGCGTTCATCAGCCTGTATTTTGCTTCCATGGATTGGAATCATGCCGCTTTTGCCCTGAGTTGTTTCGGTTTTTCCTTTGTTGTCGGGCGTATTGTCTGCGGGGGATTTCAATCCGCAAAGGGAGAGAGGAAGGCGGCGGTGTCCGCCCTGACGCTGGAGGTGGCGGGACTGACCATGATCGCCGCGTTGCCTTTCCCGGCGGCGTCTTTTATCGGCGTTTCCCTGACCGGCTTCGGCTGTTCCCTGGTTTTTCCCGCCCTGGCCGTGGCCTTGTTGCGCAAGCTGCCCAACGAAGTGCGCGGCACAGCTCTCGGCTGTTTCACCGCTTTTCAGGACATTGCCTATGCCGCGACCGGTCCCCTGACGGGTTTGCTGGTTCCCGGCTTCGGGTATGCTTCCGTCTTTTACGCGGCGGCGGCCTGCGCGGCCCTAGGTTTGGTCATGGTGCTGCTCAGGTTTGAGGGACGTTGAGGCGCTCCGGACAAACGGAGGTCGTCAAGTCCGGTTCCACCCCGCAACGAGTGAAAGAAAGTGCGGTATTTTTGCCGAAAAAACATGGTTCAACGCCGGGCTTATCTGCTCGACACCTGCCGCTCGGCGCAGGATGCATATGAAAAACTGCTTGCCTATTTCCGGGAAGTCGAGTCTGGATTCAAGACCGCATGTGCTTGCGGGCATTAGAGCATTTTGCAAATGAAATTGCATAATGCTCCGGCGGCGGATACCCGCCGCCCGCCCCGCAGGCGTAGGCGAAACTTGTTTTCGTCGTTAAGCGCCGAAGGGAGCGTCTCAAAAGCAAATTGCCTTAGACTGAACTTCCGGGCTGTTTTTGACGTAACATCCCTATTTTATAAATATTATTGTTAAAAAAGGATTTGGTTACTGGCTACAGCCGGTCTGGGTTTATATGCAACAGTTCAAAAACTCT
>JAISRC010000016.1 GCA_031273845.1 Desulfovibrio sp.
TGTAACTTTGGTCTGTTATCGAAGTTTTCGTTTTTGTCTGTCGAATATACATGGGTCAAGCATAGCATAGACGATAAGTAATGCAAGGAATATTTTTTGACTTCTGGCACAACATTTGAAGTTTTTGATGTGCGACCATTGAAATAATTGATGTTTTTTCTAAAAACCGGCAAAAAAGTCGTTTTTTTTCGGCCTTTTTTTGCCGGTTTTTGTTAAAGACGGGTTAAGGAGGCGAGTCTATATTATTTTTTTATATGCTTATTTGAAATAAATATTTCACCTTCGTCATAAAATCTCACAAATTATACCTTGATCAGCGCATCGCAACTTTGAAAAAGTGTATCTGCTCTGCAGGGGGTTGCCTGCAAAACCCTGTCGTGAGATAGTTGCAGGCGGGCTTTACCCGCTGTAAGCAAATATCTCAAGCGTAAATGCTATAATATAAAACGCAGCAGGACCAAACATAATCATTTAACCTGAGAGTTGGGATATGACTAATCTGGAAATGAACACCTTTATCAACGAGTATCTGCGTGTAGCCACTTTTCCTGTAGCTGTAAAATTGTTGAAAAAAGCACTTCCGGTAAAAGTGAAGACGGCGCGCCGGCTTTACAAGCATCGCTTGGCAGTATGCCAAGGTATATCCTTGGTGCGCCGCACGGGACGCACTATAGGCTTTGAGAAAAAAGACCACGACTGTCCCGTCAGCCATGTCCTTTTCGGCTTTATAGAGGAACCGGATATCTATAAAGAAGGCTTCCTGGTAGCTCCTCTTTACACCAAGGATTTGGAAGCAGGAAAAAATACTGCGACCAAAGAAGCTCGTCTGCCGTGCGGAACATTTGACAACCTCATTCTGTCCCCTTTGCACAAGGCGGATTTCGAGCCCGATGTGCTTATAATTTACGGCAACCCAGCGCAAATGGTCCGCCTCGTTCAAGGCGCGCTATATCTTGAAGGCGGCACTGTCACCTCAAGTTTCATGGGCAGGGGCGCGTGTGGAAGTTCCATAGCCTTTCCTTATAAAAACAAGCAGGTGAATGTGGTTTTGCCCGGCGGCGGCGAAAGGGTCTTCGGAATGACCTGTGATGACGAAATGTGCTTCGCAATCCCGAAAGAAAAAATCGTCAGTGTCCTCGAAGGAGTCAAAGCGACCCATGACGGCGGCGTGGCCCGCATGCCCACGCCCTTCTTCGGCGTTTCCGCGGACCCGGTATTCCCGCCTTCATATAAAGAACTGGAAGATCACATCGGGTTATAGCCCATCCAAGAGAGAATTAAACACGGTTTACGGTTGATGCCCGGATTTCCATGCGCAAATTCTGTAATCTCCATGCGGAGGATATAGGGAAATTTTGATGAAAATTACACAAATCGATGTCATATTGATTGATGTTCCGGATAATCCTCCCAAGTGGCGGCCGGTTCTGTGCAGAGTCTATACCGACGAAGGCATTTACGGCGACGGCGAGGCGGCTCTTGCATACGGGTCCGGGGCGAAAGGAGCTTTCGGCATGCTCCAGGATCTCGCGCCGCTGATTATCGGTCGAGATCCCCTGGATACCGAAACGATTTGGGAATATTTGTACAAAAGCATATTCTGGGGACAAAACGGGGGACCGGTTGTCTTTTCTGCTCTCTCCGCTCTGGATATCGCTTTATGGGATATCAAAGGAAAATTTTTCAACCAGCCTCTCTACCGGCTTCTCGGAGGCAAAGCCCGTGAATCCTTGCGTTGCTATGCCAGCCAGTTGCATTTCGGCTGGGCTGCGGACGAGCGCAAAACCGCAACAACGCTTGATGACTATGCGCGATATGCCCGGAACGCGGTAGATCAAGGGTACGATGCTGTAAAAATTGATTTCTTTATTTTTGATGAGCAAGGCAACCGCTTTACTTACGAAGACACCACGCGCCTGCTGAGCCCGCGATATCGTAAATTGTTGAAGGCGCGGGTCGGCGCGGTGCGGGAAGCTGTGGGGCCGGATATCGACATTATCGCGGAATGCCACGCCTATACAGATGCCCAGTCAGCCGTGCAGTTTGGAAGGCTTGTGGAGGAATACGGCATATTTTTTCTGGAAGAACCCTGCGCTCCGTTTCCTGAAACAACCAAATTCGTGCATGACCATGTCGCAATCCCCATTGCGCAAGGAGAACGAGTATACGGACGATGGGGCTTCGCGCCTCTTCTGGAGAACGGATCCGTCCAGGTCATTCAACCGGATATAGGCAATTGCGGCGGCATAACCGAAGCCAAGAAAATCTGCGATCTGGCGCATGTCCATGATGTGGGGGTACAGGCTCATGTATGCGCAAGCCCTTTATCCACAGCAGTATCTCTTCATCTTGAGGCAAGCATACCGAATTTTACCATCCATGAACATCACGTATGGAATCTGCATGACTATAATCAGCGGCTTTGTCTCCATAATTACCAGCCTGTCAATGGCCGGTTCTTTATTCCTGATCTTCCGGGCATAGGCAATGAATTCTCGGACTTCGTTTTTACCCGGGGGACAATTGTAACATTCCGCTGATTCCGGTCAACAGCAGCGTTCCGGCTGACGGGGATCGTCTTCCGTGCATGTCGGCGCACTGCATGAACCGCCGGCGAGAATGAAACGAGGAGACAGGATGGCCCCGAATACACTACGGGAAATATTGGCCCCGGCGGAAGAAAGCGATACACTGCGCTGGCAGTCGGCAGTTCCCCTTGTAACGAATCCCTTTTTGCTCTTTGAAATGATCCTGTTCTCCTTTGTCGGCGCAATACCTGTGCCGCTTGCCTTGTGCATCGGGATCAGGCTTGCCGAAGGACAATTGACCGGCACTGACGCAGGCATGGCGCTGTATGCGGCCTGCCTTGTTTTTGCCGGACTTCTGACAGGATGCGCAGGCCTGTCTGTTTTTTTTCGGCAACCGGTACTTTGCCCTGTACCGCATGGACTCCGACGGCGTTTATCATGAAATGTCCCGTGGCCGGGATGCGCGGCGCATATTATTCTGCCTTCGCATGCGTCCTTTCCCGGTTATGGGCGAAGTAAAGGCCGTGCGCACCCGGAGCAGGACTCTTTCGTGGGAAAAGATAGATTCATTTAAGGATATCAGATCGATGCGTGTGATTATCCTCAAAAGGAATTTTTGGCATATGATGCATCTTTACACGCCGGACACGGCCTGTCATGCCACAGTTGCACATTACCTTTCAGAGCGACTGGATCGCAAACATTGTGAAATAACAGCGGAAAGAAATAATTATAATAAAATGATATAACATTATCTGAAATTAATAGTTCAGCAATGCGCCTGTTCAAGATAGATTTACCGACAAGCCCGGCAAGGTATTGATCCGCTCAAACCCGTGCAGTGATACGCCCTTCTGCTGCAATGATAAAACACTTATGGAGGAAGCATGAAAACACTTCTTGTGATCGCAGTCTTCGCTATGCTCTTCGGCCTGTCCGGCGTTACGCCGGCGCTGGCCAAAGGTGATACTCTGACCGTCGGCATATCGCTGGGCATCAAATCCCTGGACCCTCACACCACCACCCAGGCTTTCGTGCATACCGTTCTGGCGCATATCAACGAAACGCTGGTAGGCATTGAGGGTGATTCCGTTGTCCCTTTGCTGGCTGAAAGCTGGGAGCTGCTTGACGATAAACGTTCTTACCGGTTTACCCTGAAGCAGGGGGTCAAATTCCATAACGGCGAAGTCATGACCGCCGATGATGTGGTTTTTTCCTTCAAGCGCGCCTCCGGCCAGGGAGCGGCAATCAAAGCGTGGTCATCCTATCTGTCGGATGTAGAAAAAGTGGATGACAGGACTGTAATTCTCAGAACCGCCAGACCGTTGAGCGATGCTTTTCTGGGTAGCCTGGGACACCCTTGGGCATCCATTCTCAACAAAAAAGCTGTGATAAGCACAGGGCAGGATTACGGAACAGCACCTGTAGGCACCGGAAAATTCCGGCTCCGGCGTTTGGTAACAGGCGACCGTGTCGAACTGGAGCGTTTTGATGATTATCATGCGGATAAAGCCAAGGTGAAAAATCTCACCTTCCGCACTTTCCTCGAAGCCACCAGCCGGACCATTGAGCTGGAGAGCGGATCAGTTGATGTGGTTGTGGATGTCCCGCCTGTGGATATCAGCCGCATCAAAGAAAATCCCGATCTGGAAATTGTTGCGGTACCTTCCTGGCGCAACTATCATATAGGACTCAATTTGAAGAAGGCTCCCTATGACAATATCAAAGTTCGGCAAGCCATCAATCTTGCTGTCAACCGGCCGGGAATAGTCAAGGTGGTCTTCCGGGGCTATGCGGAACCGGCCCGCGGACCTGTCCCTTCAATTGTCGCCTACAGCGATTATAAAAATTCTCCGGATTTGCCTTATGATCCTGAAAAAGCAAAAAAACTGCTGGCGGAAGCAGGCTTTCCCAACGGTTTCAAAAGCGGGTTCATCGTCCCTGAGCGAAGCGACTTTCAGAATATTGCAACTATTCTGCAAAGCAACCTGCGGGATGTCGGCATCGACCTGAAGATCAACATCGTTGATTACGGCAATTTCGCCGATGTTGCCCGCCAGCCGGACCATGACCCTTTTGTGAACAATTGGGGAAATCCTCCGACTTCCAATCCCTTTTTCGCTATAGACCCGCTGATTCATTCCAAATTCATCGGCCAGACCAACCGCTTTTTCTACAGCAATCCAAAAGTTGACGCATTGCTCGAAAAGGGTGTCGCCGTTACGGATAAAGCAGAAAAAACCGCTATTTACAAGGAAGTATGGGATATCCTGAATGTGGATCTTCCCATGATTCCCTTGCTGGCACCGAGCAATATTTTCGGCAAGACCAAGAGCCTGAAGGGAGTTACTTTTTCCTCCTCGCTCATCACATACTATGGTAACGGATATTTTGAGTGACTGCTTCATGCGGGTGAAAAAAATTTCCGCCGCCCGGACATTTTTGCAATTTCATTTGCAAAACGTTCCAAGCCGCTGTTGATGCAACCGGAGGACTCCGCTATGGTCCGTTTTTGTTTGCGCAGACTCCTGACATTGATACCGGTGACGCTCGGAGTTACGTTCCTTCTTTTTTCTTTGCTGTACATGACCCCCGGTGATCCGGCCCTTCTGGTTCTTGGTCCGGAAGCCACGGAAGATGCTTTGCGGGAATTTCGTCGGGAACACGGTCTGGACCAACCGTTTCTGGTCAGGTATGGCCGCTTTGTCTATAATGCCGTTGTGCATCAAGATGTGGGCCGTTCGTACATTACTCACCGCACGGTAGCCTCGGAAATCGCCGATGCTTTTCCCGTCACGCTGACGCTTTCGATCGGGGCTATCTTTTTCGCTACGCTGATGGGCATGATCTTCGGCATAATCTGCGCCGTCAAACAGTATTCAATATTTGACAATGTGGCTATGGTGTTTGCCATGCTCGGCATAGCAACCCCTGTATTTTACTTGGGCATCCTGCTCATTCTCCTGTTTTCCGTGCATCTGCACTGGCTTCCTTCATCCGGTTTCGATACTCCGGCCCAGCGCATTCTTCCCTGGATCGCTCTTTCCTCCGTCTCTCTGTCCATTATCACGCGCATGACACGCTCCAGCATGTTGGAGGTGATCCGCTCGGATTATATTCGTACGGCAAGGGCAAAAGGGCAAAAAGAAACGGTAATCATCGTGAAGCATGCATTACGCAACGCGCTCATTCCCATTATCACCATCATCGGCATCCAGTTCGGCCACCTGCTCGGCGGCTCTATTTTGGCGGAATCGGTATTTTCCATACCCGGCGTCGGGCGGCTTGCGGTGGACGCCATAAAATCCCGTGATTATCCGGTGGTGCAGGGTGCGGTTATTTACCTTGCTCTGGCTTATGTTCTCATCAATCTGCTGGTGGATATACTTTATACCTGGATCGATCCGCGCCTGCGGACCCGATACCGCTGATGCTGCCGGCCTGGATATCAACATGATTTTTCCGCGTAAAAACAGCAATCTGTATCTGACTCTGCTGCGCCTGAAACGCAACAGGCTGGCCGTTTTCGGCTTGGCTGTTCTTGTCATGTTGCTGCTTACAGCAATTTTCGCTCCCCGAATCGCGCCGTATCACTACGCTACCCAGAATCTGGCGGATGCCTTTGAAGCGCCGAGCGGGAAACATTATCTCGGTACCGACGATTTCGGCCGGGATATCTTCAGCCGCATCATTTACGGGGCGCGGGTGTCAACCCAGGTCGGCCTGTTCGCCGTGTCTCTGGCCATGATATCCGGAGGTTTGCTGGGTGCCTCGGCGGCCTACTATGGGGGGCGGATCGACGGCATCATCATGCGTTGCATGGATATTTTCATGTCCATTCCGCAGATTCTGCTGGCTATTGCCATAGCGGCCTCGCTGGGGCCGGGATTGCTGAATCTGACCATTGCCGTCGGCGTTGCGGCTTTGCCGGACTTTGCCCGTGTTGTCCGCGGTTCGGTGCTGACCATCTCCGGTCAGGAATATATTGAAGCCGCCCGTTGCATGGGAGCTTCCGATGCCTGGATCATCCTTCGACATATTCTGCCCAATTGCAGTGCGCCGATTATTGTGCAGTCAACACTCCGGGTCGGGCAGGCTATTTTGGCCACGGCGGCATTGAGTTTTTTGGGACTCGGCGTCCAGCCGCCTTACCCGGAATGGGGGGGCATGCTGGCCGCGTCCAGAGGCTATGTGCGTGACTATGCCTACATGACGATTGCCCCCGGCCTTGCAATCATGATCACCATCATGGCTCTCAACTTTCTCGGCGACGGGTTGCGCGATGCCATGGATCCCAAGTTGAAACGATGAGTTCGGCAAAAGAGGTCTTTGCATGGATCAGCAGCAACGGGAAAACTTTCTGGAAATCCGGGACCTCTATGTGCAGTATCATACGGACACAGGTCTTGTGAAAGCGGTGGATGGACTGAATCTCTCCCTTGCCGGCGGTGAAACATTGGGTCTTGTAGGTGAAACCGGGGCAGGCAAGACCACAACGGCCCTTGCCGTCATGCAGCTCATCGCATCTCCGCCCGGCAGGATAGCGGGCGGCAGTATTTTTCTGCAAGGGGAAAATCTCCTGAAGAAATCAAAAGAGGAACAGCGTCATATCCGAGGTGGAAAGATCGCCATGATCTTTCAGGATCCCATGACTTCCCTGAATCCCGTGCTGCCTGTGCAGGAGCAGATCGCGGAGATGATACGCCTGCACAGAAAAGCGGATGCCGATGAAGTCTTGAAAAAAGCTCGAGATATGCTTAGCCTCGTCGGCATACGGCCTGAACGCGGATCGGAATACCCCCACCAGTTCAGCGGAGGCATGAAGCAACGAGTTGTCATAGCCATAGCTCTGGCGTGCAACCCTACGCTTCTTATCGCCGACGAGCCGACCACAGCGCTGGACGTGACCATCCAGGCTCAGGTCTTGGAACTGATGCGGGAACTGCGCCAGCATTTCAACACGTCAACCATTCTGATCAGCCATGATCTCGGAGTGGTGGCGGAACTGTGTGATTCCGTAGCCATCATGTATGCGGGGCGCATTGTGGAAAAAGCGGACACCAAAAACCTCTTCCGCCGTCCGCTGCACCCGTATACGCAGGGGCTTTTCCGATCTGTTCCTGATCTGACCGGCAATGTCAGAAGGCTGGACACCATAGCCGGTCTTCCTCCGGACCCGACAAATTTGCCGCCCGGCTGCTGTTTCGCGTCGCGGTGCAATATTGCTGAACCTGATTGTTCCCGGTCCCGGCCTTCCATGATTGAAGGAGAAACTGGCCATTTCGCCGCCTGCTTCAAGCTGGGAAAACGAGGCGGCGTATGAATGGTCCAGCGGACTCCGGAGCTTTGGTAGAAATCAGGGGACTGAAAAAATATTTTACCGTCCCGCACGGATTGCTGCAGGCGGTGGATGACGTGAACCTCTCAGTCGCCGGAGGAGAAACGCTGGGACTGGTGGGAGAATCCGGTTGCGGCAAATCCACGTTGGGCAGAGTGGTTATCCGTCTTCTGGACGCCACGGAGGGATCTGTTTTTTTCGATAAAGAAGATATTTTCCTCTATAATAAAAAGGCATTGCGAAATTTTCGCAAACGCGCGCAAATGGTGTTTCAGGATCCGTATTCTTCCCTGAACCCGCGTTTTTCCGTAGAGCAACTTATTGCTGAACCCTTACATATCCACAGAGTATGCGTGAATGAACGGGAAACGGCAGCCAAGGTCAAAACCTTGATGGATATTGTGGGACTTGCGTCACGTCTGACCACGTCTTTCCCGCATGAGTTGGACGGAGGAAGGCGTCAGCGTATAGGCATAGCCAGAGCTCTCGCCCTCAACCCGGAATTTATCGTGCTTGATGAACCGGTTTCGGCGCTTGATGTCTGCATTCAAGCTCAGATACTGAATCTGCTGCATGATCTGAAAGACGAGTTCCGCTACACATATCTGTTCATCACACATGATCTCAGTGTAATACGGCATATTTCCGATCGTATCGCTGTCATGTATCTTGGTAAAATCATAGAACTCGCCGATCATTTGGAAATTTTCATTCATCCGCAACACCCTTACACTCAAGCCCTGCTTTCGGCAATTCCGCTGCCGAATGTGGATATACCGCGCGCCGGCCGGATCATTCTGGAAGGAGATGTGCCGAGCCCGGTCAATCCGCCGGCGGGTTGCCGTTTCTACAGCCGCTGTCCATCGCGATGGGACCGTTGTCTGGGGGAAGCGCCCGTACTGCGGGAACTGAGTCCCGATCATTTTCTGGCCTGCCACTTCCCCGGTCGCGTTGATAAAGCCAAACATATCCGGCCGAGAACGGCTTTGGAGAGCGCGGAGTTGTAATTCCAACCCGCATGAGAAGAAATATTTCGGTTGCCGTTGCAAATAGAAACAATTTGCCGTCAATGGAAAATTCACGAATAGACCGGGCGCAGTTTGTCTTTATCCATAAGCTCCCGCACGCGTTTCAGGTCTTCGGGCGTGTCCACGCTCAGGGTGCGTTCGGTGATGTGAACCATGCGCACGGTTCCGCCGTTTTCCAGAATACGCAGCATATCCACGGATTCAATGATCTCCAGGGGACTTTCGGGCATGGCGTTGAAGCTGATGAGAAAATTCCGCCGGAAAGGGATAACGCAGACCTGTTTGCGCATGGGAACCGTTGCAGCCCCTTTTTTCCGGGACGGCACGGGTTCGCGGGAAAAATACAGGGCGTTGCCTTTGAGGTCGGTCACCACTTTGACTTCCGAGGGGTCCTCGAATTCTCCCGTATCCGCCATGTCCGCCGACAGATTGACCACCGGGATACCCGGGTCGGCGAGCATGGGGGCTACGGCCGCTTCGATCATGCCCGGCGTGACCATGGGTTCGTCGCCTTGGACCATGACCACGATATCCGCGGTCAGGCCGAGTTCCTTCTCAATTTTGAGCAGGGCTTCGGCCGTCCGGTCCGTGCAGCGGGTATGGGTGTCGGCGGTCATTACGGCTTTTATGCCCGCGGACGCGGCATAGCGCATGATTTCTTCGTCGCAGGTCGCTATGTATGTCGCGGTCAGGCTGCCGCACATGGCGGTACGCAGGGCGACATGCCCGACCATGGGGACGCCGTGAATGTCGGCCAGAGGTTTTCCGGGGAAACGTGAGGATCCCATGCGGGCGGGTACTACGGCTATGATGTTCATCAAAACTTCCTTTATGGTTTGAAAGTCCTGTCCTTTTCCACCGGATAGCCCAATTCCGTCGCCAAACCGGGGTTGAGTTCCCTGTGCAGGTCCTCAATGACCTTGAGAAGGCCCTGTCCCAAGTCCATGGACAGGCGAGGCGCCATTTTTTTTCCGATATGCGGATTGAAGGAATAGGGCGTTATTTCGTAATGCCCTGATTTCCCGTCTCCCAGAAAAGTAAATTCAATGTCCCTGCCCAGCATTTCCGCGATCATCTTCAGCAGATCGCCGACGCGCATGGGCCGGATGCCGGACAGTATGATATTGCAGTCCGCATACTCCGGGGCGAGGACGTCCACGCTGCACAGGGCCGCGTCCTCCACATGTATATACTCGCGCAGGGCTGTCGGCAGTCCGAAGTATTCAATGCGCCCATGTTCAAGGGCTTCGCGCACGAAACGATAGACGGCGTTGCGTTTATCCGCTCTGGGGCCGTACAGGGAACCGTAGCGCAGGATGGTGTATTCCAGCCCCCAGGCCTGCCGGCAGTTTTCGATATACACCTCGCAGGCCTGTTTGCTGCATCGGTAAAACCCGCCCGCCCGACTGTAGACATACAGGGAACTGGCGAAGATGAAGCGTTTCACACCCGCTTTCCGCGCCGCTTCAAGGGTTATGATGTTCCCCAGCACATTATATTTTACGGTATCGACCGGCCGGGCATCGGCCTCGCCTATGTCGGCTATGCCCGCGAAGTTGTAGACCGCCTCCGCGCCCTGCGTCGCGGCGCTTACGGCATCTTCATCCAGAATGTCGCCCCGGATCATGGTCTGTCCCGGCCTGAGCCAAGGGGATTCGTACTTGTCGAAAATACTGACTTCGTGCCCGGCATCGGAGAGTTTGTCGCAAACATGAGAACCCAGGAAGCCGGATCCCCCGAAGACTGTTATTTTCATCAATATTTCCTTTATGACCTGAAACTTTATGGCCTGAACGTTGACTGCTCATTTCATTCGATTTCCAGATAAAAAGTGCGTCCTGCTATTTTTATCTGCCGGTTACGGTGGGAATGACGATAGTACTGTCGAGAGAAATTGCTTCTATTTTGAGGAAAACAGTCGGCAATTCTCTCATATTGTTTTTGTATAATTTCCATGAGTGGAAATCAGCAACTACCTGTTCTTTGTCAAGTAGTGTTAAAAGGCCCTAAACGGTTCTGGTCAGAATATAGAAGCGCATCTTGTCCAGAAGATCGCGTTCGGGCGAAGGAGGAAAAACCGCAAGAGCCTCCGCGGCCCCGGCAAGATGAATCCCGGCAGGTTCTCTGGCCTGCCCCGCATAGCCGCCCTCATAAATCGCACGGCACAGGGTTTCAATGTCTTCCTCGGCAAGGTTGCCGCTTTCGAAATCCGCGCGCAAGCGGCCGGCCTGCTCCGCAGGCAGGGAAGCGAGGTACAGGAGCAGGGGCGGCGTGCTTTTGCCTTCCCTGAGATCTCCTCCCCTCGGTTTGCCCGTTTCCTCGCACGGGTAATAATCCAGAACATCGTCCACGATCTGAAAGGCAATACCCATTTCCAAGCCGAAGAGCGCCGCAGCCCGCGCCGCAGGCTGCCCGGCCCCGGCCAGAAGCGCCCCGATCTCGCAGGAGGCGCGCAGCATCCAGGCCGTTTTGCCTGTGATGATCCGCACATATTCCTCGCGGGATACCGAGGTGTCGCGGAGCCGGGCGAACTCGGCGATCTCGCCTTCGGCCGTGCGCATGACGGCTTCCGACACGCAGGCAGTGAGTTTCGGATCGCCGAAGGACGATACCAGGAGCAGGGCTTTGGCCAGCATGGCGTCACCGGCCAGCACCGTCGTCACGGTTCCGAACAGGACATGAGCCGAGGTGCGCCCCCGGCGCAGGGGCGCGCTGTCCAGGATGTCGTCGTGCAACAGCGTTGCTGCGTGCAGCATTTCCACCGCCGCACCCAGGGTGTAGAGACTCTCGTCCCCGCAGCCCAAGGCGCGCCCGGTGAGCAGGGTGAGCAGGGGCCGCAGACGTTTTCCCCCGGACAGGAGCAGGTGTTCCGCCGGGGCGCGCGCATGCTCCGGCAGATCCGCCGTATGCCGCCGCAACTCGGCGTTGATCCTGGGCTGCTCCAGGGAAATAACGGCTTCCAGGTCCCGCGTGGCGTCCCCGGACTTCGCATACGCGTGCTGTACGTCTTCAGGCATAATCTTTCACGCCGGGCAAAAAAGTTCCGCGCCGAGCCTGGACAGCGCGGCAAGGGCTTCGGACATGTTCCAAGTGTGCGGGGGTCTGTATCCTGCGGCATTGGAAAAGGCCCGGAATTCCGCAAAAGGGATGCGCGCCGAGGCACAGGCCAAAGCCAGAGCGAAACCTTCCATGTTTTCCGCAAGACCTCCGCAATGTTCCGCCATACAGGCCGCGAACGCCGGGTCGCCGGAAATCCCGGCCATGGTGACCGCTGCGCCGCGTCCGCAAGACAAGGCTCCGCCAGTATATCGGACCAAAAATTTTTTGCCAAGCGCCGGACCCATGCGGGTCAAGGCCGCGTCCGGATCAAGGGCAATGCGCGTGAACACCGGTCCCGCGTCCGTGAAGATTTGCGGCAAGGTCAGGGGTGACAGGCCCGCGCAGTCCGCATCCGTACCCGCGCGGATTCCGTATTCGGGAAAATGCTCTTCCCCGACTGACAGCAGGCTCCCCACAGGGGCCTTCCGCAGATCATAACTGCCGGCCAGACCCAGATTGAGGACGCCGTCCGGGGCCTCCCGCCGCGCGATGCGTCTGAATCCGCCCAGACACGCGCCGAGGGACAGGGCGGCCGCGACCGGCCCCACCCCGCAGATCAGCAAATACAGGTCGCACCCGGCAAGGCCGAGAACGGGCAAGGTATCGCCGTCGTCCCGGAGGCCGGCGAAGGGAAACCGCGCCCGCTCCGGCACGGCGAACTTTTCCCCGCCGGGCAACAAGGTAACGGCAGCGCGCATTTCCAGTGCCGTGGCGCAGACCAGAAGCAGAGATCCCCGCTCCGTCCTTCCGGCCGGCCCCTGTCTCTCGGGCGCGGCCTCTGCCCGTCCTCCGCTCAACCGGGCTGATCGCCTTGTTTTTCCGCATTCCGGGAGGCGCGGTTCTCAAGCCTGGACAGTCTGGGCAGGGTGATGAAGGTGTACGCCGGCCCGGAAATTATGTAGACGAAAAGCATCAGGGGGACGAAAATCCTGGGATCCGCCACAACCAGGGCAAAGAGGACTATGACCTGGGTCATGGTGCGGAAAGGGTGGGCTTTGAGAAAACCCAGTTCCTTGAAAGAAGCGTAGCGGATGCGGCTGACCATGAGAAAGGCCGTGCCCAGGGTGCAGGCCAGGGCAATGCCGCCCATGCCGTTTTGCAGAAAGTCCGGCAGCCTGGGCGAGATAAAGACCAGACAAGCCAGGGTGCAGCCCGCCGCCGGGGTCGGCAGCCCGGTAAAAAAGCTCTTGCCGGACGAAGCGGATGCGCCGACGTTGAACCGCGCAAGTCGCAACGCTGAGCAGACCGCGAAAAGAAAGCAGGCGGCCATGCCGATATTGCTGAAGTTCTCCAGCGCGAAATGATAAATCATGAAGGCCGGGGTCACCCCGAAGGCCGCAAGATCCGCCAGGGAATCGTATTGTATGCCGAATTCGCTTGATCCCCCGGTCAGTCGGGCCACCTTGCCGTCAAGCCCGTCCATGAGCGCGCTGAAGAACACCGCCAGAGCGCAGGCCTGGTAATCCCCGCCGGAAGCCCAGAGCAGGCCGAGAAAGCCGGACAGCAGGCTTGCCGTTGTGAAGAGGTTCGGCAGGATATATACGCTTTTCTTTTTAGGAAGGGGACGATCCATACAAACTCCGTGGTTATGCGCTACCGACATCCGGCGTTTACGTCGCCGGAGCGTTTCAGCTTTGCGATGCTCTATTGCCCGCTTTTCGCGGCCGCAATCACACTCAGGGCGGCAGTGACCTTTTGCCCCGTGACGACAGCCGGCTCCCAGCCGTCCGGGAGATATACGTCCACGCGCGACCCGAATTTTATCATGCCCGTGCGTTCGCCTCTACGCAACTCGTCGCCTTTTTCCGTCCGGCAGACTATGCGCCGGGCCACCAGACCCGCTATCTGCACCATGCTCCAGCGTTTTCCGTCGGCGTCCTCAACGGCGCAGGCGCAACGTTCGTTGTCGCTTGAAGCCTTGTCCAGGGAGGCGTTGAAGAACTTGCCCTCATGGTAGGCTACGTCCACGACCTTGCCCGCCACAGGACTCCTGTTCACATGCACGCTGAAGAGATTCATGAAGATGCAGATGCACAGGCGCGGTTCGGAGGTAAAAGGATCCGGCATGCGGGCGATTTTCACCACTTTGCCGTCCGCGGGGCTGACCGCGATTCCGGGCGCGAGCGGAGACGGACGCTCGGGATCCCGAAAAAAATACAGGCAGAATGCGGTCAGGAGGAAAAAAAAGACCGCGCCGCACACGGACCCGAGCAACGCCGCGACAAGCGCCGCGAGAGAGCAGAGAAACAGGGACGGCGCGCTTTCAGGGGTAACGCCGGTCGACGGTTTGCGCATGCTTGTTCTTCCTTGTGTTACGCCATGTTTACAGCAAACATCGCTTTCTGTAAAGAAAAACAGCCGGACGCGGCCGTTCACCGCTTGACCCCTGCCTGCGCCGGGGATTATAATGGGCACACTGAGGCGTAGTATCGCTGTCGGCCGTAAATACTCTGTTCGTGTATCCGAGTTGCCGCGCCTCCCTTACTTTACATACCCGACAAAAGTTTCCCGGCGTCCGGCCCGGGGACGGCATTGTCTGCGTTCCGGCGCGGGCGGAGCGTCCGCATCGCTTCCGGCGCGGACGACGTTTTTGTTCGGCAGGAGAAAAGCCAATGACCCGCTATCAGAATTCGGGAGAAGTATACAGCGCGCTGTATGTTGATTTCGACAATATTTATACCAGACTGTACGAATTGGACCTGAATCTGGCCCGCACCTTCGCCGCCAACCCCCAGCGCTGGATGCGCTGGCTGGAAGGACACGCCTTGCGCATGATATACGGGGACGGCGTCCGCAGACGCATCCTCAAGCGTTGCTGTTATCTCAACCCGATCCGCTACCATGAGTTCCGGCCTTATTTCATCCGCTCGGCGTTCCAGGTGGTGGATTGTCCGCCCCTGACCAATTACGGCAAAACCAGCGCCGACATACATCTGGTCATGGACTGTATGGACGCCTTGGCCCATCCCACGCGTTTCGACGAATTCATCATACTTTCCGGGGACGCCGACTTCACCCCCCTGTTGCTGCGCATACAGGAACACGCGCGCCGCAGTCTGGTGCTGAGCGTCGGCTATACATCGCCGGCATACGCGGCGGCCTGTTCTTGGCGGATACGCGAAGACTGGTTCGTGTCCCAGGCGCTGGAAGAATCGCGAGAGGAATCCGAACGCGATGAACGGGAACCGAGGACGGAAGCGCGCGCCGACGAGCGTCGCCCGCGCGCTGTCGCCGGACTCCCGGCAACGGCGGGCACGGGAGCGGAGGAACAATCCCTGCATATTACCCTGCCCGCATACAAGCGAGTGCGTCTTGTGGAAGCTGTCCGGCAGTTGGCCGCCGAATCCGGCGTGGCTGTCCCTCTGCCTTCCATAGCCCAGATTTTGCAGCAGGAGCATGAGGCGACGCCGGACTGGTTCGGGGCGGGGTCTCTGCGCGCGCTGCTCGGCGTTCTGGATATTTCGCCCCTGGTTTTTGCCCCCGCCGGGCGGGGCTACATCGTTGACCCGGACCGGCATGAACGCCCGGACGGCGACGAGCAACGCGACGACTTCCGCCTGAAGTACCCGGAACTGTATGAATTTGCGCTCAAGGCCCACCGTCTGACCGATCTGCCCCTGCTCAGCCCGGAACAGTACAAATCCCTGTTCGGCATACTGGCCGGGGAAATAGCCGAAAACGGCTTTTCGCGCACGACCACGGCGCGCAATGTCGAGGACCGCTGTGAAGACGAAGGGGTGCCTGCGGACGGCGCGCAGATCGCCTTTATTCTTGAGGCCCTGATCCGGGGCGGGGCCAACCCGGCCGCCGAACCGGCGCCGGACGCCGCGCGTCTGGCCGGGACGCTGGTTGCCGATGCCGTCGAACTCTGCAAACTGTCCCAACTGGACATAGGCCCCAGGGAGCGCAAACTGCTCATGCAATGGTTCCGGGCAGGGAACGCGGCGTAACCGTAATTCGCCGCGCTTCACGCCGGGTCATTCCCGGCGCGGCCGCGCCCGCGTCGTTGACGACGAAGTAAAACTGCATCTACACGGTTTTGCTTTGGAAATCGACTTATGTATTACTGGGTGCGGGACCGTCCGACGCCCGTTTTGCCTTTGGCGGCGCGCTTCCGGCTGCCGGCGGGTTCCTCCGGCACGTTGTCCGGGCTTTCCGCCCTGTGGGTGCGCCAGGAAACGTCAATGACGAACTCCGTTCTTTCTTCGTCGCTTTTCGCGGCTATTTTCATATCCACAACGCGCGGCACATCTACTTCCATCTGTTCGCCGCTCTTCTGAATTTTGAAGCGTCCGTCCTTCAGGCCGTCCAGCAGACCCTCCACAAGGCCGGCCACTTCCTCGCGCGTGAGGCGGGTGAGTATTTCCAGTTCGTGTGCGGGCATGTTTTCCTCCAGGCCTGAATTACCGTAGGGTTTCGCCGAAGCGATCCTGCGGAATTGTAAAATGCTTTCCGCACTCGGTAATATAGTCCACCCGCTCCGTGGAAGCAAGCACGGGGCGATTTTGGAATCGGCGGGTTTATTTTGCCTTTTTGAAAAAAACAGGGTAGCATAAAAATGACGGGCAGAACCCGGGGCCGGGGTGCGGGTGTGCGGGCCGCAGGTCCCCGAAGGATGGAATATTATGTCTCAGACGAATATATTGCTGGAATCCGGCACAAACGAACTTGAGATAGTCGAGTTTTACATAGACGAACCGGACTATCGCGGCCATTACGGAATCAATGTGGCCAAGGTGGTGGAGATCATCCGGACGCAACCGGCGACGGCCATGCCCCAGATGCGCCACCCTTCGGTCATGGGGGCTTTCTCCCACCGCGACGGCAAGGTGGTGGCCCTGGTGGATCTGGCCGTATACCTAGGCAAGGAGAGGCCTACGACTTCGGAAGCGAAAATAATCGTCACCGAGTTGAACGGCATCGTTACGGCTTTCCTGGTATCAGGGGTGAACCGCATCCACCGCCTGAGCTGGAAGGATGTGGAAGAACCGGGCGAGTTTCTGCAGAACATGAGCCGTTACTCCATAACCGGGGTCGTACGTCTGGAAAACCGGGTGGTTTTTCTTCTGGACATAGAGCACGTTGTGGCGGATATAGACCCCTCCCTGGCCATGCACCTCACGTCGGCGACCGGCGATGCGCCTCTCGGCGGCGAGGTGTATACCGTGCTGCATGCGGACGACTCGGGGAGCATACGCAACATGGTCAAGCGCCTGCTGGAAAAAAAAGGCATATTCAGGATCATCCAGGCCGTCAGCGGCGAGGACGCGTGGCACATGCTTGAGGGCATGAAAAAGCAGGCCGCTGCGGACGGGAAAAATATCGGCGACTTGGTCCAGGCAGTGGTCACGGACATCGAAATGCCGCAAATGGACGGTCTGGCCTTGTGCCGCAAGATCAAGGAAGACCCGATACTGAAGCGTCTGCCTGTGGCACTTTTTTCTTCCATCATTTCCCAAACCCTTGAGCACAAGGGGGCCTCCGTGGGCGCGGACGTCCAGTTCACCAAGCCGGACCTCGGTACCCTGAGTGAAAAATTGACGGAACTGATCGCCGCTTCGCGCGGAAAGTGAGCCGTGAGGCGGCAGGGGAATATGCCCGTTCTGGTCCATGTCTGTTGCGGCCCCTGCTCGATAGCGGTGCTGCGCGATTTCGCCGCCGAAGGCGGCGACCCCCACGGTTTTTTTTACAATCCCAACATTCATCCCCTGGCCGAATATATGCGCCGCAGGCAGGGAGCGGCCCAGGCCGCAGCGCGCCTCGGTGTGCCCCTGATTTTTGCCGATACCCTGCCGGAAGAGGATCAGCGCCTGCCGGAGGATGCCTGCATCCCGCCGCGCGAAAACCCGTCTTCCGGCGCGATCTCCGCCCGGATGCCTTCTTCCTCCGCCCGGTCCGGGGAGCGGCGCTTGCCCCCGGTCGCCGACCCTGTGCCTTGGCTACGGGTCGCCGTCGAGAGGGGTGAGGATCGCTGCGTTTTTTGCCTGCGCACGCGCATTTTCAAATGCGCCGAACAGGCACGCGCGCGCGGTTTTGACGCCTTCAGCACAACCTTGCTATACTCGCGCAGGCAGCGGCACGATACGATCCGCGCATTGGGCCGGGAGGCCGGGGCGGAAACCGGAGCAGCCTTTGTGTATCGGGATTTCCGCGGATTATGGGAGGACGGGATCAGGCTGTCGAAAGACTGGGGCATATACAGGCAGCAGTACTGCGGTTGCATATTCAGCGAATACGAGCGGTACGCGCGCGCCTTCGGCGTTTTGCGCGCCGGGGAATGAGGTGCGCCGTGCTGCTTTATGTGCATGTGCCCTTTTGCCGGAGCAAGTGCACGTATTGTTCCTTTTATTCTCTGCCTTTGCCTGAGGGAACGGAGGGGCCGGCGCTGCTCAGATCCTGGCTTGCCGCCCTGCTCAGGGAGATGCGCATACGCGCGGAGCAGAGCGGACGCGTCCCGGTGGAAACGATCTTTTTCGGCGGCGGCACCCCGAGCCTGCTGCCGGGCCGGGCCGTCGCGGGTATTCTGGACGAGGCGCGTCGCTGTTTCAACGTCGCCGCGGATGCGGAAATAACCATGGAAGCGAACCCGGAATCGCTTCTTTTATCCGATATGCCGCGCGAGGCGCGCAAGGCGGGGGTAAACCGCCTGTCCATAGGCGTGCAGAGTCTGGACGACGCCGACCTGAACCTGCTCGGGCGTGCCCACGGGGCGCGCGCCGCGGAGGCGGCTCTTGAAACGGCCCGCGCCGCCGGCTTCACCAACGTCAACCTGGATTTGCTGTGGGGTCTGCCGTGCAGCAAAGCCCCTTCACAGATGCGTCTGCTTTCCGTGCTGAAAAGAGCGGCGGACCTCCGTCCCGAGCATATTTCCTTTTACGAGCTTGTGCCGGAACAGGGAACGCCTCTGGCTGCAATTCTGGAAAAGGGCGAACTGGTCCGGCCGGGTGAGAAAGAACTGGCCTCCATGTATCTGGCCGGGGCAGAGTATCTGGAAAGCCGAGGTTTCATGCAGTATGAAATTTCCAATTTCGCGCGTCTGGGTTTTGCCTGCCGGCACAACCTCGGCTATTGGAAAGGTGCGGATTACCTGGGTCTCGGGCCTTCTGCGGTTTCAACGCTGGGGGGCAGGCGTTTTACGAATCCTGCCGATTTCGCGGGCTGGATTGCGATGACCGCGCGGGGAGCGACCTCGCCTTGGGAAGATCTGGACAAGACGATGCGTCTGGAGGAAATGCTCATGCTGCGCCTGCGCACAACGGCCGGCTTGTCTCTGGATGAGTGGCGCCGGGCATCCGGCCGCCCGTTCAATGCCGACTTTGCCGTCCCGGCGGCGCGTTTGCGCCGGGCGGGGCTGGCGGGCGCGCGCAGAGGGCATTTTTTCCTGACGCGTACAGGGATGCTGGTCTCGAATGCCGTAATCGCGCATTTTTTCGCGGCATTGCAGGCGGAGCCTGCAGGGCCGGCACAAAGCGGGTAAAAAACTCCGGGCAATCCCTCCGAGTCTCGGACATTGGATATTCGCCGGCACCACGTTTCGTAAATGGAAAAAGGCTTGCGTTCCGTCAGCGTGGACACGGCTGAACGCACAGGCGAGGCATACAATACCTCATGCAAGGTGTTCCTGTAGTCCGCGTTCGGTATTGCAGGCGGACTTTGCCCGCCTGCAATACCGTTCCAAGCGTGAAATGCCGGCAGTGCATGTGAATCACTACCTGGGCTTGAAAACTTTGAACTCATCCCGACGGTTTTTAGCCCAGACGGCTTCACCGCTGCCGAGCACGGCCGGGTGAAGTTTGCCGAAGCTGACCGTTTCCATCTGGGAAGCGGGCACACCGAGGTTCAGCAGGTATTCGTAAGCGGCGCGCGCGCGGCGTTCGCCGAGGGCAAGGTTGTATTCCTCCGTGCCGCGTTCGTCGCAGTGTCCTTCAATGACCACGCGAAGCTGCGGGAATTGCTTGAGGGTCGGAGCTTTGCGGGAAAGCGTTTCTTTGGATTGGGCCGCAAGATCGAAGCGGTCATACTCAAAGTAGATGACCCCGTTGCTGATGCTTGCCGCGGCTTGGCGTTCGCTTTCCGTCATGGCGAGTTCGTCGTCGTCTCCGCCCTGGCCCACTTCCTTTTTGGCGCACCCGGCCGCCAGGCCGAGCGTCAAGGCAAGGGTCAGGCACAAGAGTTTCAATCCTGTCAATCTGTTCATAAATCCTCCTGAGAACTATTTGTTTGTATTGAGAATGTGTTGCAAATGAAAGCGCATTCTGAAGCGCAACCGGAAAATTTCTGCTGGTGCCTTAAAAAGGCAGAATCAGAAGATGGATTCTTCGCGGAGCCTGTCCTGATTGCCTCCGAAGGGATCAGAATGACGGGATAAAATCCGCGATGGATTCCGGGGAGCATTGTAAAATCGCATTGCATCGGGAAGCTCTCCCTCCTCAGCGCCGCGTGGCCGGGCCCCATGCGGGGAACGACGCATCGCCCGGACCGGTGGGCAGGCGTTTGGCGTCTCCGCCGTTTCTGGTCGTGACATACAGTTGCCGCACGCCTCCGCGCGTGGACATGAAAGCGATGAAATAGCTGTCCGGCGCAAAGGCGGGTTTTTCGTCGCTTCCGGGTCCGAAACTGACCTGACGTTCCTGGTCCGTGATCAGGTCGTGAACGTAAATACGGTGGCCGCCTCCTTCCTGTCTGGCGTAAGCCACCAAGGAACCGTCGGGGCTGATGGACGGGTCGGTGTTGTAGCTTCCTTCCCGGCTGATGCGCCTGACTGCTCCACTGCGCAAATCCTTGAGAAAGACCTGCGGACTGCCGAGCCGGCTGGATGTGAAGGCCATGAGCGACCCCGAGGTGTCCACGGAGGGAGATACGTCTATGGCCGAGCTTTCGTCAAGACGTCTTTCCTTTTGCAGGCTTTGCCCGAGCAAAAAGATGCTCGGGTTTCTGCCGTCGGTGAGCCCGACGGCCACGCGGCCGTCCGGCATGTACGCGGGGCCGATAACCGTGTTGCCGGGGAACCTGACGCGCTGCACGGTCCTGCTGCCCGTGTCGCAGACGCCGAGGCCGTGGGAGCGCTTGTCTATATGGGTGAACAGGACGCGCCGGCCGTCCGGGCTCCAGGTCGGCGAAAGCGCCTCGCCTTTCATGTTCGTCAGGCGAGTCAGGCCGCGGCCGTTGGGTTTCATGGACCAGATGTCCTTTTTCATCGGTCCGTCGCTTTTGACAAAGGCCATGACCGAGCGGAAAAAGTCGCCCCTGCCGATGACGGCCTCCAGAAAATCGGCGCAGAAGGTGTCGGCCACATCCAAAATATCCTTTTCAGCCGGGCCGACGGCATAGCGGTTGCCGAACATGAAGCGACCGTCCGCCACGCTGAAACAGCGCAGCTCCACCTGCGAGCTCCCCTGCCAGCCGGCGCTGATGAGCAGATGCACCTGGGCCAGGGCGAAGCGTTTGAAATCAACGCCTTCGCCCGCGGCGGAGGCGATGCCCGCCCCGCCCGGTATGCCGGCCGGGTTGACGATGCGGATGAAGGGTATGAGGCTCATGTTGTCGTTGACGGCCTTGCGCAGGGCGGCGGCCCGGCCTGAGCCGCCTGTGGGGTCGGCCTGAAGCAGGTTCACCGTGTTTTCACCCGCGCCGACCACCTGCACGGAAAGAGGCGCGGCCTTTACCGCCGGCGGGAGCAGAACGAGCAGGGCAAGGAGGGGGATCAGTCCCCGCAGATCAGGGAGTATTCCTTTCATCACAACTTCCTTATAATCTGAAAGCTCTCCCGTCAGGGAGACAGTTGCTTGACCCCCGGCAAAGCCGGGAACCGTCAAGACCGCTTCGGCGAAAAATATGATCTACGCCTCGCTCACGCCGCCGCAGGCGGCGCGCCGGCCCTTGACCTAGAGCATTTTGCAAATGAAATTGCACAATGCTCCGACGGCGGGTACCCGCCGCCCGCCCGCCCGCAGGCGTAGGCGAAACTTGTTTTCGCCGTTAAGCGCCGAAGGGAGCGTCTCAAAATCAAGTTGCCTCAGGATAACCCAGGGCGGGACAAAAGAAAAGCGCGTCACTGCCGGCCCAGGGATTCGGGAGTGAAGCTGATGTTGATGTCCGAGTAGTCGGGGAGCGGGGGCGGCTCCAGGTTTTTTGTGGCCGCGACGGCCTGCATGACCGAGGCGTCGAAGAAGCCGTTGCCCGAGGACCGGATGATCCTGGCCTCAAGAATGGCCCCGTCTCTGTCGATTTTGATGTTGACCACGGCGGTGTAGCTCCTGCGGTCGGCGCGGGCGGGCAGTGACCAGTTGGGCCGCACCCTGGAAATGATGGAATCCTGGTAGGCACCGAGCGCCCCGTAGCCGTCTCCGCCGTCGCCGCCGGGGCTCGGGCCGCTCGCATCGCCGTTCGCCTGTCCGCCGGCTTCGGCCTGATCCCGGCCGCCGGCGCGAGTTTGCCCGCTAGGAGCACGGTTGCCGCGCGGCGCGCTTCTCCCCGCTTCCCGGCTCAGTTCGGCCAGAGCGGCAGCCAACGAGTCCTTTTGGGGCTTGGGCGCGGCGGGAGGCTTTTTCGGAGGATCAGGCGTTTTCAGCGGTGGCTTTTTCGGGGCTTCGTTTTTTTTCGGAGGGTCCGCTTTGGGAGGCTCCTTCTTCGGCTCCGGCGTATTGACTTCGGTTTTTTCCGGGTTTTTGGGCACAGGTGTGACCAGAGGATCGCGGAGGGGGGTATCCGGCGCGCTTTTCACGGCTTCGGGGGGCGAGGGCGGAGGCGGCGCTTGCGGATCGGGCGGTGCGGGAGGAGCCTGGGGTTCGGGCGGCGGCGGGGGAGGCGCTTGCGGCTCGGGCGGCGGGGGAGGCGCTTTTCCCGGGGCGGTCTGTCCGCTGCCCGTTGCGGCGGTTTCCTTTTTTGCTTCGGATCGGGCGGCTCCCGGCCTGCCCAGGGTAACATAGCCGCTGACCGACATGCCGCCGGCGGGCAAGGGCGGAGGATCTGCCTGGGGCAGAAGCAGCACTATTGAGGCCAAGGCCAGATGCAGGCAGGCCGAGGCGAGAAAACTCGGCAGGCGGTCTTCCACTCTTTACCGGCTCCCGCTCCGGCCGGCCGGCGCGCGCACGGTCGTCCCGCCGCTCCGGGCGGGAGGAGAGGCCGGAGTCTCGTCGTCCACGCGTTCCGCGACGATACCCATTTCTTCTATGCCGGCGGCCTTTATCCGGCCCATGACCGCCACCACAGTGCCGTAAGGCACGTCCTTGTCCGCCTGCAGAAAGAGGCGGCGGGCGGGTTCCTTGACCACCGTGATCAACTGCCGGCCCAAGGTGTCCATGTTCGCGGCGTATTCATTGAGATAAATGCTCCCGTCCCTGCGTATGGTCAGGACCACGTTGTTCTGGTCGGTGGGCAGGGTTTCCACCGCTTCCGTACGCGGCAGGCTTACGTCCAGCCCCTCGGTGAGCATGGGGGCGGTGACCATGAAAATGATGAGCAAAACCAACATGACGTCCACAAAGGGAGTCACGTTGATATCGGATACAAAACTCTTGTTGTTGCCTGCGTATGCAGCCATTCTACGCCTCGTTTTCGGCCGGCGGCCTTCGCCGGTGCCTGATTGCAAAAATAACGATACCGTTTTTATGATTATTTTTGCGGGATAGTCGGCTGAAAAGCGCGGTTTTCAGCCGACCCGCGCCGCCCTCGGCGGCGCAAACTCTTTCCGGTTCTGTAGTGCCCGCTTTTGCAAGCCGGCACACGGGAAAGAAGCGGCCCGTCAGCGGGCGGCCGCCGCCGCCCTGGAGTTCAGTTCGCGCTGGACCCTGTTCAGAAAAACCCCGGCGAAATTCACCAGTTCGCTTTCTATGTTCTGCATGGTTCCCAGAAAGGTATTGTAGCCCACTGTCGCCGGTATGGCCACGAAAAGACCGACGGCCGTGGCGATCAGCGCCTCGGAAATGCCCGGCGCGACCGTCGCCAGAGAGGCGCTCTTCTGTAGACCTATCTGGTGAAAGGAGTACATGATGCCCGACACGGTGCCGAAGAGGCCGATGAAAGGAGCCGTATTCGCCGTGGTGGCCAGAAAGGAAATGGAAGAGCCGAGCCGGGACATGGATTCGCTCACCCCTTGGCGCAGGGCGCGGCGCACGTTGTCCGCCACCATGTCCCCGGAATTGCCCGCTTCCTTGAGGCGGTTGAATTCCGCTACCCCCTGCTGGGCCACGTGGTACAGGGGCGAGGAGGAATCGCCTCCGAGGGTCTGCACAGCTTCCCGCAGATCCCTGGCGTCGGTGAAACGCGCAAGGCCTTCTTCAGCCTTGCGCCGCGCCCTGCCCAGACTCACCCACTTGCTGACTATCAGCGTCCAACTGCCCAGAGACATGCAGAGCAAGAGCAGCATGACCAGTTTGGCCGCCAGGGTGGCGCTCGTGATGAGGTCGAGAAAACCCGTTTCCATAAATCCTTCTCCCTGTCCTGTGTAATCTTCTATACTGTTTTTTCGGAAAATTCTCTAAAAAAAATATAGAAAAAAACAACAAAAAAATTACTATTTTTAATTATGTTATATTACAGTATATTAGAGCATTTCAAAATTAGAGTAGATAGTTGCAGGCGGGATTTACCCGCTGTAAGCAACTATCTCAAGCGTAGCATGCTGCAAAAATGCTCAGGCGGCGCAAGCGCGAAGCGCCGCCGCCCGCCCCGAAAGGCAAATAAGCGGCGTTTCCCATAATTCGCCATGCTTCTTGTCATCCTAAGCTCCGGAGATTTATAGCGTGGTTGGCGCTTCCACCCCGAAGCAAAGGTATAACTTTCGTTGCTTGTCTGTGATTTCACTGTAATGACACCTCTGCCCTTCGAACTCATACC
>JAISRC010000034.1 GCA_031273845.1 Desulfovibrio sp.
GAATGTTTACAAAGACCGTTGGCAGATTGAGATATTCTTCCGTGAACTCAAGCAGAACCTGCGTATCAAGAGCTTTGTCGGCAATACGGAAAATGCCGTGCTTATTCAGATAGATACCGATCTAACCGTGTATCTGCTTCCGGCATATCAAAAATTCCTGAGTAAAATTGGGATATCCGTGCAGCTGATTTTTCAAATTGTCTCTCTCAACCTGCTCGGAACGGACAGCTTGGACGAACTGCTGAATCCACGACAACGAAAACCGGAAAATCCATATAACCTTAACCTGTTATGCCTCGCAGCTTAGCCGGACAGCAATGGAAAGGCATATTTTTTTGATGGAATCGGAACACATTTTGCATATACATAACGGCAGGACCGCGGGCGCAGATCGGGCAGGCTCGGCGCCCGGCAAAGCGGCGGAAGACGAATGCAACAGAACAACAGACCTTATTTCAACACGGGCGGCACGCGCGTTCCGCGCAAAGGCGACAGTCTCCGTCAATACATTGACCGGGTCGGCAACACACGCACGGCGCACGCTGCACGTTTCGGCCTTGATCTGCACTTGCACGGAAGGGCATTCGCCGGCCTGTGCCTCTTTCTGGGTTTAACGGCCTTTTGTGCCGGCATGCTTGCGGCGGACGCCGGACAGGGGCCGGTCGGCGCGCCGGGACCTGCTTCCGCCTCTTGGGACGTGTTGCCGGCAAATTTCGAACTTCTGGACGCTGCAACCCTGCCTGCCGGCGAGAATACGCTCCTACCGGGACCTGTCCTTTTCAATCCCCGCTATTTTGCCTCTCCGAAAATCACGGTATGGGGCGAGCTTTCCGATGCCGGTCCGGAAAACATGCAAGGCAGAGCCTCGTCTACGCCCGCGCCTCGCAGGCGCGGAGTGCTGCATTTCGCGCAGGGACGGGTACTGTTTGACATTCCGGAGGGAATGGCTGAAATTATGCCGTTGGATCTTTCGCCCGTAAGCGTCCTGCAAGGCTTGCCGGAAGCGCCCGATATCTTCCAGGCAAATCTTTTCACTACGGTGCGGAACGGCGGCGACGAAACACTGATCCCCATGCTCTTCGGTGAGGAATGGGACGACTCCGGTCTGCCCTTGCGCTGGAGCAGGCCTGTCGATGCCCCGGCCGATCGGGAACTCAACCTTTGCCTTCTTGACAGTTATTACACGAACCTCGCACGCCTGCTGCTCCGGGGCCGGAGTCTGCCGCATTTTGAAGGAACGGCCGCAGCTTCCCGCTACCGGGGTGTGGCCGGGCGCTATGCGGAAAAATACAATCTCAGCCCGGCCCTGATCATGGCCGTAATGCACACGGAAAGCAATTTCAACCCGCTGGCCGTAAGCAGCAGCCGCGCCCTGGGTCTTATGCAGCTTGTGCCGGACACGGCCGGCTACGAAGTCCACCGCTATCTTACCGGCACACCCGCCACGCCCGGACCGGACATACTGCTGAGCCCCGAACACAACATCCGCTACGGAGCGGTCTACCTGCACCTGCTCGGCCGCCGCTATTTCGGCGGGGTACACAACAGCCTCTCACGCCAGTTATGCGTCATAGCCGCTTATAACGGCGGTCCGAACGCCGTTCTGCGCCTCTTTGATCCCGTTGACGACCAAAACGCCGTGCAGCGCATCAACGAACTCGGTCCGGAACAGCTTTACGACCAGCTTACAACGCGCATGCCCAACCGGGAAACACGCCGCTACGTTGAAGTGGTGCTCGCACGCATGCGCAACTATTCCGCAAGCGCACTGTTCTGATTACCTCTCTCCCACTTGGCCGATGCCCGGCATCCGGGAAAAAAATGGGCCCGTGACCGGGTGGTCAAGGCGCAACTTTCAAGTTGACGCGCGCGCCCGCTCGTGCTTGAATTGCGTCTGCACGGTTTTATGCGTTGCGAACCTGAAAGCCGGAGGAAAAGCATGAAACTGCAAGGCGCGTATACGGCGCTCATAACCCCTTTCCGCAACGGCAAGGTGGACGAGGACGCCTTCAGACGGCATATCGAAACGCAGATCAACGAAGGCATTGATGGGCTTGTACCCTGCGGCACGACCGGAGAATCCGCCACTCTGTCCCACGAGGAACACAGGGAGGTCATACGTATCTGTATAGACCAGGCCCGGGGCCGCGTGCCGGTCGTCGCCGGCGCCGGTTCCAACAACACCAGGGAAGCTGAGGATCTGGTCCGCTTCGCCCATGAAGCGGGCGCGGATGCTGTCCTGCTGATCACGCCCTACTATAACAAGCCGTCCCAGGAAGGCCTGTACGCGCATTTCAAGGCCCTGGACGCCGCAGCTCCTATCCCGGCCGTACTCTACAACGTGCCGGGCCGCACCGGGGTGAGCATTGACCCAGGGACCATGGCCCGCATTCATAAAAATCTGAACAACGTGATCGGCATCAAGGAAGCCACGGGTAATCTCATCCAGGTTTCCGACATCATCGAGCAATGCGGGGAAGAATTCACCTTGCTCTCCGGCGATGATTTCACCGTGCTCCCCATCCTGGCCGTGGGCGGCAAAGGCGTGATTTCCGTAGTTTCCAACATTGCTCCGCGCGCGGTACACGACATGTGCGCCGCCTGGTTCGCCGGAGATGCCGCCGAAGCAAAGCGCCTGCACTACAAACTCACCCCCCTGTGCCGAGCCTGTTTCCTGGAAACCAACCCCGTGCCCGTAAAAACAGCGCTCGGTCTGCTCGGCCGTATTGAAGACGCCGCGCCGCGTCTGCCCTTGGCCCCCCTCGTCCCGGCCAACGAAGACAAACTGAGAACAATCATGCGTTCCTGCGGCTACAAGCTCTGATGCACGGCAGCAGCAAACGCGGGAGAACATGATTTCACACTACACTCCCGTCCATCTGGCACTTTTTCTGGTCGGCGTCGTCATCTGCCTGATCGTCGATCTGCGCGCCCACGGCAAAGACGAAGCGGTTTCCTGCAAAAGCGCCCTGCGCTGGTCCCTGTTCTGGATAGGCTTGGCCATGCTGTTCGCCGTGTATATTTTCGCGACCCACGGCGCGGACGATGCGGCCCTCTTCCTGGCAGGCTACGGCCTGGAAAAATCCCTGTCCGTGGACAACCTTTTCGTGATGATGGCCATTGTATCCTCCTTTGCCGTCAAGGAAGAATATCTGCACCGGGTTCTATACTACGGCATAATCGGGGCATTGGTGCTGCGTCTGATTTTCGTCGCCGCGGGCACGTCCCTGTTCGCCGTCCTCGGACCTTACGCCATGACCGTTTTCGGCATTTTCGTTCTCTGGTCGGCCTGGAAAATGTGGCAGGAAAGCAAAAAAGACCGCGTGGAAATTGAAGATTACAGCAAACACTGGTCCGTGGTCTGGACCAGACGCTTTCTTCCCGTACACAACAAGATGTCCGGACACGACTTCTTTGTCCGGGTGCGGGAAGGAACGCGGGAAGTCCGGAAGGCCACCCCGCTCTTTCTCTGCCTGCTGGTCATAGAAATCTCGGACATCATGTTCGCCTTTGATTCCGTGCCGGCCGTCATCGCCATCACCCACGACCCCTTCCTGGTATACACCAGCAATGTTTTCGCGATTCTGGGGCTGCGCTCTCTGTACTTCCTGCTGACGGCGGCCAAAGGCCGGCTCTGCCATCTGGACAAGGCCGTGATCATCATTCTGGTATACGTCGGCCTCAAAATGCTGCTTGACGCCTCCGGACTGTTGCATCTGCCGCCGATGGTCGGACTGGCTGTGGTCGTGTTCTTCCTGTGCGGAGGGATAGTTGCCTCGTACCTCTGGCCGGCAAAGGAAGGATAATTCCGATTCCAAATCAAAAATTAGGGAAACATTGATTGATTTATTTCTCTGAGGGGGCTCTGCCCCATCAGGCTCCCCCGGCAGGGGCATCATGCCCCGGCACCCCCGATAGATATTTCGGCAGGTCAGAGTTGAGGGGGTCCGGGGGCCTGTCCGTCCTGAACGAAGTGAAGGCGGACAAACTCTTGTAGTAATTCCCCCGGCGGGGTTCGAGGCGGTGCCCCGATTGAATAAATCAATAAATCAGTATTTCCTTAGAGAGTTCCGCATGAAAATATGAGCATCCGCCGTCAGGCAGACGCGCCGCGAAGCGGCGTGAGTCGCATAAAGAGCCCGAACTTATGCAGGAGGAAAACGTGACTATGTTAAACGCCAAGGAAGCTCCCACCGGCAATCTGGCCCTTGATCTGGTGCGCGTCACCGAAGCCGCCGCCCTGGCCTCCGCTCGCTGGCTCGGACGCGGCGAAAAGGAATCGGGGGATCAGGCGGCGGTCGATGCCATGCGCCTTATCTTCAACTCTCTGAACATTAACGGAACAGTGGTGATCGGCGAAGGGGAAAAGGACGAGGCCCCCATGCTTTACAACGGCGAAAAGCTGGGTACGGGCAACGGCCCGGAACTGGACATAGCCGTGGACCCGGTTGAAGGCACGAACCTGCTGGCTTTCGGCCGCCCCAACGCCATCTGCGTCGCAGGCGCGACGGCGGCCGGGGGCATGTACAATCCCGGCCCCAGCTTTTACATGCGCAAGCTGGTGGTGCCGAGCGAAGCCGGAGACATTGTGGACATCGACGCCCCCGTGCCGGACACCCTGCGCAAGGTGGCCAAGGCACTGCGCAAGGATGTGGACGATCTGGTGGTATTCGTGCTCGACAAACCCCGGCACCAGTTCCTTATCCGGAAAATCCGCGAAACCGGAGCGCGTATCCAACTGCACACCGACGGCGATGTCAGCGGTGCGCTGATGGCCGTTGACCCGAAGTCCGACGTTGATATGATGATGGGCACCGGCGGAACGCCCGAAGGGGTGCTGGCGGCCTGCGCCATCAAGGGCATGGGAGGAAAAATCCTGGCGCGTCTGGACCCGCAGTCCTATGTGGAAAAAGAAGCCATTCTGGAGGCCGGGCTGGATCTGCGCGATATACTGACCACCGACAGTCTGGTGAAAAGCGACGACGTGTATTTCGCGGCCACCGGCATATCGGGCGGCACCTTTCTGCGGGGCGTCAAATACAGCGGCAACGGAGCCGTGACCCACTCCCTGGTTATCCGCGGCAAGACGGGCGGGCTGCGCTACATGGAAGCCCACCACAATTTCGACAAGCTGATGAAGATCAGTTCCGTAAACTACGGCTGAACGTCCCGCTGCAGAACGGCCGATCCGTCCATATAGGGACGCAGGGCCTCCGGCAGACGCACGCTCCCGTCTTCAAGCTGGCCGTTTTCCAGAAGGGCCGCCAGGGTGCGTCCTACGGGCAGCCCGGAACCGTTCAGGGTATGCAGGTATTCCGGTCTGCCTCCGCCTGCGGGCCGGAAACGCAGATCGGCACGCCGCGCCTGAAAGTCTCCGCAGTCGGAGCAGGAGGATATTTCCCGATACCTGTTCTGGCCCGGAAGCCAGACTTCCAGATCATAGGTCTTGGCCGCGGCAAAGCCCATGTCTCCGCTGCACAGCGTAATGACCCTGTAAGGAAGTTCCAGGCGGCGCAGCAAATCTTCGGCATGCCCGCGCATGAGTTCCAGGTCCGCGAAAGAGCGGTCGGGGTGGGCGTAGCGGACCATTTCCACCTTGGTGAACTGGTGCATGCGGATAAGCCCGCGCGTGTCCTTGCCGTGGCTTCCGGCCTCGGAGCGGAAACAGGGAGTCTGGGCGGTAAAGGCCAGAGGCAGCATTGCCTCGTCCAGAATCTCGCCTGCGTACATATTGGTCAGGGGCACCTCGGCTGTAGGAATAAGCCAGTAATCCCACCCTGTTATATGAAAAAGGTCTTCCGCGAACTTGGGCAGGTTGCCGGTGCCGGTCATGGTTTTGCTGTTCACCAGCAGAGGGGGCAGAATTTCCGTGTAGCCGTGCTCACGCGTATGCACATCAAGAAAAAAGTTGACGAGGGCGCGTTCCAGGCGCGCCGCCCAGGCGCGGTACAGGACGAAGCGGCTGCCCGCCAGTTTGGCCCCGCGCTGAAAATCCAGGCCGCCCAGTCCTTCGCCCAGTTCCCAGTGCTCTTTGGGCGGGAAGTTGAAGACGGGTGTTTCACCGATGCGTGCCGTTTCAACATTGTCGTTCTCATCCATGCCCACGGGCACGCTTTCGTGCGGCAGGTTGGGCAGTTCCAGCATCCAGGCGTCCAGTTCGCCCTGGACGGCATCCAGCGCCTGCTCCAGTTCCCTGATCCGGGCATTGACCAAACCCATGCGCTCTACGAGATCCGCCGCATCGTCGCCCCGGCGCTTGCGCCCGGCTACTTCGGTCGACACGGAATTGCGCTCCCGGCGCAGGTTTTCCGATTCGGCAATCAGGGCGCGGCGTTTTTCGTCCAGACGCGCGAATTCGGCTGTATCCACATGCGACCCGCGCGCTTCCAGGGCTTTGCGCACCCTTTCAGGGTCGTGCCGCAAAATTTTTACATCAAGCATGCTTTTCTCCTCTTTTCGGCCCGCATTACGCTGGAGCATACACTCCGCAACGGAAAAGTTCCAGAGCAGTCTTGCCGGGAGCACAGGCCCCGACGCGGAAAATCGCCGGAAAAATCTTGCCGGGGCAGCGCATCTCCCGTAGAATGCTCCTGCCCGCGCACAGTCCGGGGTCGGGCGGGCGACAAGGCGGCACCGGCGACAAAAATCGTCGCCTCATCCGCGCCGGGCGCTCCCGGAACGCCTGGAAAACGCCTGAACAATCCGGAAAACGGACGACATTATGAACACCAAAAACAAAGTGATCGGGGCGGCCTTACTCGGCGTGCTCCTGCTTGCAGCCTGCTTTTTCCTCATCCCGCCCCGTCTGGAAAAGAAAACCGAAGCACGGGTCACGGAATTTTTGGAAAAACTGCCCGGCGATGTAAGCGCCGGCTCAGTGAAGGCCGATTTCTGGAAAGGAGAGGTGGTCCTGCAGGCGGTCCACGGCACATGGAAACGCCCGGACGGGATCGAATTTGTTATTGAAGCCGAGAAGCTCCGCGCGCTGGACATCAATGCCGGGAGCCTTGCCGCGTCCGGCCCGGTCCGCCTGCTCGGCCTGCTCCATGTCGAAAGACCGTCCGTCCTTGTGCGTGCGTCCATGCCCGGGCTTGCTCAGGACATGACCCAGAGCATCAAAATGTCCGACCTGGACCTGCGGGATATCAGCGGCGACCTGAACCGCCTGATCGCCGTATTGCGGGACGACGGAACCCCGCCAGCCGAAATTTCCGAAATCATGGACGCCATCGCCGCATTCAGCGTGGGCGAGGCCGCAATGAACGGCTACAACGTCGATACGACGATAGGCTCCATAACGGTACGCAGCGCTCTGGATTCTTTTACAGGCCGGAACATGCGCCTGACGGGCGCCGGTCCCTGTGAATGGCGCGGCTTCAGATGCAACCTCCTGGGCATGGAGATCGTATCCATGGAAAAGGCGCGCTCGGCCTCTTTTTCCGTCCCGAACTTTTTTGCTTTTGCGGCGGACCTGCAGCAGGATCACGACGGGGCAAAATTCTCCCGGGCATTTGCGCAAGCCTTGGAAAATTCTCCCATAGTCCTGCGGGATGCGGAAGTCGAAGGATTTTCCATATCCTTGGGCTTGCTGACTCCCAAGGGCATCAGCATCAAAAAGTCGACCATGGATTTTACCTTGGGCGCGCGGCGGGGCGCTGTACGTTTCACCCTTTCCGCGCTGAACCTTCCCCCGGACATATACCGCTTCATCCCCTGGGCCGACGATCTCGCATCGGCATACGGCAAGGATTTGAATCTTGAGGCGGTTCTCGACTTGGACGCCGCTCTGGAAGAAGAGAACGGCAGCCCGGATGTAAAAAGCGGCAACCTCAATGTGAAAAAGTTTTCCCTGACGGACCCGGCCTTGGCCTCTTTTGATTCGGATGGCGCATTCACCCTGGTCTGCAGCGAAGGCGGCGATCTGGAGTGCCTTCTGGCGTTCGGAGCGGAAGTCTTCCTCAAAAATTACCGGGTTGCGCTTGAAGACACCGGCCTGCTGAACGTTTTTTTTACGGCCGGCGAGGACACATCCGGGCAGCGCGCGGCTGCGGCGGCCCGAATACGGGAAGAGGCGGCCGGCGAAGACAACGTGAATGCGGTCAAAATTCTGCCGGGAATCGCGCAACTCGTTGCTGCGCCGGGCAGGCTGCTCGTCACCCTGAACCCGGCCGCCCCGGTGTCCCTAGATAAGCTTGATGAAAGTGATCTGAATCCTGCCGTGGAATACACTCCCCGCTGAACCGGGGAAACGCGCTTTCGCCCGCTCCTTCGGAGCGGGCGACGAAAAAACGACACCCGAGCGGCGTCAACAACCTGACTGTCGGAATCCGCCGCCCCCCCCCCATCGTTCAAAGGCTCGCCGAAAAGCTTGCAAGCGTTGCCGCATGTCGTTCTGAACCCTTCGAAAGTCCTCGGGGCAGGTTCCACGGAGCGCAACGAAGAATGACAAGAAGCATGACGGAAGCCGACCGCCCCCTCTGATTCGATTTTCACTGCAAAACTGCGTCCCTGCAGTTTCTGAAGTGTCGTTTGCGGCGCAAGCGTTGTTGCGCCTTGCTTGCCGGAATTTGTTCGCCTGCACTGCGTTCGGAACAAACGGCCCCTGCGTCCCCTTTTTCGGAGCAACAGAGCGTCCTGAACAATGGCAAGGATATTGCATATTTTCATACGCAGGCCTTTTCTGCCGTAAACGGCGGTTCAAAGCGGTCTGCGGATTCTTATCCGGAAACAGACTCAGGAGGCTCCGATGTTTTTCCTGCTCGGCGGCGACAGAAAAAAGAAAATTGCGCAAAACGGCGGAACGGCTAATATTGAACGCGTCAAGGAAATTTTTCAGTCCGGGCGTTTTCCCGTTGTAACCACCCAGTGCCTGGACGAGACCCGCAAGGTGGGCAAGGTGCTGGGACTTGTGGCCTGTCGCGGCTATGACTCGGAACAAGCCTTTTTCGGCATGGCCGCCAGGGCTGTGAACAAGGGCGCGCACGCCATAATCGGTTACCAGGAAAATGTGGCTTTTCACCCCGACGGCAGCAAATTTTTCACCTGTTACGGCACGGCCGTCCAATGCGAAACGCCGCCTCCCCCGCGCAGGGCACTTCCGGAACGTCTGGAAAGCGCATGAATAACCCGGTTACGTATGAGCGCAAAAAAGCAAAGGTATCGGGACGGGACCGCCCGCCGCGTTCCTGTTCTGAGTTGACGGCCTCCATGGGGTGCAGGGGCGCCATGCCCCTGCCGGGGGAGTTTGAAGGGGCGGAGCCTCCTCAAAGAAATAAATCAACGTTTCCTTAATTTTCACTTCAGAACCGCACCCCCGCGGTTTTAAAGTGTCGGTTGCGGCACGGGCGTTGTTGCGCCTTGCCTCCCGAAATGCTTCGCATTTCGTCGCGGCGTCCAGCCGTGCTTTCCGAATGATCCGGCAAGAGGCGCGGCGAATCAGGGGGGATTTGATGCTGGAAAAGCACGGCGAAATAAGGTAAACTGTTACTTTGCGTCTGCAACGGCGCGATAAAAAGCGATAAAAATCTTCAAGGGACCGGAAAACTTATGTCCAAAATTCTGGATGCGCTGCTCGGAATCTTTTCCAGCGACCTCGCCATAGATCTGGGAACAGCCAACACCTGTGTCTATGTCAAGGGGCGCGGCATAGTTTTGCGCGAGCCTTCGGTCGTGGCCGTGCGCAGGGATATGCGCAACAACCGCGTGCTGGCGGTCGGCATAGAGGCCAAGAGAATGCTCGGCAAGACTCCGGGAAACATCGAAGCCATCCGTCCCATGAAAGACGGCGTCATCGCGGATTTTGAAGTCACCGAGGCCATGTTGCGCTATTTTATAGCCAAAGTTCACAATTCCCGTCGTCTGGTGCGGCCGCGCATCATGATCTGCGTGCCCACCGGGATCACCCAGGTGGAAAAACGCGCGGTCAAGGAGTCGGCGCAGAGCGCGGGCGCGCGCGAGGTCTACCTCATCGAGGAACCCATGGCGGCGGCCATCGGCGCCAATCTGCCCATACAGGAGCCGACCTCCAACATGATCGTGGACATCGGCGGGGGCACCACGGAAGTGGCCGTCATTTCCCTTTCCGGCATCGTCTATTCCAAATCCGTCCGCGTCGGCGGCGACAAGATGGACGAGGCCATCATGAACCACGTCAAACGCAAGTACAATATGCTCATCGGCGAGTCCTCCGCCGAAAACATCAAGATGAGCATAGCCTCGGCGTCGGCCTTGGAACCGGAACTGGAAATGGAAGTGAAGGGACGCGATCTGGTGACCGGCATCCCGCAGAACATCATCATCACATCGGAGGAAGTGCGCAAGGCCATCTCGGAACAGGTGGATGCCATTGTCCTCGCGGTGCGGGTAGCCCTGGAGCAGACCCCGCCCGAACTGGCCGCCGACATCGTGGACCGAGGCATAGTGCTCACCGGAGGCGGCGCATTGCTTAAAGGCTTGGACCAGCTTTTACGCAACGAAACATCCCTGCCCATCACGGTGGTGGAAGATCCTCTGTCCACGGTGGTCATGGGCACGGGCAAGGCGCTGGACAATATCCACATTCTGAAGGAGGTGTGCGTAGATTAACGCGCCCTCGTCCAACCGCCTGATCGGCATCCTCGTTTTTCTGCTGTTTTGTTACCTTGGCCTTTATACTTGGAATGCGCGCACCGGCTACCTGGACACCATCGCCGAGCGCAGCGGTCTGGAGATAGTCGGCTATGTGCTGTCACCCGTTGTCTGGCTCCGGGATCGTTGCGCGAACTGGTGGGACCGCTATCTGGCCCTGATAGACGTGGCCGAGGAAAACGCGAGGTTGCGCACGGAGTTGGAGCAGGCGCGCGCGGCGGCCATACTCACTTCCGAAGACAAGGCCGAACTGGAACGCCTGCGCCTCCTGCTCGGCCTTGAAACCCTACGCGGTCGCCCGGCCTTTGCCGCGCGGGTCATAGCCAAGCGTTTCGGCCCGCAGGCGGTACTCAAGACCTTTACCATCAACAAGGGATTTCTGGACGGCGCGACGGCGGGCACCCCCGTCCTGACCCGCGAAGGGGTGGTCGGCCGCGTCCTGCGCGCCGCTCCTCACGCGGCGACGGTGCTCATGCTCACCGACCCCGGCTTCCGTCTGGCCGTCATCAGCAACGAAAGCAGAACCCCCGGCATACTCACGGGCAGCACGGAGCGCAGACTTGAAGTCGCCTATGTGGCCCAGAACGCGCGCATCACTCCGGGAGAAACGCTGATCACCTCCGGCGCGGACGGATCTTTTCCCAAGGGCATTCCGGTGGGCACGGTCACCCAAGTCATGCCGGGCAATGAAATCCTCTTCCTTCAGGTACACGCTCGACCACTGGTTGACATGGATCGACTGGAGGAAGTACTTTTGCTTGAGGGAAAAGGCAACGAGCCGCCCCTGCCGCCGCCCGCGGCGGAGCGGACGGAGGCAGACCCGGAAAAGGGTCCCCCGCCGGATCGCCTCTCCGCCGACCCACAACGTCCTCCTCAGCCATGAAAAGTCTGTATCGCGTTTTTTGGTGGATCATGTACACGGCGGGCGCGGTGGTCGTACAACAGGCCGTGCCCGGCGTAGACGCCCTGATGCCGGGATTTCTTCTCGCTCTGCAGGAGAAGAGGCCTCGGCAGATACTGGTTCTTTTCATCGCCTTCACGCTTATTCAGGAAGGCGCGGGCAGCCTGAATTTCGGCACGGCCGTTCTCGGCTACGGCGGGGCGGTGCTGTTTTTCCGCATGAGCCACGGTTTTTTCGTCGAGGACAACATTGTGTTCGTAGTCATGCTTTCCGCCTGCCTGGGCTTGTACCACGGTCTGCTCACTTGGCTGATGTGCGCCGTTCAGACCGTACCCGTGGATTTTGAACAACTGGTGCGGGAAAGCGTGATCCAGACCCTGATCATCCCCCTGATCTGGGGGCTGGCCTATTTCGTCCGTCCCAAAAGCACCGCCGCCGCCGCGCCGCGAACATGAGCATAGAATTCACCCAGAGAAGGGAAGGTTATCAGCCGCCGCGCTCCGGCGTGCTGCTGCTTTTCGGGTTGACGGCCTTCCTCTTTGTGCTCTTCGTCCTGCGTTTCTGGTATCTGCAAATTCTGCACGGGGAAGAGTACGCGCAAAAAGCCAACGCCAACAGGACGCGTCAGGAACGCGTCTACGCGACGCGGGGCATTATTCTGGACACCAAAGGCAGACTATTGGCGGAAAACAGGCCCGCTTACGTGCTGACCCTGATCCGCGATGATTGCCCGGATATCCCGGCAACCCTGGCCCAGGTAAGCCGCTGGACAGGAAACTCCCTGTCTTCCCTGCGGAGCCGTTTCCGGCAGGACGCGGCGCGCGTCAAATCCTTTCAGCCGCAAATCGTGGCCACGGACATTCCCTTTGAAAAAGTTTCCGAAATAGAGCAGCAGCTATTCATGTGGCCGGGGCTGTCCGTGGAAACGCGGCAGCGGCGGTACTACCCTTACGGCCCCCTGTTCGCCCATATCCTGGGCTATGTGGCCGATGCCGGGGAAAAGGACCTACGGGCGGACGAAAAACTGGTCCTCGGCGACATCGTCGGCAAACAGGGCATCGAACTGGTGCTGGAAAAATTCCTGCGCGGCACCAAGGGTCTGAACAGCGTCGAGGTGGACGCCATGGGTCGCAGGCTGAACAGGCGCCAGGCAGAGCCTCCTCTGGCCGGAGAAAACATCACCCTGTCCTTGGACGCGGATCTGCAGAAGGCCGCTTCCGAAGCCTTGGGAGAACATGCCGGGGCAGTCGTGGTCATGGAGCCGGACACGGGCAAACTGCGCGCCCTGGTCACGCATCCGAGCTACGACAACAATATTTTTACGGCCACCCTGTCCAGAGACGACTGGGCGGCCCTGATGGACGACCCCCGCCACCCCTTGCAGAACAGGGCCATACAGAGCGTCTACCCCCCCGGATCGGTCTGGAAGCTGATGATGGTGGGACTTTTTCTGGAGCAGAAGGTAGACCCGCGCCACGGAGTGGTCTGCCACGGGGGGGTGCATCTCGGCTCGCATACCTTCCGCTGCTGGAAAAGCGGGGGGCACGGCTTTATGAACATGCTCCAGTCGGTGGTCAACTCCTGCGACGTGTACTACTATGAAACGGCGCAGCGCATGGGGATAGACAACATCGAACGTTTCGCCAAGGCCTGCGGCTTCGGCAGCCCGACCGGCATTGATCTGCCGCACGAACGCGGCGGGTTGGTGCCCGGTCGGGAATGGAAACGCCGCCGTTTCGGCGAACCCTGGCAGGGAGGGGAAACCCTGAACGTATCCATAGGCCAGGGATACACCTTGGTCACCCCGGTGCAGATGGCGGTTTTTATAAGCGCCCTGTTGAACGAGGGTAAAATTCTCAAGCCCGGGTTGCTGGAAAATGAAGAGCCGGAGGTGCGCGGCATGTTGCCCATGCCCCCGGCCCATCGCAGTTTTATTCTGGAGGCCATGCGCGCCACCGTTTCCGGGGGCACGGCGCGGCGCATCAACCGCCCGGACGCGGTCATCGGGGGCAAAACCGGCACGGCCCAGGTGGTGCGCATTGGGGAAAGGCGCCTGAGCACCGGTGAAATGGCATACCGCCACCGGGACCACGCCTGGATGACCTCCTGGGGCATGAAGGACGGAAAAACCTATACCGTCGTGGTCATGGTCGAACACGGCGGCGGCGGCAGTTCCACCGCCGGCCCGGTCGCGGTCGGGGTTTACAACGCCCTTTTCGGACCCGTCGCCGGCAGGACCGCTCCCGCAGCCCGACCGGGCGGCGAAAACCGGGAACAGGAAGAGGCGGTGAATTGACATGGCCGCAATGGACAGACGTCTCGTCACCCATGCCAACTGGACTTTGCTGGCCATTACGATCCTGCTTTTTTTCCTCGGCGTTGCCAACCTGTATTCGGCCGGCGGGGTGCGTTTTGAAGACGGCATCAGCATCGCGCCCTTTTACCAGAAACAACTGATATGGGGGGCAGCCGGCCTGGGCTGCATGGTGGTCTTCATCATTTTCGACTACCGGCACCTGCGTACCCTTTCCGTGCCCTTTTTCCTGCTGACCCTGGTCCTGCTGGCTCTGGTGCCCCTTGTGGGAAAAACGGTCTACGGCGCGAAGCGCTGGCTGGACCTGGGCTTTTTCAGTCTGCAGCCGGGCGAGGTGGCGAAAATTGCCGGCATCCTCCTGTGCGCCAATCTGCTCTCCCGTTTCAAAGACCGCCTCGGCTGGCGCGAGATGTTTTTTATACTGGCCGCCGGTTCTCTGCCCTGTGCCTTCATTTTCGCGCAGCCGGACCTCGGCACCACCCTGCTGCTCATCTTTCTGTGCGCCGGCATGATACTCTTTCACGGCGTGAAAAAATACGTCTTCCGCACCTGCTGCATCGGCGTCCCTCTGCTTCTGCCCCTAGGCTGGCTCGGGCTGAAGGATTACCAGAAGGAGCGCATCATGACCTTTCTGGAGCCGTCCAAGGATCTGCAGGGCGCTGGCTACCACATTACCCAATCGCAGATAGCCATTGGGTCGGGCGAGTTATGGGGTAAGGGTTTCCAGGGCGGTACCCAGAGCATGCTGCGTTTCCTGCCGGAAAAGCATACGGATTTCGCCGTGGCGGTTTTCGGCGAAGAATGGGGTTTTCTAGGTTGCGTCGCACTTTTGGCCTTGTTCTGCTGTTTTTTATTGTGTATCATCAACACCGCCAGAAATGCGAAAGACCAGTTCGGCAGTATGCTCAGCGCCGGGATTTTCTTCTATTTTTTCTGGCAGATACTCATCAATATGGGCATGGTCGCGGGACTTATGCCGGTGGTGGGCGTTCCTCTGCCCTTCCTGAGTTACGGAGGCACGGCGACCATTGTCAATTTTATCCTGCTGGGAATTGTGCTGAACATTTCCATGCGCCGTTTCATGTTCAAGGTGAACTGAGAGGCACCGTCTGCTTATGCAAAGTTGAGGTATTGTGATGGTTAAAGACGATTTCACCGCATTCTTGGGTTCCGGAACCGAATATCGCGGGCAGCTTACTTTCAAGGGCACCGTGCGCATAGACTGCCGTTTTACAGGCGACATCACCTCGGACGGCAAGCTGATTCTCGGTAAGGAAGCGCGGCTTGAGGGCACGGTCGCCGTCAAGGAACTGGTGGTGCACGGTTCGCTCACCGGCGAGGCGCTTGTCTCCAGGCGCACCATTCTGCATCAGGAAGCCAAGGTCACCGGCACACTGACCACGCCCGCCCTGATCATGGAAGAAGGCTCCCTGTTGCAGGGCGAACTGCGCATGGGCAAGGAAGCCGAGGACAACTTGGGAGACGGCGCGGCGCGCCTCTCCCGGACGGATCACGCCATGCCGATCATCGACGACTCCATAAAGCAATAATTCGATTTTCGCTTCAAAACCGCGCCCTGCGGTTTTGAAGCATCGCCGGCGGCGCAGGTGTGTTGCGCCTTGCCTTCTGAAATGTTTCACATTTCGGTACAGCGTCCTACTGCCTTTTCCAATTCCAAAACAAAAATGTCTTGATTTTTGCTTTGGAAGTATTTTAATGCTTGAAACTGTGCGGAATGTCACCGTCTTCCAGAAATAAACTGTATTGATGAGATGTCGCTGGGCCGGGCTTGCGGGTTTGCCGCAAAAAAGCTATGTGCCGTGACCAAGGCGGGGCATTTTCACGTCGATCAGCATCAGGAATTTTTTCAATAAAAACCTATGCGCCGGCGTGCGGCCCGGCTTTCTTGCAGACCATGACCCTAGCTGGACGCAACAGGCGCTCGCGCAGTTTGTAACCCGAGGTCAGCAACTTACAGACATGGCCTTCGAGAACATCCGGGGAATCTTCCGTGCCGACGGCTTCATGCACGGCCGGGTTGAACTCATCCCCCACTTGCCCGATCTGCTCCAGGCCCTGTGCGGCCAAGGTATCACCCATGAGTTTGCGGGTCATGCGCACGCCGACCACAAAATCCTTGCAGGCCGCGTTGGGGGACGCGTATTGCAAAGCCAGATCCAGGTTGTCCAGAGAGGGGATGATGCCGGTCAACACCGCTTCGGCAGCGAAACGGACCTGTTCTTCCCGCTCGCGGGCGAGCCGTTTTCTGGCGTTGTCCAGGTCGGCGGCGGCCCGCAGTCGTTCTTCCTCGACCTCTTTTTTCTCGGGACAAGACGGACAAATTCTCTCCCGGCAAAGCGCCGCCAGAGTATCATCGGAAAGAGAGGCCGGGATATCGCCGTCCACGAGCTGCTGCTGTTCATCGTCATCCTCCCGGTCCGCCGGGGCGGGGAAAAGCGTATCGTCCGGGAAGTCCCCGAGCGGATTGAACGAGCGTGAGGCCTCATAGGGCGGCATTTCATCCGGGGACGGCCGGCGCGGGTTTTCTCCGCCCGCGTCTTTCCCCTTTCCACCTGTGGAGTCGTAAGCGGCGCGGCCTCTAGCCGCGTTTTTCCCGTCTTTCTGCGATGCAGGCTGATCCGCGTCAAACAAAAGGTCGCCGTACGCCCTTGCTTCGTCCGCATCGCGCCGGGGCCGGGCGTTGTTGTTCCGGGGAGGAAATACCGTTCGTCTTGCGCTCATACGGCGGAGGCTCCTGGGCTTCGGTTTTTCATCAAAAGTTCCTTTATGGTCGGAATCATACCGCCCACCGCGCTCCGGTTGCCGGTTGACGACAGGATGAGAGAATGAGTAAGCATGCCGGGAGCCGGTGTCAAGGAGCGCCGCCGCCCGCCTCAGGGCAATCGAGCGAAGCTGGCAACACATTGAAATATCAAGATAAGTTTTCGAGGTGCTGATTTAAAAAATCTTGTTATTTTAAAATGTTATCGTTTTTCATTCGATTGCCCTGCCGCCCGACCCGCAGGCATAGGCGAAATTTGCTTTCGACGTTGGAGCATTTTACGCTTGAGATTGTCGCTTACGGCGGGTACAGCCCGCCTGCTCCAATCCCGCAGCAAGGGATAACTTAACAAATCAAAGCGTTTCAGATAAATTAGTTTGGCTCGGTATAAATATCGTAATATATTGTTATAACATTCTATTTTTAAAAACCATAATCAATACCTACTAAAACCGTAGCCAAGTGTACGCAGAAATTTGTTGGCTTTTAAGTTGGCCTTTGATAGAGATGGGGCAACAAGACTGCTTAGAGCATTTTGCAAATGAAATCGCACAATGCTCCGGCGGCCGGTATCCGCCGCCTGCGTGGCAGGCGGCGGCGAAGGGAGCGTCTCAAAATCAAATTGCCTTAAAAGCAGAGAGCCCCGGTACCGGGTTCTTGGGCCGTATCAGGCTCGGTTGGAGGAGCTTCTTGCGGCACGCTCCGAGCAGCCTCGCAAATCCCGATGCCCCACAGACCGCCAAAGAAATCGTGCGCCGCGGTGTGAGCCGCAAAGACCATTTCAAGGCTCATGCGCGTGAACGCGATACAAAAGCTCATCCGGCTGTGGCACAATCGAAACTGCGCAGCATATACCTTGACGGGAACGCCGCCGAGTTCCACTGTTTCCTCGCTCCAGTCAAACTGGAATGCCTCCCCTTTACCAAATACAAGGGGGACATAGGCTGTGGCAGGGGTTTTGCGCGACTCCCGCCAACTCCGGG
>JAISRC010000147.1 GCA_031273845.1 Desulfovibrio sp.
TCTCTTGTCTTGTAATTTCAAAATATTATACTAAAAACAATCCCTTTTGTACAGGTATTGGAAAGCATAATTGTAAATTTTGTAAAATTTAAAGTCCGACAGGCTCCTAGAGCATTTTGCAAGTGAAATTGCATAATGCTCCGGCGGCGGGTACCCGCCGCCCGCTCCGCAGGCGCAGGCGAAACTTGTTTTCGCCGTTAAACGCCGAAGGGAGCGTCTCAAAATCAAATTGCCTTAGTGCGACCATAGAGTATGTTCAATGTCGAAATGCTCCAAGATAGACTCTTCACTCCGCTTCGCGGAGCCTGCCCTGAGTGCTTCCAAAGGGTTCAGAACGACGGTGCGGCAACAGTTGCAGGCTCCCGGCCATGCCCCGGAACGATAAGACACGGCGGAACATGGTCGTCCGCTGTTGCCCGGAACGCGATTGTATGGCAGTATGCGCCCGGCATGCGGTCGGACGGGCTTGCGCGCCCCGGCAGTACCGCGACCGGCCGCCGTTGCCCGGAACACAACGGCACGGCAGTATGTGGCCGCTGTGCGTTCGGACGGGTTGCGCTGGCCGCGTTGTCCGCCATGCCAACTTTTTTCCCCTTCGTTCCTTTGTATATGCCGACAAAAGTTTGCATACGGAGAGCGCGATGATGCTATTATAGTCTGATTATTGTTCTTTTTCCACGGGCACGAATATTGCTAACCACGGATATCCCCATCGGGAGGAGGCACGACATGGCTTTTACGGAAAAGGATATGGAAGAACAGGACCGCGTTATTGCCGATCTCAGGGAAGAACTTTCACTCCTGAACGCGCGTTTTGACGGTCTGCTCAGAGATCTGGGGCTTTCGGAAGACGATCTGGACAAGCTGCCGGACAAGGACCTGCCGCCGGAACTGGCGGCCGCGCTGACCGAAGCCGAGGCGCAGGCCGTCCGCGCCGGCAGGGAGCGGGCCGGTCAGGCGGACAGGGCGTTCAAGTCCGGCGTCCAGGCCGGGCGAGGCAGGCCGGGCGCGGTTCTGGTGTGATCCCGTCCGTCGGGGCAGCCCGGTTCCGGCCGGAGCGCTTCAAGGGCGTTACGGCCCCGGCAGGCGTAACTAGCGATATAGGCATTGAAAAATAAAACTTTTCAATGCGGGATTGCCGGCCGGAAAACGTGATTTTCGGCTGACTCGCGCCGTGTAGCGGCGTGCCGGCCTGACGGCCGGCGTTCGGATTTCCGCATGGAAATCCATAATGACAACCTGGAGGAAAATTCCATGCCGGACAGCATTTCATCACTCACAAAGGTGGCCGATAATGTCGATCTGGGCCCTGCCGGAGGGTTGCATCTCCGCTTCGCCGCGTATCAGCTCGCCTTTTCCGCATTGGCCAGGAACGGGGCCATGCAGTATACCCGTAAAATTCAGGAGAGCCAGCAAGAGCAGAGAAAGGTCAGCGAGTTCCTTCAGACGGCACGCGAACAGCAGGCGAAAGGAAAGGCGCAAAACGACGGCTACGAAATGGACATGCCGAAGGCCATGCTGGACTATATGAACAAAGAAAAGCTCGCGTACGGCACCGGCACGACAAGCGGCAATACATACAAGTTTAACCATAATAAATGGGATGTGCCCATACAGTCGCTCAAGGACCAGTTGGAGAAACTGGGTAACGGCACCCAGCAGCTCATGGTTTTTTTGAACGACTACATGGGCCAGTACAACAGCCATCTGGACGGCGCAAACGCGGCTGCCCAGCAAGGCAACCAGACTCTGGCCGCATTGCTCAAGATGGGTTGAAGCGCCGGCCGGTTCTGAATAGGTGTAACTTTGGAGGAAAAATTCCATGTCCGCTGCAATTTCGAGCGCAAAAGCCGGGAATCCTGCCGGGACCTGCGACTATATTGACGAAAAGAGTATTTCGGCAGAAGTGAACAAGATCAACAAATTTTTGCAGGAGATCTGCGGTAGGCAGGCGGCGGGCAACCGCAACAAGCGCATGTATACCATGTCGCCTGCCGCCAGGAATTATATGGATAAAAACAGCCTTGCCTACAACAAATCACACGGAGAGGACTCCAGGACCAAACAGATATGGCAGACTGTGGATGATTGGAATACCGCCATAAGCTCGCTCAAGGCGCATCGTGACCGGCTCAAGGGTCTGCTGGGCCGGTACGACAGCCATCCGGAGGGCGCAGGCGCGGCCGCCTGGCAGTGCAATCAGACTCCGTCCGCAGATCTCAAGATGGGTTGAAGCGCCGACGAGTTTTGAATCGATGTAACTTTGGAGGAAAAATTTCATGTCCGCCGCAATTTCGACTGTAAACGCCGGAAGTCCTGTTGGGGCCGCTGCGGCCTCTGATCATATTGACGACAAGAATCTTCAGGAAAATCTGAACCAGTGCGATAAGTTTTTGCAAGAAGCCATACGGCTTCAAAAAGAAACCGAAATACACAGCTTGACAGTCATTCCGGATGACATGGTGAAGTATATGAAAAAAAATATGCTTACCCTCGGCGAGCCGCATTGGGGGGGATCGTCTTGGTTTGACAAGGAGAATTGGAATATCACTATTAACTCGCTCAAGGCGCATCGTGATTTGCTTTTGGATCAGGCGGACAATATCTCCATAGCCAATACAAAGAGCCCGCAATATAAGTTTGCCCTAATCCAATGCATACTTGCCAGAAAAGCCCGTAAGGGTGCCGAGGGGTATATGGACAAGCTGGAAAAGAGTAAAGAGGAACAGAAAGAGGTCAGCAGATTTTTGCAGGAAGCACAGTCGATACAGGGTATGATCAGCGGCTCCGGCTATAAGGCTATGCCGTTGAAAATGGTAGAGTATATGAAAAAAAATAAGCTTGACTACTCAGGTGGCACTATAGGAGACGGCTTCTGGAACAACTATACCAAGAGCCAATGGGATGTGCCCATCAACTCTCTCAAGGCGCATCAGGACCAGCTCACTACCAGTCTGCAACAGGACACCCTTTTTGCAAAGGAGATGCTGGGCCAGTACAGCAGCTTCCAGCAAGGCGCGGCTTCGGCCGTACAGGACAACAACCGGGTGCAGCTCGAATTGGCCAGGATGATACGCTGAGGCCGGATTTTTTATATTTTTTACACCCACAAGACCCCCAAGGAGTGTTTATGAATGTTACCGCTGATTACAACAGCCAGGAACTCGGCGCCATGCTTGATGCGCTGCTGAAAGGCGCTACCCTCGGCGATGTGGCCGGCGTGGACAAGGAGGCCCTGGAGGCCGGCTATGCCCTAGCCTACTCGCTGTACAGTTCCGGCAACTTCAAGGATGCGGAAACCATGTTCAAAGCCCTGTGCCTTTACGACAACAACGATGAACGCTTCTGGCTCGGTCTGGCCGGCTGCCGGCAGATGAACGGCGATCTGGCCGGCGCCGTTGACGCTTACGCTTTTGCCGGGGTCGCCGGCGGCCTGTCCAACCCCTCCCCCCTGGTTCACGCCGGACTGTGCTGGCTGAAGCTGGGAGACAAGGAAAACGCAGCCGCCCTGTTCCGGGCCGCTCTGGAACTCGGCGCCGCCGACAACGACGAGCACGAGGGCTACCGTGAGCGCGCCCATGCCGTGCTTGACCTTATGGACAAGGAGGAACGGCCGTGAGCGTCACCTTTGATCCCAAAATTTCCGGACGGACGGACATTACCGACGGCACCCCCGGCACCGGCGGCTCCGCCGTCCTTCCAGGCGATCTGCCCCCGGTCGGCAGCGGCACCGGGCAGAAAAACCTCCTCAGCCTGAACCTCCCCATCCTGCCTCCGTCCAGCCTGGGGGGAATTTCCCTGGAAGTGCTGGTAGAAGCCATAGGGGCGAAAGAACGGCAGACGGCCGTCCAGTCCGGCCTGCAAGCCCTGAAAACCAACGCCGATGCGCGCGACAAAGCCAACGCCGAAAAAATGAAAAAAATCAAGGAAAATCTTGAAACCCTGGAAAAGAAGGCAAAACTGAAGCCCGTTCTCAAAGCCTTCAAGATCCTCGGCATGATCCTGGGGGCCATCGCCGCCGTGGCTTCGCTCGTCATAGGCATCGTCACCGTCAACCCCCTCCTGATCGCGGGAGGGGCGATTCTGACGGTCATGACAGCCAACAGCATCCTGAGCGAGGCCTCGGACGGAAAATACTCAATCTCCGCCGGCATTGCCGCGGCCGCCGAAAAGCTGGGGGCGGACAAAAGCACCGCACAGTGGATCGGCATGGGTTTTGAATTGGCCCTTACCATCACCGGTTGCGCCTTCACCCTGGGGGGGTCTTTCGGCGCGGCCGGGGCCAAAGCCCTGGAAGCCGCGGCCAAATCCGCCGAAATATCGGGAAAAGTCATGCAGATCGCGGGCATAACCGCCAAAGTCAGCGCCGTCGCCGGCGGGATCAGCAGCATCGGTACGGGCGTTGCCCAGGGCGTTGACGCCGGGTTTGATTACTGGATCACCACGAACAAAGCCGAGCAGAAAGAACTGCAGGCCATTATGGAGCGCATTACGCAGTCCACGGCAATGGAAACGGATTTTATCGAAGCCATGATGAAGCGTACCGCCGAGTTGCTGGAACAGGTGACACGCATTGTGAAAGAAAACATCGCGGCGCAGACGACCCTGCTTACGGGCGCGACTCCGGGCGCGGCCTGAGCGCGACAAACGGAAATACCGGAGCATTTCAAAGTTGAAAATGCTCAGGCGGCGCAAGCGCGAAGCGCCGCCGCCCGCTCCGCGGGCGTAGGCGAAACTTGCTTTCGCCGTTATACGCCGGGAGGAGGCGTTTCAAAATTAAATTGCCTTAGGGGCGGTTTAACTTTGAAAATGTATAAACCGCCCTGCACGGGTTTGCCTGCAAACCCGTGCCGCGAGATTGGAGCAGGCGGGCTGTGCCCGCCGTAAGCGACAATCTCAAGCGCAAAATGCCCTAAAAGGAGTCAGCCCATGAACGGTTTGGACAAAATGACGAGCAACGCACCCGGCGTCGGCTTGGAGCAGTATCCGAAAGCTTCGACGGAAAGCATGGGGGAAAAGACGGGTGTTCCGGCGGGCGGTCCGTTGCCGAACACCGTGGACGGGAGCAAGGCTCTTGATTCGATCATCGGACAGGTCAAAGCGTATCTGCCCGATCTTGTCGAGTCCAACAGCGCGGCCCTCGCAAATCTCGGCACATGGGTCTCGGCCCCGGCGCCCGGCGCTCTGGTCATGTCCCTGATTACGGAAATGGCCGCCGAACAGCGCCGGCAGAACCGGCAGGAAATGTGGGCGCAAACCGAGGCCACGGTGAAATCCATGCAGGACGAAGCCAAGAAAATGAAGGAAATGGCCAATATCCAACTGGCCCTAGGGCTGACCGGGGCGGCCCTGACTGTTGCCGGCGGTATCGCTCAAACCGGGCTGGCCTTCTCCGCCCTGGCCGCCGCCGGCGATAACTCGGGCGTTGCCATGCTCAAGTCCACGAGGGCGCAGGGCGTGGGCACCGCCGTCGGCGGCGCCGCCGGAATTTTTAGCTCCGTCGGCCAGTTTATCGGCACGACCTATCAGGCGGAATGCAAGACAATGCAGGCGGATCAGGAAAAAATGCGCGCCCTGCGCGATTCGCTGAAGGATTTCAACGACAGTCTGAATCAACTGATCCAGAAGGCTGTCGCCGCTTCGGACAGCATCCAGCAGAGCATGAACCAGACAAGGGCAAAAATCCTCGCCTGAAAACGGAGGGTTTTCCGTCACCTTTTACAAGTCCCGAGGAGGAAGTTTCCGTGCAAAAGATGTTTCAAAGCCTCATCCGGTCACTGTCGGAAACGGTGGGCGTACCCTGCGAAATAACGGACGAAGAACAGATTTCCTGCAATTTTGACAGGTTTCCCGTGCTCATCCAGTATCTTCCCGGCGCTGAGCAGGTGCTGCTGGCGGTCCCCGCGGCGGAAGTGACCGCGGAAAACCGGGAGGCCCTGTACCGGGAACTTCTGCACGGGCAGTATATGTTTCAGCTTACCGGCGGCTGCACGCTTTCCCTGGATGAAGAAGCGCGCTTCGTTTGTCTGCAGGTGGCCAAGGACATCCGCTCACTAACGCCGGAAAATTTTATCGTGTGCATGGAGAATTTTCTGCATATCGCGGAATACTGGCAAAAGCGCTGCGAAGGCTTCGAGTCTGCCGAAAAAGCCCCGGTATCTGCGGAAAACAGGGAAGACAACGGCGGCATGATGCGCGTTTAACCCCCGCCGCGCGGGGAAATACAGGAAAAGAGTATGCCTGTCACCGTGAAATCTTTTGTCGATGCCGCCCGGCATGCGGCTCCGGACACTACCCTCAAGTTTTCCGACAACGAGGTAACGCAAACCGGGGCAATCGGAACCGCTTTCACCTGGGCTTCGACCCACAGGGAAAGCATGGCCCGCTTCATCAACGCCCTGCGCGCAAAATACGGGGATTCCATAGCCAAAACGGCATCCGCCATGCTGCGTGGGCCTATGGCCGAGGGCAAGCCGCTTAAGGCGTACATGGTCACGGCCATGGTGCGCATCGCGGAGGGCGAGCAGGCTCTTGCCCGCACCCGCGCGGTGGAGAATTTTATCCGGGGGGACGACCCCGACCTCGTCGAAAATCAGCGGCCGGACCGTACCCGCCGCGCCTCTCCGGC
>JAISRC010000152.1 GCA_031273845.1 Desulfovibrio sp.
GCAGTCAGGCCCGGAGGTATAAAAAAATATATAAATTAAGATAAGTTATAAAAATGTTGTGCCATACGAAAATTTAACATACTTAATTTATTGTTTTTTATCTCGGTTTTGTTAAACTCAGGCTAACTCAAGTTCCCCAAGATTTCAAGGCATGACAAGATGACAAGACAAATTGCATGGGTCCGGCATCCTGGAACGGCAAGGAGCGAAATCTCCGTAAACGCAGCATATGCGAAGGCTATAGGCGTATCGGCAGCCATTCTCCTACGGAGGCCATTGAAAATGATGGAGGAAGGAGGCGTCTCAAAAGCAAATTTTTTCAGGGCAGGACCTCGACAAGGTAGGCGCGTTCCGGGTCCAGATATCTGCGGGCCAGATCGCGCAGGTCCGATGCCGTCAAGGCGGCGCTTTTTTCCACCAGTTTGCGGGCGTAATCCGGCTGCAGACGGAGGGAAACCAGGGAGGCCGCCTCGGCCCCGCGCGCGTCCAGACTCTGCCGGCTCCGGTAATAGTCTCCGACCATCAGATTTTTGCCGCGTTCAAGTTCGTCCCCGGGCAGGAGATTCTCACGCAGGCCGGTAACGATTTTAAGGAAAGCCTCCCGGCAACGCTCCATTTTGTCCGGTTCGGTGCCGATGTAAAATATCAGAGCCCCGGCTTTTTCCGCTTTCCAGGTCATGGCTGTAACCGTATACCCCAAGCCCTGCACGTCGCGCAGGTCGCGGAAAAGCAACCCGCTTTGCCCGCTCAGAATGTTTTCCAGCAGTTCCAGCCCGGCCTCGTCTTCCGCGCCGCGGCCGGAGGTGGGAAAGACCATAAACAAATGCCCTTGGTTGCGCTCCGGCAAACGCAGAACCAGTTTCTTGTCCTCTCCCCATACGGGATCGGCAACGGTATTTTCCCCGGCCGCCGGCACAGGGAGTTTTTGCGCGGCGGCGATTATCGCCGCACGATCAAAGGTTCCGCAGACGGAAAGCGTCCAGGGACGCAAGGTCTGCTTGCGCCAAAATTCTCTGGCGTCCTTGGCTCGGAAGGTCGCAACCCGCTCCTTTTCCCCCAGCAGCATATAGCCGTATGGATGATTCTTGAAGAAAAACGGGAACATGCGGCGAAAGGCCAGACCTGTGGGCATGTCCTCGCGCATGACAATGGCCGCGATCTGGTTCTCGCGCACCCTTGCGGCCTCGTCTTCTTTCATGGACGGGGTGACCAGGCTGTCCGAGAGCAGTCCGAACATGTCCTCCGTAAAACGGGCCGGGCTCTCCAGGTGCAGGGAAAAGGACCTGCGCCCGCTTGAGGCGGAAAAGGACGCTGCCCTGTCGGCGAGAAAGTCTTCCACTTCCACGGCGGTCAGGCGCTTGGTGCCCTTGGTCAGCAGGTCGGCGGTAAAGGCTGCGAGCCCCTGGTCCTTTTCATCCGGCAGGGCGTCGCCGCCGCTGAACAGCATGTTGATCGCCGCGTAAGGCATGGTCCGGTCCGGGATCAGCACCAAGGTCCGGCCCTTGCCCAAATCCAGCACTTCCGTCGTTCCCGATGCAGTCTGTTCCTCGGCCGCGCGTTTTTTTACCGCCTCGGCCGGGGCCGGCCAGGCGCTTTTCAAAGCGGCGGTCAGACGGTTTTTCCACGCTTCGGCGCGGGCTTCAGGCGTCTCCCGGCTGCCTTTTTCAGCCCGGACTTCAGGCGTATCCCGGCCGGCTTTGCCGGCGCTTCCGCTTTTTCCGTTCCCTCCGGGCCTTTCCCCATCTTTGCCCCCGGCCTCGCCTGTTCCGGCGGGAGGGGCGGCGTTGTCGGCCGCTTTGTCGGGTTCGGGCAGCAGCAGGCTTACCCTCAGCAGTTCAGGGTTCAGAAATTCGCGCGCCGGTTCCGTAAGCATGGCGGAGTTCGTTTCGCGCACCGAGCGCAGATAATTGGCTTCACCCTGTTCACCCTTGTCGAAAAAGGCGAAATAGCCGAGCTTGGAGGCATAGCCGCCCAAGGTTTCCCGCGAGCGGTAGAGCTCGTCTTCTATGTTCAGCACGGCCCGCGCTAGTTCCTCGTTCGTGAAACCGTTCTTGCCGGCCGCGGCCAGTTCGCGGCACAGTTCCTTCCAAAAGCGCTCCAGTTTGTCCTCGTCCAGAACGGCGTGGATGTAGAGCATGCCCAGACGTTCGAAGCTGTAGTCGGCAACCGAAACGCTGTCGGCAAGGCGTTTTTCGTATTTCAGCACCCTGGGCAGGCGGGAGCCGGCATCCCCTCCCAGAATGTGGGCCAGCACATCCAGGCGGGGGGAGCGCGCATCGCCCATACCCGGCGCGGGCAGGGCCAGAGAGAGATAGACCTTGTTCCAGGGGCCTTCTTCCACGCTTATGCCGAAGGGGGGGGGCGGGGTTTCCCTGACCGGCGGGGGGGGGACGACGATCTGCGTGTTCTCCAGCCCTCCGAAGAGTTTGTCCGCCTCGGCGGCGGCTTCCGCCGCGTCCACATCCCCGCAGAGCACCAGAAGCATGGACTGGGGCTGATAAAGCCGCTCTATATAGGCGCGTATTTTCTCCGCGCTCAGGGCGCGCACCGTTGTCTCAAAGCCTATGATCGGCCGCTCGTAAGGGGTGCCTTGCAGGCTTTCCTGCTGCGTCATGCGGAACAGGCGCTGTCCGGGGTTGTCCTCGCCGCGCTTGAGCTCCGCGATGACCACGTCTTTTTCCGCCTCCAGTTCCGCGGGGTCCAGGGCGGGGAGGAAGGCCATGTCCCGCAGCACGTCAAGGCCGGTTTTCCAGTGCTCGCGAGTCATGTCCACGATATAGACCGTATAGTCGAAACTGGTGGCCGCATTAAGGTAGCCCCCGTTTTTTTCCACATCCGCCGCGGCTTGCCCGCGCGGGCGCTTTTCCGTGCCCTTGAAGACCATGTGTTCCAGCATATGGCTGATGCCCGCCTCTTCAGGCCGCTCATAGGCCGAGCCGGCGTGAACATAGAGGCGCATGGAAACCAGGGGGAAACGCCGGTCCGGCAAGACCAGCACCGTCAGGCCGTTCGACAGGCGCTGTACCAGACTTTTGCTTTTATACGGGGACTCGTCCGCCGGGTCCTCCGGTCCCGCTCCGGGCACCGCCGGCCGCGCCGCGTCCTGCAAAGGTTGCATCCGGGCCGCCGCCGGGAAAACAAAACACAAAGTCATAAGCAACCCCGCGACAAAATGGTTGAATAAACGCATAGATGCTCCGCTTGGAAAATAGACATCCTTGCCCTTCGGCGCCTGTTCAGGGCGCAGGGGCATTCAATCCGGACGCCTGGTTTTGATCATGCGCATCCCTGCCGGGTCCGCTTTGAAGCCGACACTGTCAAGGACGTGAATACAAAGGGCCGGAGGCGACACATAGCCCGCGCTCCAATCCAGAACCAGATTCACGCGGGCGCCCGTCCCGCCGGAAGGAATTGTTCCAATGTGAACAAAGAAAGGGCGGGCGTCAAGAGAACGGACCCCTTTTTTGCCTTCTTTCAGCCAGGGTAGAGAAGAACTTTGTCCGACCCTTTCCCATGCGGCCGCAAAGGCCTTTCCTCGCGAATCAAGGCATTCCAGGCGGAAAGATTCCCGTTCCGCGTCCGCGCTCTGTCGGGCCAAAGGCTGGGGGTCCGCGGACAGCACCGTGAGTCCCGCGGGCAGACCGGCGTTCAGGGCTTCGACGGCATCGGGCGCGGGATAGGGCGCCCGCAGATACAGGGAGAACCATTCACTTTCGCTCTCCACGCCCACGGGCAAGGCACGGCCGAAAGAAAGCAGAGGCAGGGGATGAAAACCTCGGCTGAAGGCCATGGGCAAGCCGGCTCGCCGCAGGGCGCGGTCAAAGATGCGCTGTATTTCCAACTGGCTGAGATAGGCTGCCGGCCCCAGGCGGGAATAGCGGACCAGTATCTGCGCGGCCTTGCGCACGAGATGTTCAGGCAGTTCCGGCGGCTTCTGCCGGCCCGCCGCGCCGGAAGGAATACCTCGGGAGGGAACGCCTTCGGAAGCAATGTCTTTGGAGAGAACATTTTCGGAAGGAATGTTTTCAGAAAGAACGCTTTCGACGGGAACGCCTTCGGAACGAATTCCTCCGCAGGGAACGCTTTCGGAGAGATCGCTTTCGGAAGAAATATCTTCGGAGAGAATATCTTCGGAGAGAATGTTTTCGGAGAGAATGTTTTCGGAAGAAATGCCTTCGGAAGGGATACTTTCGAAAAGGGCATCGACCGGCGTTTTCCCGGTGTTTCCGGGGGATGTGCGGCCTCTCCGGACGGGAACATCGGCCGCCGGGGGGGATGCGTTTGCACGTTTTCCGTCGCCGATGCGGTCGCGTTGCGGCCGATTCAGGGTCAGGCGATAGGCTCCTTCCCGACCGGACACTTTCTGCAGGCCGGAGGACCGTCCCGGCACGCCGCAAACCCCGCAGCCGTTGCAGGCCGCATAGCGACAGTCCGGGGTGGGCAGGGCGAGGACGGCTTTTTCTCTTTCGCGCCGCAAAAAGTTCTCCGATACGCCGCTTGCCAAATGGTCCCAAGGCAGGGCCTCGTCGGGCGCGCGTGCCCGCGTGTAGTCTTCGGCATCCAGTCCGAGTTCCGACAGGGCATCCAGCCAGGGCTGCAGGGAAAAGCCTTCCTTCCAGCTTGAAAACAGCGCGCCGGCGCGGTAGGCCCGTTCCACGACGTCTGCCGACCGCCTGTCCCCCCTTGCAAGGATGCCTTCCAGCAGGCTCATTTCCGGGTCATGCCGGCGCACGGTGATCATTTTTTCCTTTTTCGCCGCATCCAGCAACAAGCCCGTGCGCCGGCGCATTTCCGCAAGGGATATCTGCGCCTCGCGCTGAAAGGGCGTATGCGCCTTAGGCACAAAGGGAGACAGGGAAGCCGTAACCCGCAGACGCGCGGAGCCCGGCCCGCCGGCGTCACGGGCCTTGCGGCAAAGATCGAGTACGGCAAGCAGATCCTCGTCCGTTTCCGTGGGCAGGCCGATCATGAAATACAGTTTGACCTGCCGCCAACCGTGCTCCAGCAGGCGGCGCACATGTTGCACGAGATCCTCTTCGGTCACGCCTTTGTTGATGGCCGCGCGCAAGCGCGCGCTCCCGGCCTCCGGGGCCAGGGTCGCCCCCGTGCGCCGGATGCCCGCCATGCGGGCTATGATCCCATCTTCCACGGAGCCCACCCGCAGGGAAGGCAGGGACAGGGATATCTGCTCCGTCGCGCAGCGGTCCGCAGCATACTGAAAAAGCTCTCCCAGCGCGGAAAAGTCGCCGCTGCTCAGGGACAGGAAAGAGAGGTCGTCGTGGCCTGTGGCTTTCAGGCACTTGTCTATGATCTCCCGCAGATTGTCCACGCTGCGTTCCCGCACCGGACGGTAGAGCATGCCCGCCTGACAGAAGCGGCAGCCGCGCGTGCAGCCCCTGGCGATCTCCAGAGACAGGCGGTTGTGTACCGCGCCCAGAGGCAGAGGCTGAACCAGGGGATAGGGGGCGAGGTCCAGATCCGCCGCCACACGCCGGGTCGGGCGCGGCAGGCCGGGGCGCGCCGGCCGGAGCGCCCCGCCTCCTTCGACCTGAAAAAATTCCGGGACATAGACGCCGGGGACGGCGGACAAGCGCAGAAGCATGTCTTCCCGGGACGCTCCCCTTGCCCGTTCTTCCTCAAAGGCGGTCAGCAGTTCCGGAAAACTTTCCTCGGCTTCGCCCAGACACATGGCGTCCACAAAGGGGGTCAGGGGTTCGGCGGCCATTGTGCAGCAGCCGCCGGCCAGGACCAGCGGCCAGGGCCTGCCTTCCGGCCCCGTTCCTTTCCGGTCGGCGGCGCGCAGGGGCAGGCCGCCCAGGTCCAGCATATAGAGTATGTTGGTGTAGCACAGTTCGTGGGTAACGCTGAAGCCCAAGATGTCCAGGCGGTGCAGGGGGGTGTCCGATTCCAGGGTGCAGAGAGGCGCGCCGCGCCCGCGCAGGATGGCCCCCGTTTCGCGGCAGGGGGCGAAGACGCGCTCGGCGGCCCTGTCGTCGTAAGCATTGAGCAGGGCGTACAGGATTTTCAGACCAAGGTAGGACATGCCCACCTCATAGAGATCGGGAAAGGCCAGACCTATGTGCGTTTTGACCGGGAGCTTCTTGTGCGACGCGCCTTCTTCAATGCCCAGCCAGCGGGCGGGTCTGGACAGCAAGGGCAGCAATTCGCGCATGGTCTGTATCTCAGCTTTTTCGGGACATTTTCTTGTACAGGGCCAGGAATTTTTTCCGCGATGCGGGATGCAGCCGGATTGTCCCCGGCTCTTTTTCCCAGCGCAGAATCGTGGCCTCGCTCACATCAAGACGGGAGGAGAACAGATAAAGGGACATGCCGCAGGCTTCACGAAAAGACGCGACAGCGCTGCCGGTCAGATTGTCGAAATCAAGGACGGGCAGGGTGCGGGCGCCTGTTTCAGCGGATTGTCGTCCGTCGGATTTTTTCTTTGTCCCGGCCTTTGCCGTTGTCTTTGCTCCGGCCTTTGTTTCAATCTCTGCCGCCGACGCCCCCGCCTTTACCGCATCCTTTGCTTCGACCTTTGCCTCATCCCTCACGGCGGCCCTTGCTCTGATCTTTATCTCCGGCTTTGCCTCGGCCTTTGTTGCCTTCTTTGCCGCCGACGCCCCGTCCTTTGCCGTTGCCCTCACTCCGGCCTTTGCTTCAATCTTTGCCGCCGCCGCCTCGGTCTTTGTCGCCTTTTTTACCGTCATTTCCGCCTCGATTTTTGTCGTTGTTTTTGCCCCGGCTTTTGCCGTTGCCCTGGTCTTTGCCGCCGGAGTTGCCTCAATTCTTGCCTTGTCCTTAGTCGTTGTTTTTCCGGAAAGGCGCGCGTCGAACCGCGTTCCACCTTTTTTCCCGTCTGGAGCAGAATTTTGCGGCGGGACAACCCGTCCCGCGACATCGGCCGTTGCGCTTTCGGCATCCGTCAGGTCGATGCCGAACAGACCGCCCAGATCCACCCCCTGCAAGGAGGCTGTTTCGCCGTCCGGCAGATCGGCCGCGTCCAGGCTGAACAATTCCGCGGGGTCAGCCTCGCGCAGGCGAAACAGCAGTTCCGGTTCCTCGTCCAGCCGTCTGCCTACTCCGTAAAGCGCGGCTGCCACATGCTTGCACATTATCGCCTGATCAGGACAGGAGCAGGTAAAGGAAATCTCGGACACTTCGGGGAAAATGCCGGTTTCGGACCGACAGACGACGCCCATGACGTCCTTGGACAGTTTGCCCCGCAGGATATCCAGCAAGGTGCCGATTTTCCCTCTGCATGCCGCCTGAATGAGTTCCCGGCGTTTTTGCTCCAGGGCTTTGATCCGTATGCCGACGGTATACATTTGCGTGCCGGAAACCCAGGCCTCAATTTCACCCGGACGGATATCCAGATGGCAGACGGTGCCGTTCCGGACATAGCTGCGGCCCCGCGGCAGACGGTTGCCGTAATCGGCCATCCGGTCCATATGGCCGCACCATGCCTTGCCCCAAAATGTTTCGGCAAGCGCCCGGCCGGGGATGCGGACCGGCTTGAGGTCGGGCCGCGTCTTGCCCAGCTTTTTAAGCGCCTTCTCGGCCCTGATGCGCTTTTCTTCCACGCTCACGTACTCCGGAAATCTGTATCTCCATGACATGGGGACCTCACAAAACGGCGCGGCTGATGTCCAGATTCACAAGATCCAGCAGCGCCTTGTCGTCTAGGGTTGTGATGTTGATTTCCCCGCCCTTGCCGAGAATTTCGCCGGCCAGTTCACGTTTGTGCTGGAGCATCCCGTCTATGCGTTCTTCCAGGGTGCCGCGCGTGACGCATTTGTGTACCAGTACATTTTTTTTCTGCCCGATGCGGAAGGCGCGGTCCGTGGCCTGGTCTTCCACTGCGGGATTCCACCAGCGATCAAAATGTATGACCTGACCGGCGGCGGTCAGGTTGAGGCCCGTGCCGCCGGCTTTCAGAGACAGGATGAAGAAGGGCGGTCCGTCGTCGCGCTGGAAGGCGTCCACCAGGCCTTTGCGTTGTTTTACGCCGGTGCCGCCGTGCAGGACGAGGCCGGGGCGTCCGAAAATATCTTCGAGATGCCGGGACAGGGGGGCGATGATTTCCTGGAACTGGGTGAAGAGCAGTACGCGCTCCTGGCGTTCGGCCATTTCCCGGCAGAGTTCGGCCAAGCGTTCGAACTTGCCGCTTTTTGCCGCGTCCCAGTCCGGTTCGCCGGTGAGTTGCGCCGGGTGGTTGCATAGTTGTTTCAGGCGCATGATGCTCTGCAGTACAAGACCGCTCCGTCTGATCCGGTCTTCCTCCGCGGAGGAAAGCGCTTCAAGGTCCCTGCGCAGTTGCTCCGTCAGGCGGGTATAGAGTCCGGCCTGTTCGGGCGTAAGATAGCAGTATGTCACGGCTTCCACCTTGTCCGGCAGATCGTTGATGATCTGTTTGTCCGTTTTCAGCCGGCGCAGAATATAGGGACCGACGAGGCGGCGTAGGGGACCGTACTGATCCTCCTGGCGTTTCTCCAGATTGCTTACGACGGATTTGAACACTTTGGCCGAGCCGAGCAGGCCGGGATTGATAAAGTCAAAGAGCGACCACAGATCGGACAGACGGTTTTCAATGGGTGTGCCCGTGAGGGCAATGCGGGCGTCCGCTCTGATTTTTTTCAGGGATCTGCTCTGGCGCGTTCCGGGGTTCTTGATGTTCTGGGCTTCATCGGCGATGAGCAGCCGCCAGGGCTGCTCTGAAAACAGTTCGCTGTTCCGGGCAGGCATGGCGTAGCTGGTGACCACGAGATCGGCATTACGCAATTCTTCGGGATGCCGGTCCCATCGGGCCATCTGCTCTTTGCCGCTTTCGGCGGGATGGTAAAAGTGCAGAGTCAGGGAGGGGGCGAAGCGTCGGGCCTCGGCCCTCCAGTTGCCCAGGAGCGAAGCGGGCACTACCAGCAGGGAAGGCAGGGTCCGCTTTTCCTTTTCCAAAAGCAGCAGGGCAAGCACCTGCATGGTTTTGCCGAGCCCCATGTCGTCCGCCAGACAGGCCCCGAGGCCCATGCCGCACAAAAGGGACAGCCAGGACAGCCCCGCTTGTTGATAAGGCCGCAGTTGCGCTTTCAGCGAGGAAGGAACGGCGGCGGAGCCGGGTTTGCGTACCTCGGCGAGCCATTCCCGCAATGCGTCGCCGGCTTCCACGCGGGGCCGGACAAAGTCGTCCGCCTCTTCATCCTCCGCAGCCGCGCGCAGGTCCATGGGCATCCCCGCCAGCAGGCGCATGCCCTGAGCAAAGGACAGCGTCCCGTCCTCGGCGGTCGCGCGAGCTTCTTCCCAGTGTTCAAGGGCCTGTTGCAGCTTTTCTCTGTCCGCCTCAATCCATCGGCCCTTGAACAGCACGAGGCCGTCCCCGGCTTCGAAGAGTTCCCGGATTTCCGCGGGGGAGAGCCGCCGCTCTCCGAGCGCCAAGCCGACATTCCAGTCCAGCAGGCCCTCCAGGCCGAGGGATGGGGCTCTGCTTTCGCCGATTTTGATGCTTATTTGCGGGCGCGGCCGTTTTTGCCACCAATCCGGGATGCTCACGCTCAGGCCGTTGCGTTCAAGGGTCGGCACATCCAGAAGCAGGCGGTGTGCCTGAGAAACGTTGAAGGCTTGGGGGCTGTATACAGCGCCGCTTTCCACCATGGCCCCGACCCAAGGCAATTGTTCGGCGGCGGCGCGAACCGGGGAAAGCAGGCTGATGAGGGCGGCTTTATCATCTTCTCCCGCATAGCGTTTCAGGGCTTCGCCCAGAATCTGGTGCACGGGGCGGCCGTCTTTGTTCAGGCCTGTGGTGTAAGTGACCAGGAAAGCAAAGGGCCGCTCGGCGTCGACTTTGTTTTCCGCTAGATGAAAAGTAACCCGCCCGACGCGTCTCCATGCGGGTGCACGTTTGTGCATGAATGCCGGCAGGCCGCCGCGCGCCGTTTCATCCGCGCACCAAGCGACAAGCTTTGTCCATATCTCCCGCAGGGACTGCCGGGAAAGGTATTCGCCCCCTGCCATGGGCGGTGCGCTCTCCAGCAGGGCGTCGAGCCGGGCATCGGAGGGGCAGGCAATGCCGACGAGGGGGTCCGTGCCTGTGCCGTCATCCGGCAGGCGGCAGAGGGCTGTAAGAAACTGTCCGGCGAAAGAACGCCAGAAGCGGAACGCGGCAACGTCTTCCGGCGCGCCGGGTACGCCGCCGTCCGGCGCGGCAGCTGCTGTGAACAGACGCTCACGCCAATCGGGACCGCTTTGGGACTTGTCGTCGGGCGGGCCGACGGCCGGTTCCGACCACAACAGGGAAGCGTGCGGAGTGAGCGAAATGGTCATTGCTGAGTATGCAGCTGATATTCTTTCAGTTTTGTTTGCTGTTCGGGATGGAGTTTGCCTGGAGGAGCAGCAAAAAAAACAGCCGCGGGCCGAGCGCTGTTTGCCTGAAGTCAAGCAACTTCCGGAATGCCGCCCCGGCTCCGGGCTGTTGAATCTGGCCGAAGTCTGTTATTTGCCGGCTTTGGCCGCGCCTCGCCGTTCCCACAGTCTCATTTCTTTCATTTTGTTCCGGCGGTCGCGCTGCAGAGCTTTTGCGGCGAGGGCTGTTCCCTTTTTCAGTCCCCATTTCTCTCTGTATTCCGCGGCGGTAAGACCATGTCCGGCCAGATGCCTGGTGGAAAGAAGCTTGAAGACCTTGCCGCATTCCAGGCAGGTAACGGATCTTTCCTTGATGCTTTTCTTCGCATCCGGTTCAGCGCCGACCTGATCTTCTGCACAAGTACATGCCGCCAGCCCGTGAAGACCTGAGGAAATTTTCTTCACCATAGAGGTTATTTCGTCTTCCGTCATCGTCCGGACGGCTGCCTGTGCCTTCACAATCTCCAAAGCTTCTTTCAAAAAATCATCCATTTCGTTTGTCCTTTTTAAACTGTTGCAAATGACATCCGGCCCGAAAGTTTCAGGCGACCGGAGCACAATAGTGTGCCGGAGACAAAGTGTCAATATGTATATAAATAAAAAAGCAGAGTGTTTATTTTTTTACCCCGGTTTGAAGTACGGTATACTGCTCCGGTGCAGCATTCATGTTTTCAGACACTGCGGCCGCGCGGACCGAACTCCGGAAAGGCATGATAAAGAGGCTGTCCCGGTTCATAGATATTTGAAGGACGATTGATTTTGAGACGCCTCCTCCGGTACTTGGCGGCGAAACATGGTTCCGCTTTGCCTGCTGGGCAGGCGGTGCTTCTCGTTTGCGTCGCCTGAGCAACTTCAACAATTGAAGGGTTAAAGCTGCCGCTCTTCCTCTCCCGCCAGCCGGCGCAGGGAATCCGGCACGGCGCTCCCGCAGCAATCGAAACAGTAAAAAATCGCATGAATGTGGTTTCTATTGCAAACTTGTATAATGGACATAGTGTATTATGCCTACAGTACATATTGATATATGAAATTATTATTTGCGATCCACACCGCCCTTAGCTAATATAATAAAATGGATAATTATCGTCCAGAGCAGATCAATTTTGAAGGATTATATCTGCTCTGTAAGGATTTGCCTGCAAATCTTTGCCGCGAGATAGTTGCAGGCTGGCTCAGCCCGCAGTGAGCAACTATCTCAAAAGTAAAGTGTTACAGACTGCTTTTCGCATAACCTGAATTATCCAGAAAGATTTTCTTTTAACCGGTCTTCAATAACGTACGAAGCAAACATAAAAAAGTTATCCGCCTTGCTTTGCCTCCCTGCATTTATATTTTTTATAGCGGCTGTTTCCTTTGCCGCTCCCGTTATGATCAAATTAGCACACCCTAATGTCCCTGCACACCCCATGGGCCAAGGGTATGAGCTGTTTAAAAAAGATCTTGAAGAGCGTTCCAAAGGTACCTTTAAAGTTGATATTTATGACAGCTCGAAATATGGGAACTTTGATGCAGTGATCCAAGGACTGCAAATGGGCGTACTTCAGATGGAGTCCGATGCATACAATAATCTTTCAGTGTTCAACCCCAAGTTAACCCATTGGGAAAACCGCTTTGAGCGGCTCACAATACAACCTAAGCTCCGGAGATTTATAGCGTGGTTGGCGCTTCCACCCCGAAGCAAAGGTATAACTTTCGTTGCTTGTCTGTGATTTCACTGTAATGACACCTCTGCCTTTCGAACTCATACC
>JAISRC010000012.1 GCA_031273845.1 Desulfovibrio sp.
ACGCTCAAGCTCTCCGCGCCGCTTGAGGATAAAAAGGCCGAATTTGAGGCCAGAGGCCGGGTATTGAAAGAACAAGGCTGGAAAATCCTGCTCGCCGCTGATGAAGCGACCTCGGACGAGGACGGGGACGCGGATGCGCCGGACAATCCCGTACCGTCCCTGAAGGCGGGGAGCATGGTCACGGCGGCTGATGGAAAACTCCTTACCAAAAAGACCAAACCGCCAGCGCGGTATTCCGAGGCTGCCCTTGTCCGTGAACTCGAAAACCGGGGCATTGGCCGCCCGGCCACTTTCGCGGCCATTCTGGAAACTATTCTGCGCCGCGAATACGTCAGAACCGAAAAACGGTTGCTGGTTCCCACTCCCCTTGGGGAGAAGGCCGTGGACTTGCTGATCAGCGTGTTTTCTTTTGTCGATTACGATTTCACCAGAGATATGGAAACTTCCTTGGACAATATCGCCGGAGGCAAATCCGCCTACCGGGATGTGCTCGCCAGGGCATACGACCGGCTCCGGGGTGAACTCAGCATGTTCTTCTTACGCTATCCCGCCGCTCAACAAAGCGACCGTGAACCTCCGGCCACAACGGAGTTTTCCTGCTCCATCTGCGGCAAGCCGCTTGTCCACATGAAAGGACAGAAGAAAGACGGTTCCGGCGAATACGACTTTTTCAGTTGCTCGGATCGCAAGTGCAACGCTTCCTACCCAAATGAGAACGGCAAACCCGGTGAAGGCAGAAAGAAGCCGGAACCCACAAAATTCAAATGCAAGTCCTGCGGCAAGCCGCTGGTGCGGCGTGAAAGCGCCAAAGGCCCTTTCTTCGGCTGCTCCGGCTATCCCGCCTGTAAACAGCTTTATCAGATTGATGAAAACGGGAAACCCGTTTTTGGAGGGAAAAAATGAAAGTATTTCTGATTACCACGCTGCTGACGCTTGTTTTCTCCGCGCCCTGTTACGCCGGTTCCTGCGCGGATACGCAAAGCGCGGCCAACAAAGCCATGCAGGAGCGCAATGGGCAGGTCAAAGACAGCCACAACACCATGATGCCTGACCCCGAAGACACGCGGGGGCCATTCTCTGACTGCCTGAGCAGCATCAACAGCATCGGGGATGCGTTCAGCCTTGGGATTTCCCTGCCAAGCATGGATCAGATTATCGGGAGCATGTGCCGACAGGTGGACGCGCTTATTCAGGATAAAATGAACGATGTGCTGAGTGAAGTGAAGTCCTCCATTCCCGACATTGGCGGCAACAATCCTTTTCAGGTGGCCGGGAGCGCCAGCGGCATTTCCCATGCCATCATCGGGAAGCTGAAATGATCCGCCTTCTGCTCGCCTGTTTTCTGTGCTTGGTTCCGGGCGCGGTTTGTGCCGATTCAGGTGGCCGGGAGCGCCAGCGGGATTTCCCATTCCATCATCGGGAAACTGAAATGATCCGCCTTCTGCTCGCCTCTTTTCTGTGCTTGGTTCCGGGCGCGGTTTGTGCCGAAGAACGGGCGCGGGTGGCGGTCGCGCCGACACGCGCCTTGAGCATGGATTGCGTCATGGATGCGGCGAGGGAAAACGGTCTGCCTCTGGCCGCGTTGGTAGGCATTCTGGCGGCTGAAGGCGGCAAGACAGGCGAAGCCGTGTGCAACAAAAACGGCACTTGGGATTTGGGGGCGTTTCAGATCAACACGGTTCACGTCAATGCCCTGCAAGAAAAAGGAATGCCTTCCGAAACCGTGTTGCGCGACGGCTGCGTGAACGCCCATGCCGCCGCGTGGCTGCTGCGCCGGGAATATGAGCGCACCGGCAATATATGGGCCGCAATCGGCGCATATCATTCCCGAACCCCGCGCTACCGCGACGCCTACATTTCCAGGGTCAGAAGGCATCTTGTCCGCCTGGGGCGCAACGGTCTTTCCTGATCACAGGTGGGATAATTGATCAGGGAAGTGTGTGATAATTCCGGGATAATGCGGGACCAGGCGGGATTTTGCGGGACAGCTTTTGTAACATCATTACGCATGGTGTAAAAAACCGCCTGGCTACTACGGCATCAAATTCACGATCGCGCCTCAGGCATCTGCATCGGTAGCGTGATCCGGATGTCGGCATCGGGCAGGCGGCGCCGGATCTCGCGCAGAAGATCTTCCAGTGAGGCGGTCCGATACAAAGTCTGAACGTCCGGCCAGTTTTCCGGCAACGGCTCAGGCCAGTATGGCTTGGGGGTTGAGGTAGCCGTCTGCTCAGGTTGGGTGTCCTGATTGGCCCGGGCTTCCGAGGTGGCCTGCGTGGTCGAAGATTCCGACTCGCCCAGTATGGCCGGGGCGGCCTGCGCTGAGGTTGCCGGAGATTTAGGCTTAGAGCGGCCTTTCTGTGAAGGGCCAATTTGATCCCATGTTATGCCGCGCTCACGCATGGCCTCCCGCACCGTGTGCGCCTTTGTGCCCGCCACGGATCTGCTGTCGCGGAAGTAGTAGGTATTGCGGACATCCTGCGCAGTCACGCCGCCGATCAGAGCGGCCAATTCGGGAAAAGTATACCGTCTCATGAAAGCCTCCTTTATGGGCACCGCTTGAACCGGCGGCAGGTCTGTGAAAAATCTCTCCGGCATGATGCCGCGTAACGTATCCATGTACTCGTGCCCGCGCGGGCAGGCCCGGCAACGCTCCAACTCACGACTGTCCTTGATGGATAAAACGCGGCTCGGACAACTGGTATCACCCGCTTCAGGGTTCATTTGCGGACAGGTGATCATGGGCATCCCTCCGGGTTTTTCCGGGGCAAATTTGCCACAAAATTTTTCTCGACATTCGCTGCACTATGTGTTCGTTTTCTGTATGAAAAAATCAGAAACCGCCGCACTCGCTAAAACGTATGTTTCTATGGGTTTTGACCACGGCTACCGTAGCGCCTCCGCCGTCATTGAAATCTGCGCCGCCGTATTGCCGGACGAACAGGATAAGGAACTGCTCGCGCATCTGGCGGAACTACTGAAAAAACAAGCGACCTCAGAAAAGAAAGTTTTCTTTTCTGAGGTCAAATTTGAGGCCGAGGAAGACGGGCTTGTTGTTATGAAAAAGAAATAGCCGGCCTTGCCGTTTGTGCAGTATTCCTTATTCATTGATGGTTCATTTCACCGTAGCTTTTCAGGTGTCTCTTAAGCGCGTGCTCAACCTGCGCCGAATCGTTTCCTTGTTCCTTGGCAAGCCGGATCATGCGCCGATAAATCAATTCCACGAGGGAATACGGGCCGCACAGAGCAGCCATGATGATGTTCCAGTGAAAGCAGGCTTCTTTTTCATCTCTCCCCCACGGAGCACACAGACCGCAGCCGCATTCCACGCGACATTCGCCTGTTGGCCCCACATAATAGGTGCGGTCCAAGATGCCACGGCCACAGTTACAGCCCCACAAGCCCTCGCCATTTTCATCGTATTCAAGGTTCTTGTCCGGGTAAGTGATCAATCCACACCTTCCTTTGGCTTGCTCATCAGTACCGGGCAACCACGCCCGGCAGACAGCGCCGCCCTTGCGGGCGGCGCTGTTTCGCGTTCAGTTCAGGGTTTTTTTGTTGAGTAAGTCTATGGCGAGATCAAAAGAAAACTCGCAGCCGCACTTGTCGCATTCGACTTCAACGCCTTCCAACGTCGTATTCTCACTGAGCTCACGCTCTTCCATGAGGACGCCGCATAGACTTTCGCACTTCGGGCACTTCACTTCCAACACTTCCATTTTCAGCGATCCTGCCCTTGATTGAGCTTTTCCTTCAGTTCTTTGCCCGCCTTGAATTTCACGGTCTTCTTTGCCGGTACCTGGATGCTTGCTCCCGTTTTGGGGTTCCGGCCCGTGCGCGCGGCCCGTTCCACGGTGCAGAGCTTGCCCAGGCCGGGCAGGGTAATATCGCCGCCCCGCAAAAGCTCACCGGCTATGACATCGCCCAGGACATCCAGAATGGAGCCCATGTGGGCTTTGCTCACGCCGCCGTCTTTCCCGTCCTTTTCCACCATGATCGTGATCAGTTCCGCCTTGGTCATGTGTGTTCTCCAGGTTAAAGGGTTATATTTTACCTATGAAGGAATCCTTATGCTTTGGCATCCTCAAGGACACTTTCAAGGTTTTCAAGGTCTGTGACGGCGTTCTCCATTTCCGACAGGACTTCCGCCATACGTTCACCGCGCTCGCTTTCCTGTAAGGGAACAGGCATGTTGTCGTAAGCTGCCTGTTCGTCGCTGCAAACTTCCTCCAGCAAGCCCCTTGCCTCAGACATGCGGTTTATTATTTCGTCAATTAACTTTCGCCTTGCTGCGTTCATTTTTGTGCCTCATTCTGTCCGGCGCGATAGCCTTCCTCGTAAAAATCGTCCCGCATTTTCTGCCATGCCTTGCTGCATAGAGGACAGGCATCACTGCTCTCTATGTCGTACAGCCTGACCTGCTTCACGGCCCTGTCATCGCCCGCCCAGCCGTCGAAACGACATGCGCGGATAAACATGGCGTAGACGTTGTCATCGCTGTTGCTTTCCAATGCCTCCATAATGTCCCGTACAAACAACTCTCCCTTTGTTTTATCCACAAGAAGGCCGCCGTCCGCCGGTAAAATCCGGACAAATCTATTGCCTGTCATTTTCAGCATTCCCCGACCGGCTGCCAGTCGCCGCCCTCATCCTGACGGTAGGCCCTGATATGCGCCTTGCTGCTGACAACCTTCAGACTCTCGCCGATGGCGTGCATGGCCCTGATCCAGCGCTCGTCGTTTATCGCCAGCTGCCGCAGCCCAAGCACGGCGCTTGTGCTGATCCTGCCGTGAGAGTTAGGCCGGAAGGCCCGGTCAATAAGCAGCTTGATCTCCGGGCTAGTGGTCTGCGTCCAGTCCGTAAGGCACTGGTCGATCAACTCTTTTGTAGCCGCCAGCCCCTCGTCAAACACCATGTAATCGGACATCTGACGGACAAGTTTCAGTTTGCCGTCGTAACTGTATACGGTGACGTTGCCTTTCTTGCCGCCGAGTTCCGCCCCGAAACGCTCGGCTGAAAGTTGCAGAAAAGCCTCAAGATCGCCCTCGCAACGCCTTTTTACTTGCTGCGTCTGCTCCGCCAGAGCTTGATAGTCCGCCACAACACCGCGCACCAGATTGTCGCGCATCTTGTCAATTTCTTTGACAAGGCTTACGGGCACATCCTGCCCCAAGGCATTCCGCATGTAGCTTTCGCTTCGCACTTCCGTCACTTCCATCAGTTCCTCAACTGCCGCGCTCATATCTTTGCCTCCATATCTTGTTAAAAGAGTGCATATTGCTGTTCCAGATTCCGCGCGCGTTCGCGCTCAGCCTTCCGTTGCCGGTCACGCTCCTTTTCGACAATCCGGCGTACCGTAGTGTCGGAACGTCCGAACTCCCGCACCAGTTGTTGGTAATTCCGCCCGTTGAACAGGCGGTACATCATCCGGGCACGGCGATCCTTATCCATAGGCATGTACAATTTTTGTCCCCCCCACTCACGCGCGACACGATATGCGACGCGTTCGCCGAGTTCCTCCGTCCCGCCCCGGCGCAGCTCATCGTCAACAATGGCCGCCAGCGAGTTAAGCAGCTCCGCGCCCTTTGTACGCGAGGTATCCTTCACGGCTGTGTCGCTTCCTGCGGGGCGGCTTCCACGCGATCCACCCACTGTTTGAGAGTTTCAATAAGGGTGTTCATTTGCGGCGGCCGCAGCCACTCCATGCGATCCACGCCGGTGATCCGTTTGACGTAGGCCAGCAGCGCCCGCTCGGAACTGTCCCGCAGCACGCCGTATCCCTTGAGCTTCAGCCACAGGTGCCGCACAAGGCGCGCCTGCGGGCTGCCGTCCCTGGGCGCGTCTTTTTTGCTGGCCGGCTTGGCGCCGGATGCCGCAGGCGCAAAGGTCATTCCCAGGCGTTTGAGTTCTTCCACGACCCTGTAGCGTTGCTTTTGAGTCATTTCGGTTGTGGATCGCTTGCCGGTGACGGACTCCAGAAATTGCCTGTATGTCTCGTCGTCCATCCCCAGGGAGCGCCGGGTCATCTGGATGAATCTCTGATACGCGCAGGCCATGTCACTCCTCCTATACGCGGCGGATCACGTCGCCGGTGATCGTGTCCATGCCCAGTTCCGCGGCCAGATTGAACGCCGCGGTCAAGGTGTTGCCTATGGCCAGAGGATACAACAGCGACACGGCTTCCCGCGCCTGCCCGCGCTCGCGCGGGGCCGTGACCGCATGTTTGAGGCGCAGCGCGTCAACGGCATCCGGGCCGATCAGGCTGTCGTACTTCAGCCCGGCGCGCTCAAGCCTGTGCCGCAGGTAGCCTTCGATGTCGTCCAGCGGCCTGAGTTCCACCAGTTCCATGCGCTGCACTACTTCCCGGATTTCGCTGTTGGTTTCCGCAAGTTTGGTTTTGAGTTCCGACTGACCGAACAAAATGATCGACAACAGCCGGTTGAAGCCGTCCTCAAGCTCGTAAAAGCGCTTCAGGTGCTTCAGGGTTTTGCCGTGCAGATCGTGCGCTTCCTCGATGATCAGAAGGTGCCGGTTGCCCGCGCGGCCCGACTCCTTGAGCGTATTGTGCAGCAGCCGGAAGCGTGATTCGGAATTGCGCGGAATGCGCGTCAGCGGGGCAAGAGTGTGCAGTACGGCCGAGGCAATGTGGTCCGCCCGCAGGGGCCGGCCCTGCGCCTCGTCGTCCATGCTCACGACATAAGGCTCTATTGATACTATAGGCAGGGATTCCCGGCGCAGACGGTCAAGCAGTTCCCGGCGCAGGGTGCTCTTGCCGGAGCCGGACTCACCGACGACGGCCATCATGCCGCCGTGCTTGGCGGTCATATAGATGGCCTCCTGCACATAGCGTGAGGTGTCGTCCAGATAGACATCCCCGGCGCTGCGCGGTTCCGCGCCGAAAGGATCGCCGTGGAGCTTGAAAATTTGCCGCGTCTTGGGCAACAAAGTCTGTTTTCTGAGCATCGTTTTGTCCTTTATGGTTTGGGTTTGGATAGCAGACGTGCCGGCAAGGCGGCTGCATGCGACAAGGCTGAGGGCCGTCATGCGCAGAACCCCGGCGTCCGCAAGCGCGTCCGTGAGCCGGCGCTGCACGTCATCCGCGCCTTTGCGCGGCCACACGCCGCCGTTCAGGAGCCGGTTGACGGCGGCCGGCGATATGCCGAGCTTTGCCGCCAGTTGACGTTGACTCATGCCGTCCAGATAGTCCTTGAGGGTCATGCCGCGCCTCCGGATACGAGCTTCATTTCGGCGCGTTTTACGGCCGCATCCGCGTCAAGGAGCAGCCCGGGCAGTTCCGGCATGTCCCCGGCCGGCACTTTGCCGTCCGGGTAAAGCTCCTGAAGCCGCCGCATATGCGCGGTGCCCCATTCCACGCCCAGAGCCGCCAGCTTATTACGCAGGGCAAAGGCCGCGTCGACCAGACCGAGCGGCGCCGCTTCCTTGAGCGTGGGCGCCAGAGTCAGATCGCGCCCGCGCTTGGGTATAAACTGCCTCAAGGGCACGGCCTCAACATCGGCCATCGGGTTGATGCCGGCATAGGCCCGCTGCTTGTCGTTCCGGGCGGCCGCGGC
>JAISRC010000037.1 GCA_031273845.1 Desulfovibrio sp.
GCCCGGACGATCCGAAGGATAGAGTATTTATTACTGTAAAATCAATGTCTTGAAATGAAAGCCATGTCTTGCTTCGTGGTGGAAGCACCAACCACGCTATAAATCTCCGGAGCTTAGGCTGATAAGGGGAACGGCGAGCTGAAAAATCGCTGTTGCCTGTCCGAACAGGGGGGGGACCGCCTCTCTATTCGGCATCACCGCCGTCAATCATCCCGTAGCGCGTCATTTTCGCCAGCAGGGTTTTTCTGGTCACGCCGAGCCGTTTGGCGGCTTCGGTCTTGTTCCCGCCGCAGTTTTTCATGGTTTCCAAAATCACGATTTTTTCCGCGGCTTCAAGGGAAAGCCCGGCCAAAGCCCGATGTCCGTTTGCAGTTCCGTCCGCGGATTCGCCGGCCGCTGAGGGAGGCAGTTCCCGTTCCGTCACATATTCGCCCACAAGCAAGACTACCGAGCGCTCCACCGCGTTTTCCAGTTCCCGAATATTGCCGGGCCAGGAATATTTCATCATCCGGTGCATGGCTTCGGAGGTGAAACCCTTGACCGTCTTGTTGTTCCGGGCCGCAAAACGTTGCAGAAAAGACGCCGCCAGAAGCGGCACGTCCTCCGTCCGGTCCCGCAGGGGCGGGATGGTCAGGGTGACGACATTGAGCCGGAAAAACAAATCCCGGCGGAATCGGCCCGCCTTGACCTCCTCCTGCAAATCCTTGTTGGTCGCGGCCACGATGCGCACATCCACCCGGATTTTCCGGTCGCCGCCCACGCGCCGGAACTCCCGCTCCTGGATGACGCGCAACAGCTTGACCTGCATGGCCGGTGATATCTCCCCGATTTCATCCAGAAAGATCGTACCCTTGTCGGCTTGGGCGAACAAGCCTTCCCGCCGCCTGTCCGCGCCGGTAAACGCGCCTTTCTCATGTCCGAAAAGCTCGGATTCCAGCAGGTTTTCCGAGAGCGCCGCGCAGTTTACGGCCACGAACGGCCCTTTCTTGTGCAAACCGTTAGCGTGGACGGCCTTGGCAAAAAGTTCCTTGCCGGTGCCCGATTCGCCGTAAATCAGCACGGTTGCCTCCGAAGGCGCCACCATGGCCAGGGTTTCCAGCACCTTGCGCATGGCCGGGCTTGTGCCGATAATGCCCGCGTTGTCGAAGGAGTGTCCAAGCTGCTCCCGGAGCATCCGATTTTCCCGGCGAAGATCGGCGTGGTTCAAGGCGCGCTCCAGGGTCAGGCGAAACTCGTCGAAATCCGGAGGCTTGGGCAGATAGTCATAGGCCCCGGTCTTAATGGCTTCCACGGCGTTTTCCACATTGGAATAGGCGGTCATTATCAGGACGGGGACAGCCGGATTGCAGACCCTGATTTCCCTCAGTGCCTCAATGCCGGTCATCCCGGGCATCTGCACGTCCATAAGAACAAGGTCGTAAGGCCGGGCCCTGACCAGAGCCACGGCCTCCGCGCCGCTCCCGGCCTCGTCCGCCCCGGCTCCCCATTCGGCAAGCAATGTATGCAGCATGGTACGGTGTCCGGCATCGTCATCGACAATCAGGATACGGGCTCGGGCTAGGCCGGTCATAATTTACCCCTGTCCGGCAACTGTTGCGGGAAACAGCAGCGTGAACGCTGTGCCCCGGCCGGGAACGCTGTCCACCTTGATTTCACAGCCGTGCTCCTCAAGAATGTTGAGGACAACAGCCAGTCCAAGGCCGGTTCCTGCGGGCTTGGTCGTGTAATAGGGCGTAAATATGTTTTCAAGCACGTCCGGGGTCATGCCGCTGCCGGTGTCGCGGACGCCGACGCTGACCACCGCAGGTGAACCGCCTGCCGCGGATGCGGAAACGCTCAGTTTCCCTCCGTGGTCCATAGCCTGGACGGCGTTGATGAAGAGGTTGAGAAAGACCTGGGTCAAACGCTCAAAATCCATGCGGATTGCGGGAAGATCGGACGAAGCCGTGAATGTCGTTTCGATGCCTTTTTTCCCGGTGTCGTCTTCGGCCAGGCGCATGGCCCGCTTGATGACTTCCCGGATATCGCCTTCTTTGAGCGTCAGCGGCGAAGGCCGGGCAAATTCGAGCAGTTCGGTCACAACCCGGTTCAGGCGGTCCGTTTCCTCCATCATGGTGAAAGCGACTTCCCTGTCGCCTCCGGCCGGCATTTTCTCTGCGAAAAAGCGGGCAAATCCCTTGATGGAACTCAACGGGTTACGAATTTCGTGCGCTACTCTCGCGGCCATATGCCCCAGAGCGGACAGCCTTTCACTGCGTCGCAGTTGTTCCTGCACCCGCTTTCTTTCCCGGATGTCTTCAACCAGATAGAGGTAGCCCAGACGCACGTTTTCATCGTTGACTATCCTGGAGGCGGAAACGCTGACCGGAATGCTTTCTCCGTCCGCAGCCGCAAAGGAGTATTCCCGCTCATGCACCGGCAGCCCGCTTTCGACAAGGGCGGTAATGGATTCCCAGGGAATGCCGGCCAGAACGTGAAGCGGCATGCCTTCCAGCCGCTCTCCCGGCACGCCGAAGAGGCGGGAGGCCGCGCTGTTGACCAGAGTGATCCGGTTGTTTTCGTCGGCTGTGACCAGGCCGCTCGGCATGCCGGTGACGACTTCCGAGGCAAAGGCGTTGGTGTCCTGCAACAAACGGCGGGAGAGCCGGTAGTTCTGCGCCCAGAACAGCGAGATAAAGCCGCCGAGGGCCAGCAGACCCACGATGACGCCGGTGACGGCCGTGTTGCGGAAATCTTCGGCCAAAGCCTCTTCAAAGGGAGCCATGTCCAGGCCGACGAAAATGAATAAATTGTCTCCCGCCTGCGCCTCAACGCTTTTCCGCGCGCCGTCCTGCCGGGAGTGCCCGTGCTTCATATGCCGGTGAAATCCGGGAAGAGGCGCGAAAATCCGATACACTTCAAAGACTTCCCTGCCGTCCGGCAGGACCGTGTTGCGCCGGCGGCTCTTGTCGCCGACGGCAAGGTCGGAAAGCACCTGCGGTTCATAAAAGATTTTTCCCGCATCTTCCCCGGAACCGGACGCGATGCGCCTGCCCGAGGCATCCGTAACCACCATGTAGACCACGCCCGCCTGTTTGGCTGTTTCCTCCACAATCGCCTGCACGTTCCGCGCCTCGCTGCGCATGCCCATGCCGGCGCGGGTTCCGGCCTCCACGGCCCAGATCAGCGCATCGCCCCTGTCCATGAGATTCTGCGACATGTGAGCCCGCTCACGCTGCGCGCTGCGCACGGCCAGAACGGTTATCGCTGGCGCCAAAATCAGCGCAATGCCGATGAGCATCCAGGGCGAGTAGCGGGCCGCGAAATTCATGCGCAGGCTTGGAAGAGATTGCAACATTCCCGCATGGCTCCTTTCTGAAGGAAGGGGTTGCGGGAAAAGTGCCCCCGGCAAGGCAGGAAGTCAACGGAAATCTCCCCTGAAGGGAGAACTTTCAGACTGCAAAGGTGGTAATGTATACTTTTTACCCGTTGCGTCCGGGCGCGGTGGGTAAACTCTACCCGCGAGCCGGGCGTTCCGCATGGTACAAGACAAAATAATATATGTAAATTCAGTATATTAAAATAAACAACAAAATTGGCACGCTTTCGGCAATACTCACGGCGGGTAGGCTGTGAGCGGACGCAAGTGAAACCGGGCCGCGCCGACGGCGGGAAGGCCGGATTGTAAGCAGCCGACAACAACAACAACAACAACAACAACAACAACAACAACAACAACAACAACAACAACAACAACAACAGACTTATCTCAGGAGAATTCAGATGAAAAAGACACGTATGTTACTTATGGCAGCGGCTCTTTGCACGGTCGGCGTATTCGGTGCAACCGGCACGGCCGGTGCATGGGCCGGCATGCACGGCGGCGGGCATCCCTACCGGTCCGCCATGTCGCCTGAAGCGCAGGCAGTTATGCAAAAGCACATGGAAGCAGCGGCTCCGCTCAGACAACAATTGTTCGCCAAGCAGGCCGAACTTGACGCCAAAATCGCCTCCGGCGCGGGCGATGCGGAAGTCGGTTCCGTCACCAAAGAAATCAACAGGCTGAGCGCCGAGCTGAATGAAGCCCAAGTGCAGATGCGCCGGGAAACGGCTGGACCGGGCATGCCTTACGGCGGGGCGGAGGGCTATGGTCACCGCGGCGGCATGGGCCACGGCCGAGGTTCCGGCGGTTGTTGGTGGTAATTCCGATTCCGAATAAAAAATGATTTTTGATTCGGAATTGGAAAACATGGCAGAATGCCTCCGGAAATGCAAAGCATTTCCGGAGGCAAGGCACAACAATTAGAGCATTTCAAAGTTGAGAATACCCTGAAAGGCATGGATTGCCGCGCGGCTTCGCCGGTCGCAATGACAACTCATCGGCATTCATGACAACTTTCTGTCATTCCGAGGGCCGCTTGCGGCCCGTGGGAATCCATGCCTTTTGCCTTCAAAATTTTCCCCGCGTTTTCTGCTCCTGTGCGGCCATAGAGCATTTTCAACGTTGAAATGCTTTAACATAAATCGTCACTTTCAGCGATCCCCTTTCGGGGATTAAATCAGCGTTTCCCTAAAATTTCCGGCGGCCTTTTGCGGTTGTCATTTGTGCGGGCTTGTTTTATCGTTCCTCCCACGCCGCGTTATACGGGCGCAGGGAGGTCCTCATGTCCGGAACATACACTGTGGCTGTGGCGGGCGCAACAGGCGCCGTCGGCCGTGAAATGCTCAATATCCTTGAAGAGCGCAATTTCCCCGCATCCAAAATCATAGCCTTGGCCTCGTCCCGCTCCGCAGGCATGAAACTGCCCTTCAAGGGCGCCGAGCTTACCGTTGCCGAGTTGCGCGAAGACTCCTTTCAGTGCGTGGACCTGGCCCTTTTCTCCGCCGGCGGCGGCACTTCGGAAAAATTCGCCCCGCACGCCGTCAAATGCGGCTGTGTTGTGGTGGACAACTCCAGCGCCTGGCGCATGGATGACCGTTGCCCCCTGGTGGTGCCGGAAGTCAATGCCCATGCCCTCGCCGGACATCGCGGCATCATAGCCAACCCCAACTGTTCCACCATACAGATGGTGCTGGCGCTGCACCCCCTGCGCAAAGCCGCGCCGATCCGCCGCGTGGTCGTTTCCACCTATCAGGCCGTGTCGGGCACGGGGCAAAAGGCCGTGGAGGAACTGGACCGTCAGATACGGCGCATGTTCAACATGGAAGAACCCGAAGTATCGGTCTACCCGCACCGCATAGCCTTCAACTGCCTGCCGCACATAGACGTCTTTCTGGAGAACGGCTACACCAAAGAAGAAATGAAAATGACCAAAGAAACAGTCAAGATCATGGAAGACCCGAAGATCAGGGTGACGGCCACCACCGTGCGCGTACCCGTTTTTTACGGTCACTCCGAAGCCGTGAACGTGGAATTCGAACGCCCCCTGAGCGTTGCGGCGGCCAGAGCCGCTCTGGACAAGGCCGAGGGAGTCGTCGTCCTCGACGATCCCGCGCGGAAAATCTATCCCATGCCCATAGACGCGGCCGGCAAGGACGAAGTCTTCGTGGGCCGCATCCGGCAGGACGAGTCCTGCGACAATGCCCTGAACCTGTGGGTGGTGGGCGACAATATCCGCAAAGGGGCTGCCCTGAACGCGGTGCAGATTGCGGAATGTCTGGTCCGGGACGGTCTGACGCGCATCGCGGACAAGGGGACATTCCTGCGTTGAGAGGCCGGCGCCGTGCCCGTTTACCGTCTGGCCGCCGAAAATACAGCTTTCCCCGACCCCTGCGAGGCGGAAGCGGACGGGTTGCTGGCCGCGGGCGGGGACCTTTCTCCGCCCCGTCTGCTGGAAGCTTACAAACGCGGCATTTTCCCTTGGCACACCTTGGGAAATATGCCCCTCTGGTGGACGCCCGACCCCCGTTGCATCCTGTTGCCCGAAGAGTTGCGCATGCCCCGTTCCCTGAAACGCGCCCTGCGCGCGGAACCTTTTATATTCCGTTTCGACACGGCCTTCTCCGAGGTCATCAGGGCCTGCGCCGAGCCGCGCAAAGGACAGGCGGGCACCTGGCTCTCGCCGGACATGATCGCAGCTTACGAGCGCATGCATCGGCTCGGTCTGGCCCATTCCGTCGAGGCCCTGCGGGACGGGCGTACGGCAGGGGGACTGTACGGTCTGGCCTTGGGAGGGGTCTTTTTCGGGGAATCCATGTTCCACCGCGAGGCCGACGCCTCCAAGGCGGCCTTCGTCTTCCTTGTGGGCGAACTGGCGAAAAACTCTTTCAGCCTTGTGGACTGCCAGCAGACGACGCCGCACATGCTGTGCTTCGGCGCAAAAGAAGTCTCCCGCGCGGAATTTATGGTCCGTCTGGCCGCCGGACTCAGACAGCCTACGCGCCGGGGTTCCTGGGCGCAGGGCATAGACAGCGCGTGCGCTCCCGCCGCAACCTGAACGGCAGGAGCGCACGACTATGAAGTATCCGGCGCCGGCCGACGCGGACGCGGCAAAACTCCTGAAACGCAGGAGAGCACGGCCGTGACCCCCGCCCCTTCCGCGCTCTTTCTCATCGGCGGCCGATGCTCCGGCAAAAGCACCGTAGGCGCGGTCCTTGCCCGACTCCTCGCCCTGCCCCTGCGCGACACCGACCTGATGGTCGAGGAAGAAGCCGGACGCGACATAACAGCCGTCGTGCGGGAGGAGGGCTGGCCCGGCTTTCGCCGGCGCGAGTCGCGCGCCCTGGCCCGCGCCGCGCAGGCGGGCGGCGTCGTGGCCTGCGGGGGCGGGATTGTTCTCGCGGAAGAAAATCGCGTTCTGATGCGCGCTTCGGGCCTTGTTTTCTATCTTGCCGCGCCTGTGCAAAGTCTGTGTGAACGTATGGCCGGCAGCAAAAACCTTTCCGCCCGTCCCTCCCTGACAGGAATCGACCCCCTGGCGGAAATCGCGGCCGTCATGGCCGAACGCGAAGCGCTTTACCGCGGATGCGCCCACCATGTTCTGGACGCGACGCGAACGGCGGAACAGACGGCGCGCGCCGTCGCGCTGATCCGGCACAGAGCCGGAGCGGATCAGAACATTTTCAAAGTTGAAATGCTCTAAAAAATACTTGATTTTGACAATCATATTCAATAAAAGGTAATTCGGTGCCGGAGGGGCGGGGGCGATAAAACGGGAACACATTATGCGCAAAGAACTGTTCGATGTAAGCGGCATGACCTGCGCCGCATGTTCAAGCCGCGTGGAAAAAAACGTCGCCGCTTTGAACGGTGTGGACGAGGTCGCCGTCAACCTCCTGAAAAACAGTATGAGCGTTACCTTTGACGCCGGTGTTCTGTCCCCGGAAGACATAGCGGCGGCCGTGCGGAAAGCCGGCTACGCCGCGGCGCTCCGGGGCGCCGGCCGGTCCGCCGCGCGCGCCGGCGGCGCGACCCGGGAACTTGAAGAGATGAAGCGCCGCCTGCTCGTTTCGTTCCTGTTCACCGTCCCGCTGTTTTATATGTCGATGGGACACATGGCCGGCCTGCCCGTGCCGGATTTCCTCACAGGCCCGGAAAACGCGCCGGCCAACGTCTTCACCCAGTTTCTGCTGACCCTCCCCGTGATGATCGTCAACGGCGGCTATTATCGGGCGGGCCTCAAAAATCTGTTTACGGGCGCGCCGAACATGGATTCGCTCATAGCGGTCGGCTCCGGGGCGGCGGCCCTTTTCGGCGTCTATGCCGTCTATAAAATCGGCTTTGCCCTCGGACGCGGCGACACGGCGACCGCAAACGCCTTTGCCGCGAACCTCTACTTTGACTCGACGGCCGTAATTCTTACCCTCATCACCATGGGCAGGTTTTTCGAGGCCCGCGCCAAGGGTAAAACCACGGACGCTCTGACCGGACTGATGAAACTCGTGCCCGAAACGGCCGTCGCGCTCAGGGACGGCGTTGAAACAGTCGTTCCCGCCGAAGAGCTGCAGGTCGGGGACACGCTTGTCGTCAGGGCCGGGGAAAGCATTCCCGTGGACGGCGTGATAATTGAGGGCAGCGCCTTTGTGAATGAATCCGCCGTCACGGGCGAGAGCGTTCCGGCGGAAAAACAGGCAGGGGACCGGGTTATCGGCGCGAGCATCAACGAATCCGGATATTTCCTGATGAAGGCTGTACGGGTCGGCGACGACACGACGCCGGCCCGGATAATAAAACTGGTGGACGAGGCCACATCCTCAAAAGCGCCTGTCGCCCGGCTGGCGGACAAAATCAGCGGCGTCTTCGTCCCCGTTGTCATCCTTCTGGCCGCAGGCACGGCCGGCGTCTGGCTTCTGCTCGGCCACAGCCCGGAATTCGCCCTTTCCGCGGGCATCTCCGTGCTGGTCATTTCCTGTCCCTGCGCCCTGGGGCTTGCAACGCCGACCGCCGTGATGGTCGGCACAGGCAGGGGAGCGGCGGAAGGCATCCTGTTCAAGTCGGCGGAAGCCCTTGAGATCACCCAGGCCGTGGACACTATTGTGCTTGACAAGACCGGCACGCTCACGGAAGGCAAACCCGCGGTCACGGACATTGTCCCCGCGCCCGGCCACAGCGATGCGGAACTGTTGAGCGTAGCCGCCTCCCTGGAAAAGCTCTCCGAGCATCCCCTCGGCAATGCCGTTGTGCGGGAGGCGGAATCAAGAAAACTCGCTCTCAAAAAAGTGTCCGCTTTCACCCGTGCCCCCGGCCGGGGAATCAGCGGGAGCATCGCCGGCAGCCCCTGTTTTGCCGGGAATGCCGGCCTGCTCGCCGGGCGCGGGATAGAGATCGGCGACGAACTGCGGGCCAGGGGGGACGCCTTTGCCGCCGACGGCAAAACCGCGCTGTATTTCGCCCGTGAAAAGGATATTCTCGGTGTCATCGCCGTAGCCGACGTTCTGAGGGAAAGCAGCCGGCGCGCCGTGGCCGAACTGGAATCCCTGGGCCTGGACGTGATCATGCTCACCGGCGACAACGCCGTGACCGCCGCCGCCGTACAACGGCAGGCTGGGATCAGACGGGTTCTGGCCGAAGTGTTGCCCCAGGACAAGGAGCAGGAGATCCGCTCCTTGCAGGAGCAAGGGAAAAAGGTGGCGATGGTGGGCGACGGCATCAACGATGCCCCGGCTCTGGCGCGGGCGGACGTAGGTATCGCCGTCGGCGCGGGTGCGGACATAGCCGTGGATTCCGCGGATGTCGTGCTCATGAAAAGCGAGCTTACGGACGTCGTCACGGCAGTCCGCCTGAGCAGAGCCGTCATGCGCATTATCCGCCAGAACCTCTTCTGGGCCTTTTTTTACAACAGCATAGGCATCCCTGTGGCTGCGGGGGCCTTTTACGGTATCTGGGGCCTGACCCTGGATCCCATGATCGCCGCCGCGGCCATGAGCCTCAGTTCCGTAAGCGTGGTATCCAACGCGCTCCGGCTGCGGCTTTTCAGGCCGACGAGCGCGGCGGAGGCCGGCGGACGTGTTCCCGATCCGACCGTCCGCGCCGAAGCATCCCTACAACCTGTTCCCAGGAGTTCTACCGTGAAAAAGAGCATCCGCATTGAAGGCATGAGTTGCGGCCACTGCACCGCTTCCGTCGAAAAAGCCCTGCGCGCCGTCCCCGGCGTTACAAAGGTACATGTTGATCTGGCCTCCAAAACGGCCGGCGTGAGCGCGGAAGACAGCGTAACGGACAAGTCACTGTCCGCCGCCGTGACCGGGGCGGGTTTCACTGTCGCGGGCATTGAGCCGGCCTGATGTCCCTTGCCGGGACCGGCTTTTCATGCAGCAGACCGCGTAATTCGATTTCCGCTGCGGAAGGGAAATTTTGATGAAGATTACGGTTGCGGGCGGCGGCAGTTGGGGTACGGCTCTGGCCAACCTGACCGCAGCCAAGGGTTTCCCGACGACATTGCTGGTGCGCGACCCGGAAATTGCGCGCGCGGTCAATGAGCGGCGCGAAAACCCGCGCTATCTTCCGGGGCTTCCCCTGGACCGGCGGCTCCGCGCCTCCGTATCTCCGGCGGAAGCTCTGGCCGGAACCGATGTGTTTGTGTCGGCCGTGCCCTGCCAAAACATGCGTCACGCGCTGGAAAACATTGCCCCCTTGTTGCCGGCCGGCGCCGTGCCGGTCTGCGTGAGCAAGGGCATTGAAACGGCCTCTTTGAAACGCATGTCCGAGGTGACGGCGGAAATTCTGCCTGCCCAGGCCGTGCGCTATGCCGTTCTTTCCGGCCCCTCCTTCGCCGCCGAGGTAATGCGCGAAAAACCCACCGCTGTTGTCCTGGGCAGCGCCGATGCCGATGTGCGGGAACGCCTGCGCGAGGCTTATTCCTGCGGATTCTTCCGGGTCTATTCCGGCTCCGATGTGGCCGGCATTGAATTGGGCGGAGCGATCAAGAACGTCATGGCCATAGCCGCGGGGCTCAGCGACGGCATGGGATTCGGGTACAACGCGCGGGCCGCGCTGATCGCGCGCGGTCTGGCGGAGATGATCCGCCTGGGCGAGGCGATGGGGGCGCGGGCGGCGACCTTTATGGGACTGTCCGGCCTCGGGGATCTGGTGCTGACCTGCACCGGAGACCTCTCCCGCAACCGGCAGGTCGGTCTGAGGCTTGCCGCCGGCGAAGGGCCGGCGGGAGCGGGCATCAACATGACGGCTGAAGGGGTGAAAACCACTGAAGCGGTGTTGCGTCTGGCTGCGATCCACGGGGTAGACATGCCCGTTGCCGAGGCGGTAGGACGTATCCTGGACGGGGAGTTTCCCCCGGCATCGGCGCGGGAGCTGATGCACAGGGCCTTGCGCGACGAGTAGTGCGCTTGCCGCTTCAAAACCGCGTCCATGCGGTTTTACAGTAACCGACCCGGCGGGTTACTTCCATTTTTCATTATCGAAAAAAAACGGCTTGATCCGCCGGTTACGGCATAAACAGCAAAATCAACTGAGGCAACATATGAAAATCACTGCTGCTCTTGAAAGTGATTCGGGTATGTTCATCATGGAAGAACTTGATCTGGAAGACCCGAGGAATGACGAGGTTCTTGTGAAAGTGGCCGCCTGCGGCGTTTGTCATACGGATATGGTCATGCGCGGGAGGCATTACCTGTTGGGGCATGAAACAAGTGGGACTGTCGTAAAAAGCGGTAAAAAAGTTAGAGCTTTCAAGCCGGGCGACCGGGTTGTCGTTGCTTATACATATTGTGGTAAATGCAGTGCCTGCAAAGATGATCGAACTTATGAATGTGACTGTATTCACCATTTTTTCGGCGGCGAACGTCCGGACGGCAGCACTCCTTTTTCCCTGAGCGGCAGACAGGTTTTCCCGTTGATGCGGCAGGGAGGTTTCAGCACATATACGGTCTGCCACGAAAAAGCTCTGACCAGAGCGGTTGGCGCTCTTGATCTCAAGTCGCTGGCACCTGTAGGATGCGGCGTAATGACAGGTGCAGGTTCTGTAATGAATTATCTTAAACCCGAGAAAGGAAAACCGCTGGCTGTGTTCGGAACCGGTGCCGTCGGCCTGTCGGCGGTACTGGCAGCCGGAATATGCGGATGTAATCCGGTTATCGCAGTGGATAAAATTTCTACAAGGTTAAGTATGGCCTGTGAGTTTGGAGCCACACACTGCATAAATACCGGTGAAGTGGAAGACATCGCGGCATCCGTCAGGGATATATGCGGCGGTATAGATTACGGCTTTGATACATCGGGTAATCGACTATTGCTTGAGAGCTTACGGCCGGCTCTGAACAAGGGCGGAAAAGCCTGCGGCGTGGGTATCGGCGGCAGTATCAACTTCAGCAATAAAGAACGTAATGATGGAAAAACTTGGGGAAGCCCTGATACCGGATGGTCAGTTCCGCAAAAGTTCATTCCGTACCTTCTGTCCTTGCAGGAGGAAGGAAAGTTTCCCTTTGAAAAAATGATTCATTTTTATCCGTTCAATCAAATCAATCAGGCATTCAAGGATGCAGAAGAAGGTAGAACAATCAAACCTGTGCTGGTTATGGAGTAAACATTCAGCAATGGTGCCGGTCAGTTTGATTATGAGACGGCTTTTATAACATGAGAGGAGCCTCGCCTCCTTGAAACGCGCCATGTCCGGAGCGCATGAAAAACCGGCCGGGTCGTGTCCCGGCCGGTTTTTCATTGTTGCAGTCTTTACTGCAATAAACGGAACGGATCAGAAACTGAAGTTGAACACCAACTGGGCTTTCCAGGCATTCTGGCCGGTTTTGCCGTCTTCCCGTTCCTCGTTCCGCCACGTATCTCCGTCTGCGGAAAGGCGCAGCCAGCCGAGTTCCAGAACGGCCGTGAGATTTTCATAAATCGCGTAACTGTGGTCGAAGTTCACTTCAAACACATGGTCCTTGTCCGTCAGGTACAGGGCGCTCGACGCGTAAGAGAACACGGAATTATTACCGTGGTTGCGCACGGCTTCGGCGCTGTTTGTTCCCTTGTAGTAGGCGAAGCGCAAGGTATGGGTGAGATCCTCGATAAAGGTGATGTCCGCCAACTGGATGCCTACTCCCCAAGTACCTATGCCGTTGCCCGTGACCGCACTGTCCGTGCCTATGCTGAATGTGCCGGCAGTGCCGAATGTCGTGGGAGCGAAGCCGGCGTTATACTGGCTCAAAGTCGGCATACGGCCGAGTTTACCGTTTTTGTAGGCATCGGCGCTGTCGCCCGAAGACCACCAGCCGAAAATGCCGGGCGTCATGCTGAAGCCGTCGCCGATCTCCAGTGTGTAATCCAGTGTGGCGGCAAGGAACCAACCGCTCGTGCCCAAGCTGTAGCCATTCTCAAGATTGAGGTCAGAGTTACCCAGCCCGGTCACATCGGTTTTGCGCAGTCTGCCGTAAATGGCTTCAACATTGAAAACCAGCGGGTCAAGCAGGCTGAATTCCAGATGGGTGCCGATCCAGTAAACGCTTGAGCGCGAACCGCGGGCCGAAGACGCATCTTTTATGGCGCTGTTAGGATCGTCGGGGTCGACTGGATAATCCACGCCTACCGAATTTTCATACGAGCCGCTGAACAGATAGTCGTAGTATCCCGAACCCGCTCCGACCAGTCCGTATACGAACCAGGGAGTGATCTTAAGGCCGAAATCTTCAATCTCAATGGGCAGCACCAGGCCGAAAAGGTCCATTTCATCAAAGCGCGGGTTGCGGCCGTTTGCGTTCGTCGACCCAAAGTCGCCCGCATAGGCGTCATAGGGCCGCATCCATATGGCTGTGAGCGCGATCCAGTCCGCAAGCGGCGTGGAAACGGCAATGCCCGCGACCTGAGAATCCAGAACCGAGCTGCCCATGGGCGTGGAGGGCAGAGCCACAGGCTGTATGCCCATGCGCACCTGTATGTCCGTGGAAGGTATCAGCCAGTCCAGGTAGGCCAGATGGGTGCCCATGTTGACGCCGTCGGAATCCATGGCGCCGCCGGAGCCCAGGCCTACATTGTTTGCCTCATTGCGGCCCCAGTCAATGGTGCCGACCTGAATGCCGTAAACAGCGGAAAGATACTCGGAAATGACAAAATCAATCTGGAAACGCATACGCTGCTTGGCGTAGCCGGCATCAGCACCCGCGTTGTAAGCGTTCCCGTGAACGCTGTGGGTAAAGCCCAGGTTTCCGGTCCAGCCGAAGCTGAAATCCCATTCGCCCTTCACCTTGATGTCCACCCCGTCCGCGCGGGCGCCGCCTGTTGTCGCAAGAATCAGCGCCAGGGACAATAAAAGCAACTTGGCCTGTTTCATCAGTGCTCCTCCTGAGATGAATTTGAAAATCATAATCGAGACGCACCATAGCGCCCGGACATCTGACAGTCAAGCTTTTTTAGTAAATTTTGCAGATACATTCCTCAACGCTCATGCCCGAAAAGAGATTGTGTGACTATTTAAAAATTTGTGCTACGATACGCGTAAGGAGGAGGCAGATCAAGTTTTTTAAAATGCGGCGCAATCCACCGTCCGGCTTCCACGGTCCGGAGCTTCGAGAGCCTCAGCAAGCGGAACTCAGCAATTTTCGTGCAAAACGCGGCAAGGCGTTCCTCCGTCCGCATATCCCGGCAAAATAACACCATAATTACCCCTATGCTCCGGATGATACCCGCCCGACGCGCTTCCCGTCTTTCATAAAATAAACATTTTAGTATTTTTCCACTTCATCTTTAGCGCATAAATGTGGATTTGCCGTCCTGACAAAAAAATACGGGGATCCGCCCCGGCAATGCCTCGTCTTTTTGTAGACACCCTTGAGAATTTTATAAAAAAGTATCCCAAAAACATACAAAAAAGTGATATTTATGCCGCTTTTGTTTTTTCCGGCAAAATATCGCCGCAATTATTACCGATAATTAACTATATTATATACATATTTATGCATATGGCACACGATTTGCTGTTCATTTTGTTAAAGAATAACGGGCGGGCGCATGTCCGCATCCTGCCAAAGCTGTATTTCTCTATCTAAGGAGGCTGAACGTGCAACGACGAGATTTTTTGAAAAAAACCGGCATCGGCCTTACCGCAGCGGTTGTCGGCACTGCGGCGAACGCGCCGCTCGCGCACGCGGCGTCGGCCCCCGTGCGCTGGCGGATGCAGACCTATGCGGGGGCCGCCCTGGCCGAACATGTCATCAAGCCGCAGGTCGACGCCTTCAACAAGGCGGCAAAAGGGGAAATGGTCATTGAACTGTTTACCTCGGACCAGTTGGTGCCGACGAGCGAACTCTTCAGAGCCCTGCAGGACGGCACTATCGACGCGGCGCAGTGCGATGAGGATTCCATGGCCTCGCCGGTGGATGTTGCGATTTTCGGCGCGTATTTTCCTTTTGCGACACGCTATTCCCTGGATGTTCCCGCGCTGTTTGAACATTGGGGACTCAATAAAATCTGGGAAGAAGCCTATGCTGAAATCAAGGGCGTAAGCTGGCTCGGGGCGGGCGCGTGGGATCCCTGCAATTTCGCCACGACAAAACCGATCAATTCCCTTGCCGACCTCAAAGGCAAGAGGGTTTTTTCCTTCCCGAGCGGCGGAAAATTCATGAGCCGCTTCGGCGTGGTGCCGGTAAGCCTCCCCTGGGAAGACATTCAGGTGGCTCTGCAAACCGGCGAACTTGACGGCGTGTGCTGGTCGGGCATTACCGAAGACTACACCGCCGGCTGGGCCGATGTATGCAAATACTATCTCACCAACAACATCTGCGGCGCATGGATTGGAAGCTACTTCGCCAACAGCGCCAAATGGAATGCGTTGCCCGAACATCTGAAAACGCTTTTCAGGCTCACCTGCGACAGTTCCAACTATTACCGCCAGCACTGGTACTGGTGGGGCGAAGCCCATTACCGCGTTACAGGCAAAAAAATGCAGCTCACCAGCATTCCCGACGCCGAATGGAAAACGGTGGAAGATGAAGCGAGGAAGTTCTGGGAGGAAGTCGCCGCCAAAAGTCCGCGTTGCGCAAAGGTTGTAAGCGTACTCAAGGAATATTCGGAAACCATGGAAAAAGCCGGAAGGCCGTATCGTTACTAGAGCATTTCAAGGAGACAGGACCATGCCCGCTTTTGTAAAATGCTATGTCCGCTATGTGGATGCGATCAATCGTCTTGTGGGAAGAGCTGTGTTGTATCTGCTCTTCGTGATCATGGGAATTTTGCTTTTTTCCGCCGTATCACGGTATTTTTTTGATGCGCCGGTCATCTGGGGCGTTGAGATGGCGCAGTTTGCCATGGTGGCCTATTTTATACTGGGCGGCGGATTTGCCCTGCTGATGAACTCCCATGTGCGCATGGATGTTTTTTACGCCCGGATGACCTGGCGCAGGCGCGCGAAAATGGACTCCTTCACCTTTGTATTTCTCATCATCTATCTGGGGTTGTTGCTGTACGGGAGCGTTTCCAGTACGCTCTACTCCTTTGAGTTCAACCAGCACAACAATTCCGCATGGGCGCCGCCCATAGCGCCCGTCAAATGCATTATTACGCTGGGCATCCTGCTGACCCTGCTGCAGGCTGTTTCCGAATTTTTCAAGGATATCGCCCGCTCCAAAGGTATCGTGCTCGGAGTCGACGTGCCCGAACTCCAGCTAGTGGAAGCCAACAGCCTGGATAAAATCAGCGCGGGCCGGCCTGAAAAGCGTAAAAGCGGATCGGCGGCGGGTTCTCACGGCGGGCCGATGACGGGCTCTCCGGTTGAACCCTGCCCGGCATATGCTTAGAGCATTTTACGCTTGAGATTGTCGCTTGACGGCGAAGGAAACTCGCTTTGCAGCAATCTCACGGCATGGGTTTGCAGGCAACCCCCCACAGCGCGGATATACATTTTCAATGTTGATCTGCTCTAAACGCCGGAGGAGGCGTTTCAAAATCAAATTGTCTTGGCGTTGTCTGTTTTTTCGCGCCGGCACAGCGCGCGGCGCGGAAAAACAAAAACGGGGCACAGTCGATGACGGTCAATCTCTCTTATGAAGGCATAGCAATCCTGCTTTTTTTGAGCATGGCCCTGCTCATGCTTACGGGACAGCGCGTTTTCGGGGCCATAGGTTTCGTCGGCGCTGTGGCCGCCGCTTTTTTGTGGGGAACGGGCGGAACGCAGATGTCGTTCAACGCCACCATCACCCTGATGAAGTGGTTTCCGATGATCACGCTGCCCATGTTCATTTATATGGGCTACATGCTCTCGGAATCCGGAATTGCCGACGATCTTTACCGCATGGTGCATGTATGGATGGGGCCCTTGCCCGGCGGGCTTGCCATAGGCACGGTTCTGCTGATGGTGGCCATCTCCGCCATGAACGGCCTGAGCGTGGCGGGCATGGCCATAGGCGCCACCATCGCGCTGCCGGAAATGCTCAAACGCGGCTATGACAAGCGCATGGTGTCCGGCGTCGTGCAGGCGGGCAGTTCGCTCGGCATCATGATGCCGCCGAGCGTCGTCATGGTGCTTTACGGCATGATCGCCCGCCAGCCGGTAAGCAATCTCTGGCTGGCAGGCGTCGGACCTGCGCTGATGTTCGCCGTGTTGCTCATCGTTTACATTGTCGTGCGCTGCCGGCTGAATCCCGCTCTGGGGCCGGCGCTTCCGGCGGAAGAGCGCAGCATGCCCGGAGCCGAAAAATACCGCCTGCTCTTTGCCGGTCTGCTCCCGCTGCTGATTATTTTTTCCGTGACAGGCTGTTTTTTGATGGGAATCTCAAGCCTTGTGGAAAGCGCCGCCGTGGGCGCGCTTGTTGCCACTGTTGCCGCCGCCGCCAAAAAACGCCTGACGCGCAAGGTCTTGCGGGTAACGCTGATTCAGACGTTGAGCGTGAGCTGCATGTTTATGTGGATCATTATGGCCGCCCTGTGTTTTTCCTCGGTCTTCGACGGCCTCGGCGCGGTGCATGCCGTCAAAAACCTTTTTCTGGGAGAATGGAACCTCAGCCCCTGGGGCGTTCTGATCGTCATGCAGTTGTCCTTTCTGGTGATGGGCATGTTTCTCGACGATACGGCCATGCTCGTCATTGTGGCCCCTCTGTATATTCCCCTGGTCACCGCGATGGGTTTTGATCCTGTATGGTACGGCGTGCTCTACACCATTACCTGCCAGATCGCTTACATGACGCCGCCTTTCGGCTACAATCTCTTTTTGATGAAAGCCATGGCCCCTAAAGAAATTACCCTCAACGACATTTACAGTTCCATCATTCCTTTTGCTCTCATCATGCTTTTCGGGCTTATTCTGGTCATGGTCTTTCCCGACATCGCCATGTTTTTGCCGAAGAAATTTTTGTCGTAAGTCATGGGGGCATAATGGGAGAAAAAGGATCATTACGCCGGCTTCTGGCAAAAGCCTCGTCGCCGAAGTCCGGCGATGTCCTGGCCGGCACGGCCGCCGCCGGCGACGAGGAACGGATTCTGGCCCAGATGGAATTGGCGGACACGCCGCTCACGCGCTTTCTCGACGAATGCGTCGTCCCCTATGAAGAAGATGAAGTAACCCGCCTCATCATAGACACCCACGATGCGCGCGCCTTTGAGCCTGTCAGCGGATTCACGGTCGGCGAGTTTCGTGACTGGCTGTTGAGCGACAATGCCGACGCGCCGGCCCTGGCGGCGCTTGCCCCCGGCCTTACCCCGGAAATGGCCGCCGCCGTCAGCAAGCTCATGCGGGCGCAGGATCTTGTGCTGGCGGCCTCAAAATGCGTTGTCGTCACGGCCTTTCGCGATACCGTCGGTCTGCCGGGACGCTTTTCCACACGGCTGCAGCCCAATCATCCCACGGACGATCCCGCGGGGATACTGGCTTCGACCATTGACGGGCTTTTTTATGGTTCCGGCGATGCCGTGATCGGCATCAATCCCGCGACGGACAGTCCGGAAAACTGCCTGCGCCTGTTGCATCTGCTGGATTTGCTCATCACTCGCCATGATATTCCCACGCAAAGCTGTGTGCTCACCCATGTCACCAACACGCTGGAGCTTATCCGGCGCAAGGCGCCGGTGGACCTCTGTTTTCAGTCCATTGCCGGCACGGAAAAAGCGAACGCCTCGTTCGGCATAAATCTCGCCCTGCTTGCGGAATCCAGAGATGCCGCGCTTTCCCTTCAACGCGGCACAGTGGGCGACAACGTCATGTATTTTGAAACAGGGCAGGGCAGCGCACTTTCCGCAAACGCCCATCACGGCGTGGACCAGCAGACGCTGGAATGCCGGGCGTATGCCGTTGCGCGGTATTTCGACCCTTTCCTTGTCAATACGGTCGTCGGCTTTATCGGGCCGGAATACCTGTATAACGGCAAACAGATTATCCGCGCCGGCCTTGAAGACCATTTCTGCGGCAAGCTGCTCGGCCTGCCGATGGGCGCGGACATCTGCTACACCAACCATGCGGACGCCGACCAGGACGATATGGACATCCTGCTCACCCTGCTGGGCGCGGCGGGCTGTACCTTTGTCATGGGCGTACCCGGAGCGGACGACATTATGCTGAACTACCAGTCCACCTCCTTTCATGACGCTGCCTACCTGCGCAAGTTGCTGCACCGGCGTCCCGCCCCGGAATTTGAGGCATGGCTTGAAAAAATGGGTATCCACAACGCGGAGGGAGAGCTTCTGCCGCCGGGCGACAAGCCGCAGGCCCTGGATATGGCAAGGTGCGGGAAATGAAAGACACCGGGCGACAAGCCGCGGACCCCGGATATGGCAAGGTGCGGGAAATGAGGGACACCGGGCGACAAACCGCGGACCCCGGCAAGGCGCGGGAGGCGCAGGCCGTTGCGCAGGACCCCTGGAGCGAGCTGCGCCGCCACACAGACGCCCGCATTGCTCTGGGGCGCTGCGGCGTCAGCCTGCCTGTCGCGCGCTGGCTGGAGTTCCGTCTCGCTCACGCGCAGGCGCGGGATGCCGTGCGCACGTTTTTTGACAGGGAATATCTGATCGACCGCCTGAAAGCGCGCGGCATTGCCTGTTTGAATCTTGCAAGCGCGGCTGATGACCTTGAAACGTTTCTGGCGCGTCCCGACTTGGGGCGCAGGCTTTCCGCAGCCTCCGCCGCCGCCCTTGAGGAGTATGCGCGAACGCACGGCGCCGAAGGCGGCGTCGGGGCGAATGTCTGTCTTGTCGTAAGCAACGGCCTTTCCGCAAGGAGCATACATGACAATGCGGCGCCTTTTATCGACGAGCTGCTGCCCCTGCTTGACCGGGCGGGTCTGAGTGTTTCGCCTGCGGTGCTGGTGCAGAACGGCAGAGTGGCTGTAGCCGATGAAGTTGCGTACGGGCTGCGCGCCGAGCTTTCCGTCATTCTCGTAGGGGAGCGTCCGGGTCTGAGTTCGCCGAACTCCATGGGCGTGTATATGACCTATGCCCCAAAGCCCGGTTGTACGGACGAGGCGCGGAACTGCATTTCAAACGTGCGCCCCGGCGGCCTTGAGTATGCCGCGGCGGCGCGCAAGCTGTGCTATCTTGTACAGAGCGCCTTTGCCTGCCGTTATTCCGGAGTGCGGCTGAAAGACGACATGCCCGATACCGGCCTGCCTTCCGGCCTGTCCACGAGCGGCATGAACAGGATTCCGGGGTTCCGCGTCAGCCCGGCCTGTTGTAAAAATTGATCAGGCAACCGTCCAGGATGATGTTCCGCTCGTCGTCCGTCAGATCCCCAAGGTAAAGGGCCATGTCTTCCACAAGCGGCGCCTCCGCGTCCTCACGCACAAGCAGGGCCTGTATATCGTCCGCGCCGCGCGCGACAGCCTCGCGGACGCCCGGAAGCAGCAGATAATCACCCGTGCGCAGCCGTCCCGCCCGCTCCGCGCTTACCGTGAAAGGCAGCATGCCCCAGTTGATCAGGTTGGAACGATATCGCTTCACGGCATATTCCCGCGCCAGATTCGCCCAGCCGCCCAAAACCTTCTGCGAAGACGCCGCCTGCTCGCGCGCCGACCCGTCCCCCGGTTTCACGGCAAAAATCGCGGACCCCAAGCCCGTGCGGGACGCCGCGCCTTCCCGGAGCAGGTCGCTTCCCGCTTCCCCGCAGAGCGTTCCCATCCGGCGGACAAGGTTTTGCACGGCGGGGTCGGAGGGATTTTCCCGCCGGCACCGCTCCAGGGCAAGCATTTCCTTCGCCCTGCCCGTATAGCCGGGATCTTTGCGGCTGAGGGTAAACTCCGCCAGTTTCAAAGGGTTGGAACGCAGAGACGAGGTTTCCCCCGAAGGGATCAGCTCGTCCGTCGTGGTCACAGGGTCGGTGATGACGGAAGCCATGCGCAGGATGAGGTGATCGGGCAGGGCGATCATGGGGGGCCAATCCGCTATGTTCGGGCCGAAAACGAGTTCGCGCTTCGGCTCCGGCGCGCCGAAGCCGTTGTATACGCGGCGTTCGTAGATGCCCGGATCGAAGCTGTAGTCGAGGGCGACGCGCAGCGCCGGAGCATCCCAGTCAAGTTCCGCGGCCGAGGTCAGGCGACCGCCCGCCGCCGCGGTGGCGGCAATGGAGCGGGCGTCCATCAGAGCTACGGCGGCAAGCTGGCCGCCGGCAGGGCTGGATCCCTCGCGGTTCGGGAAATTGCGCGTGGAATGGCGCAGGGACAGGGCGCCGTCGGCGGGGGTATCGCCCGCGCCGAAACAGGGGCCGCAGAAGGCGCTTTTGAGCACGGCCCCGGCGGCGGTGAGCTTCGCCGCCGCACCGTTGCGCATCAGCGCCAGAGACTGGGGCGCGCTCGCCGGGTACAGGGAGAGACTGAAAGCCGGGTCGCCCGCTCTTTTGCCGTCCAAAATCGCAGCGGCCAGAACGATATTTTCAAAAGATCCCCCCGCGCAACCGGCAATGACGCCCTGGTCGGCCCAAAGCCGGCCGTCGCGCACTTTGCCGGCAAGGTCAAGCGCCGGGCCGTCCCTGCCGAACTGCTCCGCCGCTTCCTCCTCTACAAGGCGCAGTATGCCGCGCGGATCGCTGTTCACTTCGGCAATGGTCCGGACCTTGCTCGGGTGGAAGGGCAGGGCGATCATCGGCTCAATGCTGCTGAGATCCACCCGGATCAGGGCATCGTAGGCGGCGCTTTCCCCCGGCGCGAGGAGCGCGAAGTCCCCGGCCCGGCCGTGCAGGGCCAGATATGCGCGGACTTTGTCGTCCGTCGCCCATACGGAAGACAGACAGGCGGTTTCCGTGCTCATGACATCCATGCCGCAGCGATATTCCACGGAAAGCCCCATCAGTCCGGGCCCGAAAAATTCCATGACGCTGTTTTTTACGAATCCGTTGTCGAACACAGCCCCTACGATCGCCAGAGCCGCGTCCTGCGGACCGACGCCCGGCGCGGGCGCGCCTTCGAGCAAAACGCCGACGACCCTGGGCACGGGCAGGTCATAGGTTTTGCCGAGCAGTTGCTTGACCAGTTCCGGCCCGCCCTCGCCTATGCCCATGACGCCCAGCGCGCCGTAGCGGGTATGGCTGTCCGAGCCGAGAATCATGCCGCCGCATGCGGTCATCATTTCACGGACATACTGGTGAATGACCGCGAGATGCGGGGGCACGAAAATACCGCCGTATTTGTGCGCGGCGGACAGCCCGAAAACGTGGTCATCCTCGTTGACGGTGCCTCCCACGGCGCACAGGCTGTTGTGGCAGTTGGTCAGCGCGTAGGGCATGGGGAACTCGCGCAATCCGGCGGCCCGCGCGGTCTGGATGATGCCCACATAGGTGATGTCATGGGAGGCCATGGCGTCGAAACGCAGGCGCAGCACGGTCTCGTCGCCGCCCCTGTCATGGGCGGCCAGAATGCGGCGGGCCATGGTCGCGCGCCGGGCGGCCTCCAGGTCTATGCCCCGCGCGTCCGCTTCGGCCGCGCTCAAGGTTTCGCCCCTGTGCAGCACCACGGGTTCGTTGATGAGCCGGATCACAGCTTTGCTCCGACAATGTCGCCGAAGGCGGCGCATCCGACCGTCCTCGCGCCGGGAACCTGCGGAGCGAGGTCCTCGGTCACGGTTTTCGCGGCGATGCTTTTTTCCAGGGCAGCGCGGATGCGCTCCGCCGCCGCCGGCACGCCGAGGTGCTCAAGCAACATCGCTCCGCAGAGCATAAGGCTGCCCGGATTGGCCCTGTCCCAGCCGGCGATGTCCGGCGCTGTGCCGTGCACGGCCTCAAAAAACGCCAGGCTGTCGGACATGTTGGCGCCGGGGGCAAGACCCAGACCCCCGACCTGCGCGGCCAGGGCATCGGAAAGATAGTCGCCGTTCAGGTTGGTCGCGGCCAGCACCCGGTACTGCTCCGGCCGCAGGAGCGCTTCCTGGAACATGGCGTCGGCTATGCGGTCCTTGACCACCAGTTTGCCCGCTTCGGGTTTTTTCTCCGTGCAGGTTTGCCCGGCGAACTCCCGCGCCGCCAGTTCATAGCCCCAGTGACGAAAGGCGCCTTCGGTGAACTTCATGATATTGCCCTTGTGCACCAAGGTCAGGCTGTCCAGCCCGCGCTCCAGGGCGTAGCGCAGGGCGCGGCGCACCAGGCGCACGGAGGCGTATTCCGACATGGGCTTGATGCCCACGGCCGCATCTTCGCGCAGGGACGTCGCACCGAGTTCGTCGCGCAGAAATTCGATCAGCTTCCGGGCCTCCGGGCTGCCGGCCGCGTATTCGATACCGGCGTATACATCTTCCGTATTCTCGCGGAAGACGACCATGTCCACCCTCTCAGGGTGCCTGACAGGAGTTTCCAGTCCCCGGAAAGAGCGCACAGGCCTGATGCCGGCGTAGAGATCGAAGGTCTGCCGCAAGAGCACGTTCAGGCTGCGTATGCCCGTGCCCACGGACGTGCCCAGCGGCCCTTTCACGGCGACATCGGCCTGTGACAGGGCGCGCAGGGTAGCCTCGGGCAAAGGGCTGCCCGTTTCCGCCGCGGCTTTTTCCCCGGCGGGAACTTCGATCCATTCCAGGATCAGGCCGGATTCCAGGCCCAGAGCCGCATCTATGACCGGTCGCGCGGCCCGCCAGATTTCCGGGCCTACGCCGTCGCCTTCAATCCAGTATACTGTTTTGCGCATGGCCGCCCCGCTTATTCAGCGCCGGCACCGGCATCGGCGTCGGCATCATCCTGGGGCGCGACTTCCTGCTGCAGGGACCGGGCGTGTTTGAGCAGTTGCTCAAGCTGTATGTCCACGCCGAGCACGCCCACGATACGGTCCTGCTCGTCCGTGACCGCGCAGGATACCGTGATCACCAGTTTGCCCGTGAACTGGGACTGGTAGAGATCCATGATGTGCAGGTCGCCGGTACGCATGGGCACGGTGAACCATTCGCGGCCGGAAAAGTCGTAACCCACGGGCAGGGCTTCGTAGCGCTCCTTGTAATTGGGATCGGTGATCGCGGCGCATTTCAGGATGCCCTTGTCGTCCGTGAGATAGAGATACTGGATGAAGGGGTATTCGGCGGCAAAGGCGTACAGACGCGCCAAGGCTTCTTCGCCGAATCCCGTGAGTTCCTTGTTGCGCGCCAGGCGATGGATGAGGCGGGCGGCAAGGTCCCCGGCCGTCTGTTTCACATGGTCGAATTCGGTGACGAAGAGTTCCGGCATGTAGCGTTGCACGAGGGCCTCGATTTCCTCGTGCGAGAAACTGGTCGTACGTCCGCCTTCATAGGCGGCCATGACGGCGTCGTAGACCTGCCCGACGGCCGGGTGTTTTTTAGAGATATGCCGGCCCTCGGGCAGGCGCAGGTTGGTGTTGATCCAGTATGCCACGCCCGCGCGCCCGGTTTTGTCCGTGAGGATAATGGGGACAGGGCGGTTCAGCAGTTGCCTTGTGTCGAAGATATTGTAGATTTCCTCGTTTTTGGTCAGACCGTCGGCGTGGACGCCGGCGCTGGTGGCGTTGAAGTCGCGGCCGACAAAGGGATAGTTGTGCGGGATACGGAAGTTGAGTTCTTTTTCAAAAAATTCGGCGACCTCACTCAAAACGGTGGTGTCCGCGGCCGCATCGTCGCCTGTGAGCGAGATGTATTCGATGAGCAGAGCCTCCAGGGGGGTGTTGCCCGTGCGTTCGCCGAAGCCGAAAAGCGTGCTGTTCACCGCGCCGCAGCCGTAAAGCCAGGCCGTGACTCCGTTGGCCAGCACCTTGTGAAAATCGTTGTGCCCGTGCCACTCCAGATAATCTCCCGGCACGCCTGCCTCATCTATGAAGGCCCGGACGATGCGTTGCACGGAGCGGGGCAGGGCCGCGCCCGGCCAGGGCACCCCGAAACCCATGGTGTCGCAGAGGCGGATTTTGACCGGCATGCCGCTCCGGTCGGAAAGCTCCATGAGTCTCTGGGCCAGAGGCAGACAGAAGCCGTAAATATCCGCTCTGGTCACGTCCTCGAAATGGCAGCGCGGGATTATTCCCCACTCCAGAGCCTGTTCGGCCAGTGCGACGTACATGTCCATGGCCTGCTTGCGGGTTTTGTTCAGCTTCAGAAAGATGTGGTAATCGGAAACGCTGGTCAGCATGCCGGTTTCAGCGAACTCCATGTCCCGCACCAGTTTGAGGTCTTCCATGTCGGCGCGTATCCAGGCGGTGATCTGGGGGAAACGGTAGCCGCGCGAGCGACAGACTTCCACGGCTTTGCGGTCTTTGGCGGAATATATGAAGAATTCCGAGGCGCTGATCAGGCCGGTCTTGCCGCCCATGCGGTGCAGGTAATCGAACATGCGGGCGATCTGTCTGACCGTATACGGGGTGCGAGCCTGCTGGCCGTCGCGGAAGGTGGTATCGGTGATGTGCATCCTGTCGCCGGGGTTCGGCGCCAGCAATACCCGGTCGAAGGACGTGCGACAGATGCCGGTGTAGGGGAACAGCTCGCGATAGAGCTGGGGTTTTTCCGTTTCCTGGAGGGTAAAGGCGCGTTTTCCCCCCGCCTGGTGAATGATGCCCATCAAAATTTCCTTTGCGGTATGATTCGGATTTCAGACTGCGGATTGAAACATGCGGTCCATAAGGTATCTCATAAAAACAACAATACTGTTTTTATGCTTACTTTTGCAGATAAACGCAGTCCGCGTTGTGTCGGAGCGCAACGGAACCTTTTTCGCCCGGCGGGTATAGCACCATAGGGCATCAAGGTCCAGCCCCGCGTGCCCCGCCATAACCCGCCGCTCTTCTTGTCTCGACATTCTGGGCCCTTCGGAAGCCTCAGGGCAGGCCCTGCGAAGAATCTATCTTCAAGGTTTATTTTTTTCAAGGTCCCCGGATGGATTCTTCGCCTTCGGCTCAGAATGACAATACGCTGTGCGGCAATGCTTACAAGCCCTTCGATTGCACCACGGAACGACAGGGCGCGACGGATTATGGCCCGTTGCCGGGAACCTTGCGTGTTTCGCCTGCCCGCGGCAGTTCCGACCATTCCGTGGTCCATCTTGGGGAGCGCCTGTCCTGCCTTGAGCGCCAGGGCGCGTCTTTGCGGCCTTCGGCCGCGAAACGGAGCGTCCCGCGGCCGAAGCGCCGGTTTACGGCGTCCAGGGCGGACATGAGTTTCCTGTCCCGGCGTTTGCCTTCGTCCGGCCCGGCCCATTCCAGAAGATTTCCCTGTCTGCCGCCGGCGGGGACCAGGTCGAAAAGCATGATTCCCGCCTTGGCGTACGCATAGCCCGGCCGGAAAACGGCTTCCAGCCCTTCTTTCGCGGCCCGGACGAGGTCTTTGGTGTTTGCCGCGGGAGAGGGCAGGGTGACGTTTGCCGTTCGGTCGTAGGACGCTTCCTGCCCGTACAGGGCGGTACGGATATGGACGGCAAGACCCCCGGCCTCCAGCTTTTCGCGTCGCAGACGTTCCCCGGCAAGGGCGGCGTGCATGGCAAGGGCTTCCGCCAGATCTTCTTTTTCCGCCACCTTTTGCCCGAAGGAGCGGGAAGAAACCATGCTGCGTCTGGAGATCGGCGTTTCCGAACGGTCAAGGCAGGGTATGCCGCGCAGCTCCAAGGAGGTATGCAGGCCGCAGATGCCGAGGATTTTGCGGAGTATGCCGCCGTCGGCGTCCCGCAATTCCCCTGCCGTGCGTATACCGCAAAGGCGCAGTTTTTCCGCGGATTTCCGGCCGATGCCCCAGATATCCGCAACGGGGGTTGCGGCAAGCGTCCGGTCGCTTTCCGCATCGCCGGCGTTCAGGCGGAGCAGGCCGGTGCCTTTTTTTGCCGTTTCGGCGGCCAGTTTGGCCAGGGTGCGGGTCGGGCCGATGCCTACGGTCACGGGAATGCCCGTCCATTTGCGGACGCGTTCGCGCAGGTTCAGGGCAAGCTCGTCCGCATTCGCCGCGGCCGCGCCCTGCAAAGGCAGAAATGCCTCGTCTATGGAATACTGCTCGACAACGGGCGCGAGGCTTTCCAGAGTCAGCATGACCCTGGCGGAGATATCGCCGTACAGGGCGTAATTGGAGGAGAAAACCGCCACCTTGTGCCGCAGCAGCAGGTCTCTCACCATGAATTCGGGTTCGCCCATGCCTATGCCCAAGGCCTTGGCTTCGTTGGAACGGGCCACGATGCAACCGTCGTTGCTGGAGAGGACGACTACGGGCCTGCCCGCGAGGTCGGGCCGGAACAGCCGTTCGCAGGAGGCGAAAAAATTGTTGCAGTCAACGAGCGCCCAAAGCGTCGGCGTCGAGTTTGTGGATTGCATAGGTGACGACTCCCCATACCAGAACATCTTCCCGTTCCGTAACGTCTATTTCCGGGTATGCGTCGTTTGCCGGGACAAGCAGGACGCGCCCCCTGCGTACGGCCAGGTATTTGATCGTCAGTTCTCCCCCGACCGCGGCGACGACCACGTTGCCGTCAACGGCCTCCAGGGAACGGTCCGCCACAAGCAGATCTCCGTCGCGGATGCCTGCCCGGATCATGGAATCGCCGGACGCCCGCAGAAAAAACGTGGCCGCATGATTGCGCACCAGATATTCGTGCAGGTCCAGCCCGCGGTCAAGGCTGTCATCCGCCGGGGAAGGAAAACCGGCAGCAGCCGGGGAGAGAAAAAGCGGCAGCGTTTCCCTTTGCCCGTCCGCGGTGACGGGCGCGGCCGCGCCCACGGGATAGACTTTTGTCCCATTCATCAAAATTGCCTTTATGGTTTGAAACCTCTCCCTTCAGGGAGATTGCCGGTTAACTCCCGGCAAGGTCGGGAGCATATTTCAGGTAACCCCTTCCTTCAGGGAGGTGGCAAGCCGGCCGGTTCCTATCCGCCGGGGCCGACGGAGTCAATCGGCGGATGGAGCCGGTTGTGGATTGAAACATCATAAATTCCTGTATGGGCGTTTTACCGGACTCCGCAGCGCTCCGGCCCGACGGCCGGCGTTCAGCTTTCCGCATGGAAATCTGTAAAAGCCACCTGTTTCAGGCCGGTTCTCCCGTCAGGGGGCCTTCCTCTGCACAAGGTGATAAAACAGCGGAGGGCCACGCGCAAGGGGGATGTGCGTCGCCGGCGGTGCCGCGTGCTTGCGCCGCCGGGGCGTTTCCGTTGTGAACCACTCAAACTCGCTGTGGCGTTTCAAAAAAAAGACGGGTATACACGCATTCGCTGTGCCGCGCTTGACCGCGCGCAACCACAACGCCGAACGACAGGGAGATAATTATGCCGAGTTCTTCAACCATGCCGAGGGTGTGCATTCTGGCGGGCAGTCCGCGCAAAAACGGCAACACAGCCTCGCTGTTGCGCCTTTTCTCCGAGGAATTGGAAAAAAGAGGAACCGCCGTCGAGTACATCAGGCTCCACGAGAAAAAAATTACGCCCTGCATCGCCTGCCGGACCTGCCAGAATGTCGCCGACGCCTTCGGCTGCCCCTTTGACGACGATATGCAGTCCGTATTCCTTTCCGTCCGTGCCGCGGACTGCGTGGTGCCGGCCACCCCCATCTATTCTTGGTACTGTACCGGTCCCATGAAGGCGGCTCTGGACCGCCTCGTTTACGGCATGAACAAATACTACGGCGAGATCAAAGGGCTTTCCCTGTGGGAGGGTAAAACGGTCGCGCTTTTCACGACCTGCGGCTACCGCATCGAAACCGGGACAGGCCCTTTCAGGACGGGCATGATCAACTATTGCCGGCACTCGAAGCTGAAGTATGCGGGCATGTTCGCGGCCAGGGACAGAGGGTACGGCGTACCCTTCATGACCGGGGAAAAGGCTGCCGGCGCGGTGGAGTTCGCCGCACAGATCCACAGCCGGCTCACAGGCCCGGACAAAGATGCCGAGCCGATCTCCGTGCTGGTCGAATAATTCGATTTTCACTTCAAAACCGCACCCCTGCAGTTTGGGAGTGCCGGCTGAGGCACAGGTGCCGATGTGCCTTGCCTTCGAAATATTTCTCTGATTTGGAACCGGAATAAGGCACTCCGGCCTTATTCCGGTCTTCCCCAGCGGCCGCTTCCTGTCGCAAGTTTTCCTTGACGCCTCCCGTATGCTTCCTATACACATATCAGCGCTTTGGGCCGTCGTTCAATTGGCAGGACTACGGATTCTGACTCCGTCAATCATGGTTCGAGTCCATGCGGCCCAGCCAAGCAGCGCAACAAAATCCTTCCTTCCCTAAGAAAATATTCCGTTTTCCCCTCCCCCGAATTTCACCATCATTTTCCCTGCTTTACCCTGATTTACTCATTTTTGGGAGACAGATGGGAGACAACTTTTTTAGGCTGTCTCCAAATCTGTGCTATACAGGAGAACGATTTTTTATCCTCTCAGCCAGTGGAAGGCAAACATGGCGACCTGGATTACGACACAATATTCCGGAGTGCTTTATCGGGAACACCCGGCAAGAAAGCACGGCCCCCGCCCAGACCGCTATTACGTCATCCGCTACCGGGCGGCGGACGGCACACGAAAAACAGAATCTTTAGGATGGCTGTCAAAAGGCTGGACGGCAGAAAAAGCCCACCAACTCATCTGCTCATTGCTTGCCAACATAAAGCTCGGCACCGGGCCACAAACCTTGGCCGCTCGAAGAAAGGAAGCCGCAGAACTTCGTGAAACTGCGGAAAAAAAACAAACCCAACGTGGAACCACATTTCAGGATGTGGCCGGCATTTACATGAACTGGGCAAAAATAAACATCAAAAGCTGGCAGGACATACAAGCGCGCTTAAACAATCACATCCTGCCGGAAATCGGAAATATGCCGCTCGTTGAAATTACAACTCAAGACATAATAACCGTAAAAAATAAAATAGCCTCCAAATCCCCGGTACGCCGGGAAAATAAACAAATGTCCGCCGCATCCATCATGCACTGCCTGCACATAATTCGTGCGATATTCAATTATGCTTCAGGCAATTCTTTGTTCACCGGAACAAATCCTGCACGCGTTTCCAAAAAAGGCTACGGCATCCGCCCGCCAAAACACGACAACAGACGGCTCCGCATCCTGACACAAGATGAATGCAAGATGCTTATGCAATACGCAGAAAAAAAGAGCCGCGACCTGCACGACATTACACTTCTGTCCTTGGACTCAGGATTACGCATGTCCGAACTTCTATCTTTGACATGGCAATGCCTGAGCAAAGACGATAAGACATTACGCATAATCGGGGCTGTCCCCGGAACCACGGAAACAAAAAGCGGACGCACCCGGATAGTCACTCTCGGCCTGCTTTATCCACAAAGCATAGATATGCTGTGCAATCGTAAACTCGCAAGCATATCAGCCTTTATCTTCCCAGGAATAGGTAAAAAACAAGCCTACCGTGACATAACGTCCTACGCTCGCTGGTTCAAGCGCGCTTGCATAACATTAGGGATAAATAAAGACATTACAGACGAGCGCCTTATAGCCGTGCCTCATACCATGCGACACACATTCGCAACACGCCTGCTTGAATCAGGAATTGACATTTATGCACTGAAAGAAATTCTCGGCCATGCCGACCTGACGACAACAGAGCGGTATATCCACCTGTGCGACAACAGCAAAAGAAATCTCGCCCTCGCCCACAGGACAATCATGAACTCTAGAGATTTATAATCGGAAGTTCTTGAACGCCCCGCCGCTCAAGATATTCAAGAAAATAATCGGCAGGATAAACAACATGGCCGTTCAACATAAAACGGCGGCGCGGTCCCGTCCCCCTCGAATCATCGTTCGCCAGAGTTTTGGCGGATATGGCTCCCCCCGTAAAATACTTCACCGCCCTGCGCGCTATCATGGGCGGAAACAGCTTGAGAAAAGGCCGAAGCACAGTCAAACTCGGCGCACTTGTATGGGATAATGCGCCAAGAAGAATGTCATTTTTTGTGCTTTCCGGCCTGCCTCGCATAATACCCACCCCTCAATTAAACTTTCCGTCCGCAGGGAGCCAAGCTGCCAAGTCAAAAGATTTAACGGGAGGAATAAATCCAAAACAACAAGTATCATTGGAATACACGATTGTTAAAGACAATCCCTTAGCTTTAATCCTAGGACTATTTATAGCCTCTTTATAAACTATAGAGATAAGTTCCTTTAATAATCTATTAAGTTGTAACGATACAAAAAATAAAGGGGTTATAGAGTTAAAGTTCTCGGCATCAACTATATTTTCCAACAACGTAAAGTTTTCTGTTCTTTCTCCGATAGCAGCTACTACTGACACGTTTAACTGAAGAAAATATAACTCATCATCGGTTAAAACTCTATAGATTATAGTATTTGCCTTGGCTATATTATCAATCTTAAAAATATTCAAAAATTCATCTTTCTCAAGCAAACGCCCCTCCACAAATTTAAGCAATGCCTCACTTTGAGCAACAAGCATGCCAAGCTGAACAGAAGTGTTCATACTATTCATATATCACGCTCCTTATTATTTTTTGCATCCGGATGCAAAATTTCAGCGATTATCGCCGGACCCGCCTATAACGCCTCGACGTTGCCTATCAGACAATTTATTATAATTGGCTTCCGCAATATCCTCCAAGTTCAACAAGCACTGGTTTGAAAGCTCTGAAATTGCCCACAACACATCACCAAGCTCAAATTTAATTGCCTCTCTTAACTCCGCGCGAGTCATGTCACCTCGTATATACTTTTTAATTTTACCGGCAACCTCACCGGACTCCTCAGTAAGAACAAGCCCTGCATACATAATCCCGGCGTCCTGCCCGCCCTTGAAAGGATCATCAATAAATTGCGCTGATTTTCTCTGATATTCATTAAACGTCATAACCCAAACTCTCTTCTCAAAGTCAATAAAGATTTATACCCCTGTACCGTAACTTCACAAAAATCAGGAACTTTAGCATCTCCTATCGCGCACAACCCAAGCCTGAACGCTTCTGCCTCTTCTTCCGTATCAAAATCATAAACCTCAATGTTATCAAGAACCATACGAACAGTCTCTTTACTCCTGTCCCTGACGCAAAAATAACGCTTAACAGGTTCATCCCCGCGAAGTAAAATTACTTTTTCTTTCTCACACATAATATACTCCACAGCTTAGTCTATAATGAGCTTTTCCTTCCTCGCCAACCATTTAGGAATATAAAGACTCACTTCATCATCTCTTTCAAGGTCTGGAACATTCAAATTTCTCTTTGTCCCACAAGTAGTAAAATGCCAATCAAGAATTACGGACATAGGAATGAATAGTTCTTTAACACAAACATCATCAAAAAACAGGACAGACCTGGGCATCCTCATTACAATAACTCCATTTCTCCATATACATGATGCCGTCAACCTGCCCGCTCTGCTGTATGCTATACCGAACATATCCATGTTACACCCCTGCAAATGCCCCTTTCATGCGGTACTTATACTATAAAATAACGCCCGCGCAAAACCGATTTAATGAACTCGCATACTAACCCTTCGCCGGGATAATTGTGGCTGATTCACCGAAGGCGGTAATTCGGCAGGCTGCTCAGGAGAGTCCTCCTGCTTTGAATCTATGCCTGCAAGCAATTTGCGGCTTAACGACTTTCGCAAATCTTTATTAGCATACCGGGATGTTACAGTATAAGTCACTCCGCCCACGCAATCCGATAAATCCTTGCTGCCGCCTACAGGATGGTCAATATGCTTTGTACGTTCATCAAGGCTAAGTTCTCTTAATTCTTTTTTTAATTTCGGCACGTTCGGATATATCAACCGCCCATCCCGCAATGCTTGCTTCAATTCAGCATACGGTATAATAGTCCTATCAATAGATAATATGCCTGAACGAATATATTTTCCAGATAAATTACGAAATCTTCTCACTCTTTGCAGTAAAGCGGCACTTTGAAATGAATCAGCTGTCAGAACCTCTATACAAATTCGGGAATTTAACAACTCTATCAAATCACCAATCGTATTTATATTTATCTCATCAACCCTTGGAGGTAAAATTTCCAAGATACCGTCAACTATAACAGACGGCTGTAACCCTGCCGGCACTTGAATATATTTACCAGATTCAGCGTCCCAATTAAAAGACATGCCGACATCTTTATATCCGCCAAAACGACCTATACCTACCCCGCCGCTATCATTACTAAGGGCAAGATCAATATGAATAAAAAAATTCTCATTAATATTTATCAGATAGTCAAAATAAGACCTGTCAATCAAACTGGATAAATTTCCTTCAAATCTTGATAGCTCGACAGCGGGATGCTTAAATAACTGCTTTCCATCAAATAACTTTTCATGGCTAACCCCCGCCGATTCAATAGACTCCCGATTACGAATAAACGCCCCGGCTCCCCCGATAGGTATACCAGCCAAATCCCTAATAGCCGCTTCAAGGTCCCGCCGAAAGTCAGACAAATAATCAAGTGGGATACTTATAACAGCATCAGGCTCAACAGCCTCTTCCATCGAATCAATAATTCGACTGCTCCGGGTGGAGTCACCAACCTCCACAAGAAATTTCTCTCCTGAAAGCCTGTCTTCCGGAAGGCTCTCCCACTGTGCCATACGCACGACAAAAATATTGCTCCGGCCTGTTTCAGCGGCATCCCGCTCAGCCTCTTTGATGCGCCTGTCGATAAAATCATCCGGGTAGTTGGCAGACGATATAAGAAATAACTTACCAGGAACCCTCCCCCGAACCTGGAAACGTGATTTCATCCGGCGAATAATAGCCGCGTGTAATTTTTCAGCTTGGTCATATTCAGTATCGCCGGTATACCGGCTGCTGGAAGGCTTCAGTATTCTCGACATGAAGTTCAACTCGTCCAAAATTCCGCCAAAAACATTCAAGCCAAGCGCTGACGTGTCCGAACTTGACAACGGCATAATCGTAATCGCATTGGGAAACCTTAATTCTGAAGACATTCGAGTATCAAACGGAAAATACCTGGAAAAATACTCGCTTCGGCGTATCATCTGGCCGAACTGCCCGAACAAGACTTTTTGTGCGAGTTCCAACTTGATGCTCTGCATGATAAAATACATGGACGAGCCGGGAGCCAACCCGAACTCAATCTGCGGGGAATGATAACAGGAAAGCCGGTACAGCATGTACCCGATTCCCATTTCAGCCATGAAACTTTTTCCCCACCCTATACCGCCGCCGAGAACGACTTCCAGTCTGTCCTCGTGAAATTCACCGTGAAACAGCCGCCACAACTCCTCCATAATTCGTGGCCGGACATGACCGCGCTGCCCCATGTAAAATTTAGATTCAGCAAACTCCTGCACATCCACAACCCTGCGAACCCGGATACCCCTAGGCTGCGCAAGAAGTCTGGCATCACCTTCGGCAAGCGCCCTGCTGAAATTATCTATCGTATCATGTAATTCAGTAAGTGAAATTTCCCGACGCTCCCCCGCCATATAAGTCAACAAAGACACAAAATCACGCAATATATAATCTTGAATATCAGGAAATCTCTCAACGGCAAGGTCAATAGCCAATTCAACCGCTTCGTCTACGGTAATAATAGCATCATCAACTATAAGGTTATTGCATGGGAGTGACATCTTTTATATCACGCCTTTCCTTTATCAACTGCTTGAAACTGGCGGCAAAAGCCATCATCTGCTCTACCCCGCCGTTATCAAGCTCGCCAATATAGGTTTGAAAAGCGCCGACAGTCTGCGCGTCAATTTCCAATTTATCGGGAACTCTCTGCACAATACCGACATCCATCTGCATCCGGTGCAGTTTTTCAAGAGCCGCCATATACAATCCTGCGGAACTGTTGACACTCCCAAGCATCATAAAAGGGTTCTGCCCCCTCGAAATATGAGAATAAAGTCCCTCAAGTTGCCGCCATAAAAGCGTGACCAACCCCGCCATGCGCGCAACGCCATCTATGTTCTTATCCGCCCTGGCAGCCTCCAACAAATGCTCCCGCATACTCGTACTGCCGGGAGCCACTTTCATCTTTATCGTAGGCGTAAGAACTGCGGGCAACCCGACAACCAACCCTTCAATCTCTTTGGCAATCGGGATAGCAATAATACTCAGACGACGAAACGCAGCGGACAACTGAACCTCTGAAACGCCTGAAAATTTACCGGAAACAACAAGCCTCTGCGCTAATGCCGTGGGAGGCTCTTTTTTGACCATCAAGAAATAAAATATATCCAAGAGTTCCGAATCTTGGAGGTTCGATAAGAATAAGACGCCCCCTTTAGCATCCTCGTCTATTGTCTTGGCAGGGTCCAATAAACCTTTGAGCCTATTCAGTAATTCAATCGAAAATTTCTTTTTCCACGTTTTCGGTGCTGAAATCAATCTCCGCTGCCTCATCAGTCACACCCTCCAATTCCTTAATATGTTTATCAATATAATTAGGCGTCAATCCACCTAACACACTCATCAAGGCTGAACTAAAAGTAACTTTCTTACCTTTGCAAATTTCAGCAACTTTCTTAACTTTTTTATACATAGCCCTATCTTTAAGCCGCACCCACATGTGTTCCTTCCCGCCAAAATCAAGAATCATGTAATTATATGGCACTGTACTGCCGTACTTCGTAAACAACCTATTCAAAACCAAAGATAAATCTTCTGTAGTTTTTATTTCTTCTTTTACCTTATCAAATTCCTTACGCAATTCAGGTGGAAGGTCTTTTCGCGCGTCCTCAATCAAAGCCCGCAATCCATCAACATCATCATACGCCATGAGTTCAGATACTTCCTCAAGCGGTCTATTCTCCACAAGGTCCGTAACAAGAGCCTGCAATTTGCGCTTGTCTACGTTTCCTCGAATCATGTTCATACGCATGGTCTGAATTTTCTGGGCCTCCTCATCATGAGCAAAATCGCCGTCAACAACAACGCAAGGAATAAATTCCATGTCAATCAATTTAGCGCATTGATACCTGTGCTCACCGTCAACGATACGGTATTCACCGTCTTCTGTAGGCGTAACCAGAATAGGCTGCAAAAATCCTATTTTCTGCATATCGTCCACCAGACGACTGAACATCTGGTCAGACAACTCATTAGGATTCCAATCGTTAGGCTTTATAACAGATACAGGCAACTGAATGACTTTTATATCCTCACTTACCTGGACGGAATTTTCACCGGGCATACCAACCTCGCAAAATTTATTATTCTAAATAGAAGCACAAGACAAAATTGCTTCTTGTACCTCTGGGACTTCGACTTCATGAGAAACGTGATTTTTGGCATACATAAAATTAATCTTTCGCCGCTCCGTTTCCCGTCTAACATCACTAGGGCTTGTCGGAAAGAAAAGTAAATGCACTAATCCGGCCACAGCCAAAGCATACTTGCCCTGCGTCCACCATAAAGCCCTATATATTCGGGCCGCGCCCAAAGTATATCCTGAATGCGCGTCTGAAATTTTTTCATATACAACTTTAATTACGCCTTCACGCAACTTTAAAGTTGAATTAAGACAAATTGCAAGCATTTTTGCGGGGCCGGATACTACATTGCCTGATTGCGCCGTTATTATCAAAGATAAAAGCTGATTATCCGGCTCTACCTCTGTCAACATCCGGCAAAATGCAGACACGCTATGCTCCGCCCAATGAAGCTTTGGAGGATACCCTTCACCGTCATAATCCTCCCGCGAACCCGGCCCCCACCCCATATACCCCTCAAGTTCATATAGCTGAGGGCAAAGCCATGAATAATTTCGGACCACGGTATAATTCAGCTTTTTCCTAAAGCACGAAACCGCCTGCTCGTTTGAATGGCTCAAACTATGCCAGTCTTCATATAAGGTTGCCATAACTACCTCCCACGGCATTATGAATTTATGAAAAAAGGGGGCAACATAGCCGCCCCCTTACCAAATGAACCGTCAATTTGTGAGATTTTCCAACTCCTCCTCGGTTGAACTCAACAACTCCTCCAGAGCGACATCATCTTCCTGACTCTGTGCGGCTCCGGTAAGCAAGGCGTCAATCGAGTCCTCCTCCTCCGCCCGGACAAGTCTGACGCCGTAAAATTTATGAATAAAAGAAATATAATCCTCCAAAGAGGCCCCTGTCGGAGCCGATCCACGAGCTACCAACCATTCCCCGGCTATATGGGTGAGTCCGAAAGACGCATCCTCTTTGCCTATGTCGCCATAGGCCAAAGCCAACGCATCCGACATGATGCCCGCCAAGTCCCCCTCAAATTTGAGGGACATTCTCATAATCTCAGTTGTTGCTCCTCTGGCCTCAGTGACCTGCACCTCAGCCTTAAGCGCGTCTTTCAACGCTTCCCGGCTCATATTTTCGGCCATCTCCAAATACCGGGAAATATCCTCAGTCTTGCCGCGAATAGCCGTGGACACGACCGCCAGCTTCGTCCACCCTATTCTTTGCGCCTGTTCGACTTCTATGCCGAATTTGCGGATGAGCTTGCCTATGTCAACCATGCTGTAAGCAACCCTGGGGTCCATCCCAAGATGCTCTTTGACGTATTCACTGAAATTCTCAAACCCCCATATTGAGGCATAGTTATTTTCATATGCCTCCAAAAATCCAAGGGATATGATGTAAAAAGACTTGGTATAATCTTTGATCGCTTCCTCAATGCGATCTTTGCACCGAAGTGCCGCGCCCTCATGCAAGGGTAAATCGCTGTAATCTTTCCCAACGAGGTCGCTCTCTTTTTCAAGAAATTCAGCTTCGACCTGCTCTTTATCTGAAGCTGTCTTCTGCTCCGCCTCGTGCGCCTGCTCCACCTCTTGAACTGGCCCTTTCTTTTGCGCTGAACGTCTAGCCATAAATCCTCCGTTGAAATTGGAAATTTTATAATCAGCTTTTTTGCATCCGGATGCAAAAAATCAAAAGCCCTGTATCCCGCAAAAAATCTTTCGCATGGATACTCCACTATATCATATATTTTACGCTTTGCAACTCCATTTTCATAATAGCTTCATACATAACCGGCACTCCCAATTTTTCTTACAAATTCGCTAGGCAGTTACGCCAGAGCGCATCCGTAAATTTCTTTGCTTTTTTGCCACATCAATATTAGCTTTCGGAACTCGACTTACAGGAACAGCCCTGTACTTCATCCACTCCCGAAAACGCTCAATATTCTCTTTGTCAGTCATACTGATAGGAATAATACCGTGGGCGACCTTAATTAAATCCTCAGAGATAATATCCCTATCCGCGTCAAAAGCCTGATACATAGCTTCCTCGACAACAGACTCTATTTCAGCCCCAACGAAACCCTCAGTGCAGGAAGCAAGCTCATCAAAATCAAACTTATCGACATTTCGCTTGCGCTTATTTAAGTGGATGGCAAAAATAGCTTTCCTTTCCTCAAACGTGGGCAAATCCACTGCGAAAACCGCATCCCAACGCCCCCGCCGAAATAATGCAGCGTCAAGATTGCGTATCGTATTACATGTAGCAACCTTATATATAGGTGAATTTGTCTCCTGCATCCATGAAATAAACGTGCCAATGACACGAGAGGTAGTTCCGGAATCTGATTTACCAGATGATTCGAGTCCGTCCATTAACTTTTCCATTTCATCAATAAGTAATACGCAGGGGGCAACCGTTTCAGCGAGCTTCAAAGCCCCGCGGATTGCTTCTTCAGAACCTCCGACAACACCTTTAAAAACCGTCCCCACGTCAAATTTATACAAAGGCAAATCTAATTCGGCACTTACAGCCTTCGCAGCCAAAGTTTTTCCGACTCCCGCCAATCCGACAAGCATAATACCCTTGGGCGGGCGTAACCCAAATTTTATAGCGACACTCTGATTACTAAAATACTTGCGGCGTTTACTTACATGCTCTTTAAGCACGTCGAATCCGCCAAGAGTATCAATAGTTTCATTGTGCATTAAATATTCCAATACACCGGATTTCTTAACAGCTAATTGTTTTTCCTTACGGATTAACGGTATGTCAATCTTCTCGGATGATACTATAGAAAGGCTAATAGCATTTTCAGCTTTAAGTTCAGTAAGTCCAAGGGCATTTTCCGCAGCCTGCTGCAATAAAGCCGCATCCGGCTGAGTCGTAAAAAATTCCCTATACCTATCAATAACAGACTGGAATACAGTCTTAATTTCCTCTCTATTCGGAAGTTCCAAATCCACAAATGTTATCACGTCTTCTAATTCTTCCGGAACATTCCACCCGCCGCCGATAAGTATCATGTGAGAGCCGACAGTACGTACCATATATGCGGCATCTCTAAATTGCTGAATCATAATCGGAGATTTTAGAAACTCCTTTACGTTAAACAAGATATACACAATATTACTGCGGCACTCTCCATTCTCACCGCAGATATATTTAAGAGTTTCTTCGATACTTGAAGCTACAACGCCTGATTCTCCCGCCAAATCTGCAAGCCCTGTCGTGCTCTTCCAACACATGACTTTAAAAATGCCTGATAGCCGCGCATCGCGCAAATTCTGGATAACCTCAGTCATTGCACGCTCTTGTTCAAGCGTCTGAATATATAATGCAGGATACCCGGCTTTTAAATAAACATCTATTGCTACACCCATATGAATGACCCTCCGATAATATGTAACCGCTATATACTATATTTTAAAAAATTCGCAAAATGAGATTCAAATAATCCCCAAAAATTTTATTTTATTTATTGCTCTCCTGTTACTACCATAGACAGCAAACTTTGATAAAACAGAAGTTTTTATTTTTTCTCCATTAAAAAATGCCCTGCCTAACGCGGCTAACCCAAAAGCATCCGCTTCATCGTCACAAGAAACACAAATTCCCCATTTAGATTCAACCGCTTTAACCATCGCCTCTTTATCCGCGCGACCGTTGCCGACAACAAAGCTCTTAAGCATCGTGGGAGGAACAACCAACAAAGGAACCGCGCATATAGCCGGGAGCACTAATTTAAGCATCCCGCAAATTTCTATTCGCTCCACAAACCGGCCAGATAACGCAAATCTGGCCGCAATACCAAAATCTTCAAGCAACACAATATCACCTTTCTGAACAAACTCCCTGGCCGCAGTAACCACCTCAACCTGCCGGTCAAGGACAGGATTTTTAACGGACGTAACTTTGTGTCGAATAACCGTGACGCCATCAGACAGAGCACAAAAACCTGTACGCGACAGGCTAGGGTCTATACCTACAAATCTCATTAAGGTGCCTCATTAAGCTGTCAACCTGAGAAATGATATGCGCAGCCAATTTAAATTCTGCAATATATGCGAGTCCTAAATTACTATCCGTTATAACACAACCAGAACCTTCCTCAGAAATCCATGTTTGAGGATTATTCTTATGTCTGAATAATTTTATAGCATAATCTAAATATGCCGGTACTACAGCTCTCCACTTTTTTGTCCCAAGCAGCAGTACCACAGGAAAATCATTGAGGTCAAGATTAAACAAAAATACTGCTTTTTTAACGCGCTCACCAACAAGCATTAAATCAGATAATGAAGTTTCCGGCTCAATAATAACATCCATTTCTTTAAGCCAACCGAATTTACGGATAACAACCGCACCATCTGTCCAATAAAGCAAATCGCTTGTCCTACCCGAAACGAATGATTGTGGGAGCGAAGAAGGAACAACCTTCAAATAGGGGATATACTCTGTCAAAATTGAAAGATGCCGGTTAAAATACGAGGGCACTAATTTCTCTGGAAAGAACTTTTTGCATCCGGATGCAAAAATTTGCCTCCTTTTCAGAAAGCTCTGAATAAACTCCTCCCGATTGCTCACAACTCAATCCCCTTGCCAGACAAACTTTTCACGCCCCAAACGACTACTTATCTTTTTAAGTGCCTGCTCCCTGACTTTAAAAATACGCTGCTTACTGACTCCAAGCCTCAACCCAATATCTTCAAGCGTTTGATTATTATAGAACGAATCGTTAATAATCCTGCGCTCTATCGGAGTAAGATACTTCAAGCATCGTTCGATAATATTTTTAAGCTCGCTTTGATATGCTAACTCTTCAGTATCGGCATCCTGACTGCATAATATGCATCCTACAAATTCCTCTGAGCAATCATTCAACGATACTGTGCCTGACGCGCCTTCCTGCTGCTTTTGAACTCTGACGGAAAAAGATTTTTCGTCCTCCCCGGCAAAATCAGCTAATTCAGTTTCAGTAACATTTCTACCATATATGATCTCCAGAATACGCCGATCATTCTGCAAAGTACGGACATTTTTAACTGCCCGCTTTTCTACCTGCAAAGTACTGGAAATTTCTGAATATAATGAATAGGCGATACGTAAAGAAACATACGCGGAGAAAGGAACATTCTTTGAACAATCAAACGTATTATGAGCTTCAATAATACCTAACCTGCCGGCCTGATATAAATCTTCCAATGATATAGTACAGGAATGTCTACCCAACTTCCTATAAATATTAAATACCTTGAACCTGATAAGCGGCTCATACCTTTTAAGGGTATCTTCAATCCGCTCTCCGTCAAAACTCATCTATAAGCTCCGATACACCACGATAGAACAGGACACTCCTTTGCTGTCCAGCAAGAAAACTTACTTCCAACACATACTGTCTCAGGATCAGGCAGAAAAGTCTCATCATCCAACCCACGCTTGAACAACTCAACTTTATTTTCTATCAATTTAATAAAGACCGGCGATTTAACTACATGAAACGCCTTGAACGGCAATTTTTTGACTGTATGCTTCTTACTTACATAAATAACAAGACCTCGCTCGGTGTTAACTCTTATAGGTAAAGTATCATCCAACCCGATATACTTCATGTATCCAACTACCTGAATAGCGTGTTCGGCTTTCGGGCTACTAAGCCTATCAAATTCATCACCATTAATAGATTTAAAATCGGCAATACGAATATCGCCGGGGCCAACATTAACAAACATATCCGGATGACCGGAAACAGGAATATCCTCCGGCAACTTTAATGAATGCTCACTGTATACAAATGCGCTTTTTAAAGCATTGCACTTAGGACATTTTTCCTTCGGCTTTGTGCCGAATTGCCTATGCCCGCAAGCACGGCATCTCCACCATCCAAGACGCTTATCCCCAAAATACGCATTGGTGTTTTGCATAAAATCATGAATACCCGTTCCGCTGTCAAAAGTTACCCGCAACCCCAATGGAACCCTGATTTCAGCCGTAATAGACCGCCTAAGACCAATAAGCCGCTCCCTAACGCAAACACCCGCAATACTGGATAAACGTAATTTTCTGCTATAAGTATGCTGTTCGACACGTCCTGAAAGATTAAGCAACCTGTGCGCCAATAAAGATGGATCAACAACTCCGTCTATATCAGACTGAGATTTAACCGAAGGCTCCATACGCAAATATCTGACATTTCCGACACTCATACTGACACCTTATCTTTTTTTATTAAACCAAGAAAAATATTCGGGTGGAATCAATAATAGACGCTCTTCCCCCAAAATTTTTTGAGCCTTAATAAATTTATTCATAGCACCTATGTGCCACAAACCTTTCACCTCCAAAAAAATATTTGACTTAGGCGCAAAAAAATCAGGAACATACCATTTATTTTTTCCAACCGGGATCATTACTACTTCATACATCATAGGTATTTTCCATTGCTCTACGATATGTTCCGCAAATTCACTCTCAAGCTTGGAGCGAAAAGACCGTCTAAGCGCAGGAGAATAATATATTCTCGGTGTCGCAATTTTTGCCGGTACCATTCCTACGTCCCAAGAAGGCAAATCTTCATTTTGCCGACAAACAATGAAATTGAATAAACATTCCTCAGAACAGAATACCATGCCCGGAACTTTCATCCTTTTGCGTTTAAGCGCAAAATAGCTATTACAACGAGCACAATACATTATTTACCCCTGCGGATTGCTTATCATATTAACTCTAATTTCACTTCGGTTCATAATAGATTCAACAGCAAGTTTCTTGGCCCGCTGAACAACGAAATACCTAAAAATATCATCTCCACCCTCTAAAACTTCTCCACTGGCAGCCTCGACATATCGGCCTGTACGAAACATTTCCTCAATGTCGGAAAGCACCCGGAAAATCATATCAGCGCCCTTAAGCTCATATCCCCTCGGCGTCTTCTCAAGCATGCCGATTTCTTTCGCGACGGCGATAGCCGCCCCTGCATCCAAACAAGCCCCAGACTCATACCCTTCCCAATCCCGCAAAACGATTTTATATTCAGCCTTGCCCGCCAAAATAAGAACCTGCTGCTTGGACTCGGCCCCCAAAAAAGAAACGGAAAAACGGGCGACATTTTTCATGCCGTCCGCTTTGTCCTTTTCGCCTTTGTCACTGTCCACAGAAAGCTGGTTGACGCGCATAGACAACCTGTGCCCATGCTTGGCCGCAAGCCCGCCCGGAGTTTTCTCGGAAGGCTCCCATTTTCCAGCCCCGATATTAGCCCTGACTTGATTGATAAAAATTAAACCGACAAGATGCCCTCGCCTGAACTCCCGAACCAATAAAGACGATATGCGCCGAAAAAGTTTACTGACCAACCTGGATTGCGCCCCCACCTGAAAATCCTCATAAGCGCCATCAAGCTCAGCCTTGGGGAGAAGCGCGGCAATACTGTCCATAATGACCAATCCGCAATCATCCGCCCGAATAGCCGCCTCCACCATCTCACACGCCTGCTCCCCGTACTCAGGAATGCCGATAATCAAATTGTCCTGAGTATCATACCCAAGCGTGTTGAAATACAATTCATCCGGAGGCAACCCTTCAAGGTGGCATAAAAAAGTCTTCTGAATCAACCGTGACCCGCACTCGCAATCCAAGCGACCTTTTTTGCAGGTATCACATTTCTCAACCAGCTCAGTTTTATGAGAGCACTCCCCGGCAGGCTTGCCGCAAGTCGGACAAACGTCGATAAAATCAGGATCGACGCACTTACACAACGCGACAGGTTGCAAGCACCGCATACACGTTTTTGTAAGGTTCTTGGCTATCAAATACGCCAAGGTGGACTTCCCCCCTTGGTACAATCCGTACAACTGCGTTGGCTGATTGCAGGGAATACCGCCCCCGGAAGCATAATCAACCGGAAAAATCCCGGTAGGGATACGGGGAAAGTCTATAAGATTGCCGTTATCCTCCCCCAAAACCTGTGCGCCGGATAAAATGTTTCCGGACCCTATTCTTGAAGATTTCCGCAATATCTGATTAAGCCCCGGCATCACAAAATCTCCTCTATGCCGACATCCTCAGACTCGGAATCAGTCAATGCGCCGGTAATACGCGAAGCCTCGTCCTCAAGTCTGTCCGCTACATATTCAAATAATTTTGGGTATATCCCCAAAACTTCCTCACGATAGCAAGGAATCTCAACGGACACTGTGATACGGGCGGACTCATAATTCCCCATATTAATCGTTCTGCCGAGACTGACACCAACTTTGGCCGGAACCGTAGCAAACGGCCTGACTTCTATATGTTCAGCGACTTCAGAATCCTGCCCGAAAGCAGTTCTAGACACCGTTATCCGGGCTTCCGTGCCGAGAACTGTCTTTGCCTGCGCCCCCTGAGTTTTTTGTCGATTTATAACTCCGGTGTTCATATCTCTCTCCTTCCCACTTAGGCCAGTGTGTTTTAAGATATTCAGCCATTTTTACGAAATTAACATACTCTTTGCCCGCATTATCAACTGTACCGTATATTTTCGCCTGCATCAAACAAGATACCTGCTCAACTGTATAACAATTCCAACATAAAATTGATTTAGTACGTTCTATAGCTTTGACAGCAATTAAATATTCGAGCGTCTTCCTACGGATTCCTGTCATTTTCTGCGCTTCCATTGAAGGAATTAAACCTTCCCTCGCAAGACTACGATTATGTGAAGCCCTATAACCTCCGGCTTTATGATATTTTTTTGCATATTCACGGCTTTTTTCTTTTGCTCCTGGGAGCTTCATATATCTAGCCATTTTACGGCGTAATTTATCATTAGAATTAATAGTCTGTAATATATTCGGCATTACCTACTCCACTGCAAAAAGCTTGGCCTTGGCGACATCTTTATAGTATTTCTGTCGACTTCTGGCCCATCGGATGCAATCATCGTAAACAGTATCAATAATATCCAACACAACAGGTTCTTTGACATCCTCACACAAGCGCAATATGCGTCCGACAGATTGTGCGGCATCGGATAAAGGTGTAGCGAATACCAATGCCCGTAAGTTAGGCACGTCAACCCCCATTGCCATAACACCATAAGTAGCAAGAATTATTTTACTGTTTTTTAATATCAACTGCCTGTCCGCATCTTTGCTTTTTCCGGTAAATAATCCAACGTCATTCAGCTTTATACCATGCTTTTTTGTCAATATATCACGCAAGAAATTTAACTGTTCAATACGATCTGAAAAAATAAGCACCCTTCTATCCGATTCGACAAATTTTTTAACATACACGGCAATGAGCGCGTTGCGCGACAAGTCTTTTGCTAATTCAGAAATAAGTATGCCCCGCCTATACTTTGCCTCTTTCATCTTACCGACAAAAGAATGCTTTACCTTGGCTTTATAAGCCCGCAAAAAAACCTTCGGTGATACAAGCGTATTCAATTTTGAAGGGGATAAATATGTCTGGGCAATGCTTAACTTGAAAACATCCTGCATCCCGTCTTTACGATTAGGCGTAGCCGACATGCCTATACGAAAATATGACGGAAACAAATTTATAGTATGGCTAAAAGTCTCCGCACCTACAACATGACAATTGTGCATGACATACCCATCGCAGACAAATAGCTGATCTTCAGAATCAACACTTATATCGAATAGCTCTTGCACTCCAAGAGAAACAACAGACTTGACCATCTCAATAGACAGGCCGTCAATTATATTTTTGCGCTTAGAACTGCTCCATACAGCCGGGGAAGAAATCGGCACGCCAAATATTTTCACAAATCGGTCTGCGCTACTTCCGCAGACCAGCAACCGCCATCTTGAATCATACTTTTTACGTGTATACTCATTGACAGATGCCCTTATACCATACCGCGCAAGCATCTCACGTAACTGTCTAACCGGACGTTCACAAACCAAGTCTAATCCGATCTGCTTGTGGCTTTCATTTATATAACCTTCGGCATCAAATATGCCCTTGATAAAAGAAAAACTAGCTGATTTATATAAGATATCAGGAATAACAAAAGAACGCTTGTCGCCTATTGGAAGGACAAATTTTTTGGCAAAATAATGTGTAAAATGCTGGTCAAACCATATAGTCAGATCTCCTCGACAATTATAGGAAAAGCACAAAGAAAGATGACCAAATTTATCTTTGAAAAAATCTATCCATTTTTGCTTTGTCTTACCAAACATGAACTTCAAAAGTCGCTGTGACGGATATTGACTATCTTGGATATGACCATCTCCTAGATACAAACCCGCTAAATACTCATCTCCTACAAAATCATTATTAGCGAATTCAGTATTTACACTGAATAAAAAATGTTCTGCCTCCCCGGCCGGAACTTCTATATAGCGACTCGTGCCGCAACTATTATGCCAAAGCCTGGTATGCACAGGATGGTCAGAACTGATAGTAAATTGCTTTCCAGTTCTGAGCGTTACCTGCACAGCCTCTTTGAGTGTTGACCTCTTGGCTGCCACAGTTACAAACTTGCCTTTATGATTCAAAATTTTGTCACCAACTTTCAAGTCTCTCAAAGAGACGATACCCTCGACAGTGTAAACTTGATGGTTTCCGCCAATACATTCGTCCCATACGACCGCGCCGAAATATTTCTTGAAAGCATCAAGGTATTTGTCTTTAGCAAGACTGTGAATCATGCCGATAACAATCTTTTTGCCTTCAAACGCACATATATCTTGTTGAGCGATGCCTATATCGTCCATAGTCAGATTTGTCATAGACAAAAGAACATCTACCCACTGACAAATTAAAAAATCTCGCGGGACAATAATAAGCGCGGTAGTATGTAATTCAAGAAGCATCCGCGCGGCGACAAGGCTTTTCCCCCACCCGGTAGCCGCCTCAAGCAAAAATCCCGTAGCGCCGTTTTGCATCCGGATGCAAAAATCGGAAAATACCGGCACCTGATTCGGACGAAGCTCAAAACCCTTGCACATATCAAAATTCACGCGCTCTCCCCGCACTCGTAAATCTCGAACGGTTGAGGCCATGTTTGCCATGTCTTTATGATAATAAAGCGGGAATCCAAAATACGCCGGGGTTTCCTTATAAATTTCAATAGCCTTCTTATCCGCAAATTTTGATCTCACCCTAAAACGAGAACGCAATGCCCTAAGAGAATCGGCTGAAATATCCACCTTAGGCACAAACGCATGTGTGGATAAAATTATCTCACTATAAACCACTCTCTATCCCCTTTATTTATACGGGGCCAAGTATCCACCCGGCCCCGCAAGCAGCCGCGTCTATCAAAGCAAGTCTTCTATGTTATCCTCAGAATATTCCTGAGAACCGCCCGTAACCCCTGCAACCGCGCCCTGATAATCATCAGACCCGACAGGAGGAGCCTGACCGGAAATTTTCCGGAGTTCCTCAACCGACTTGGGAGCAAAGAGAGCGAGATAATCAAACGGCTTAATCCAATCCGCATCGGATTCTTTCGAGTCCTTCGGCTTGAATTTTATAAGGTCTTTCTGGGAAAGCTTTTTGATAAATTCCAAGTCCTCCCCCGTCCGGCATTCTTCTTTCTTGTCCCTCGTAAACAAGAATACCGCGCCGGTCAGATTGCCCTTCAACTGTTCGTTCTCGCGCTTACGCGCGAGCTTGTTGACCACGGTTGGCTTGATCACAAGCAGTTTTTTCTGGTTCTTGATAGAACCCCCGCTTTTTGTCTGATACTCACTGTGGTCAATGACTGTATAAGCGCAACCGTAAGATACGGAAATACCCGCATCACACAATGGGCATTCATCAAAGTCTCTGCGGCAAGTAAAATAATGACCCCACTTGCCGTCAATCTGAAGCTCATGCTCATGAAAATAGAACCCATTTGAGTCCAGAAATGTAACCTTTGCCGAAGTGTTCGGCTTAAGAAAAAATCTGCGCGGCCCATATTCTTTTTGCCGCTCCTCCTGAATTTTTTGCACTTGTTTATAACCTTCGTCACCAGTTTTGTACCATTCACTAGACATCTTTTTACTCCTTGTTTTTTTTGTTTTTTAACATTTTTTAAGCCGGTTATTCTTAAACCGTAAACGCATAATACCATATTTAAAATATGATGCAAATGAGATTATAAAAATTTTGTGGGAAGTACAACGAATTTATAAAAAATATCGTCAATAAGGCAGGAGTTGAAATAGCCTATAAATAATCTTCAATCTTACGAATAATATTGGCCCGCCCTGACTTTAATATTTGTAACCGCTCACAGGGGTCTAGACAAGATCTAGAATTTAGGTTTATTGAAAGCCATGGACTCTGCCACTTCGCCAAATATTCCCCTGAGTGCTGAGGTACTCAGTCGCACACC
>JAISRC010000041.1 GCA_031273845.1 Desulfovibrio sp.
GCCCGGACGACCCGAAGGATAGAGTATTTATTACTGTAAAATCAATGTCTTGAAGTGAAAGCCATGTCTTGCTTCGTGGTGGAAGCACCAACCACGCTATAAATCTCCGGAGCTTAGGATACAGGGCAATCGAATGAAAAACGATAACAGTTTGAAATAACAAGATTTTTTAAATCAGCATCTCGAAAATTTATCTTGATATTTCAATGTGTTGCCAGCTTCGCTTGATTGCCCTGGCAGGAGACAAAGGCACAGTTGACACGCTCTTGTAAAAAGAGCAAATTTTCTCTTAGGGCAATTTGATTGCAACTGTTGCCGCATCGTCATCCTGAACCCTTCGGAAGCCTCAGGGCAGGTTCCGCGGAGCGCAGTGAAGAATCTTCTTTAAAAAAATCAAAAAAATGGATTCTTCGTTGCGATCAGAATGACAAGACAAGAACTGTGGCGGATTATGGTCAAAATCAATTAGTGAATTCTCAACTTTGAAATGTTCTACCGACAGCAACGGCGGCGGCTTTACTGCCATGTACGTTGAAAAGTAAATTTGCAATGCGCAGGATCGTCAGCCGAAAATCATGTTTTTCGGCTGACTCACGCCGCTTTGCGGCGCGCCGGCGTTCATATTTCCGCATGAAACTCTGTCAAACAATCCGCGACGCCGGGGAGAGGAGGTCGTTATGCGAATAGAATACCGGTTGTTGCCGAAAAATGAACAAAAAAGTCCCCCGCCGGAAGGCACGGATCTTTCTTTCGGCACCCTGAGAACCAACCACATGTTTCTTATGGAGTATTCCGACGGCGCGTGGCGCAACGCGCGCATCGTCCCCTACGCTCCTTTTTCCCTGCTGCCCGGCTCCATGTGTTTTCATTACGGCCAGTGCTGTTTTGAAGGCGTCAAAGCCTTCAAGCACAAGGACGGGGAAATCTATATTTTCCGGCCCGACCAAAATGTCGCGCGCCATAATCACTCCGCCGAGGTGTTGTGCATGCCCTCCATCCCGGTCGAAGTACAGCTCGACGCCATGCACCGTCTGGTTGACGTGGAAAGGGCCTGGTGTCCGTCCGAGCCGCAGTCTTCCCTGTATATCAGGCCTTTTATGTTCGCTACGCAGGATACTTTGGGAGTCAAGCCCAGTGCGAGTCTGATCTATTGCATCATGCTCTCTCCAAGCGGCGCTTATTACAAGGGCGGCTTCAACCATGCCGTGCGTCTGCTCATAACCAAAAAATACCACCGCGCCGTTTCCGGCGGCACCGGGTCGGCCAAGGCGGCCGGCAATTACGCTGCCTCCATAAGACCGCAGATTTACGCGCAAAGTTTCGGAGTGGACCAGGTGCTTTATCTCAGTGCGGACAATACCTGTATTGAGGAGGTGGGCACCATGAATCACTATCATGTGCTGAAAGACGGCACCTTCATCATTCCCGAATTCAGCGATTCCGTTCTGCGCGCAATCACTTCCGTGTCGGTGCTGGAACTGGCCGCGGCCGGCAGGATCAAGGCCCGGCAGGAAGTCGTGTATCTGGACAAGTTCACAGCCGGCATAAAATCCGGGGAAATCATCGAAGCCGGCGGCTTCGGTACAGCCGCCGTCGTCAGTCCTGTCGGAGGCTATGTGTTTGAAGACGGCACGGAACTGGTGGTGGGCAACGGCGAAATAGGCGAACACTCCCGCAGGCTGTATGAAATGTATACGGCGATTCAGACCGGCAAAACCCCCGCGCCGCAAGGGTGGCTGAGCAAGGTTCCCCGCTGGTCTTTCTGAAAAAGTATATCCGACTCAGCGGAGCAGGGCGGAAATGCTTTTGAAGGCCGGCGCGGTTGCACTTTCAAGCAGCTCGAAAAGTATCTGTTCATAGGTGACGATCAGGGCGCCTTCGCGTTCTGCGCGTTTCATGCCTGCTTTTTTGTCGTGTTTCTTGCGCGATTCCGTGCAGTCCGCCGCGTACAGGACGCCGTAGCCCGACGCCAGCAGGTCGATGGATGTCTGCAAGACGCAGACGTGCGCTTCCACGCCGCACACAATGATGTTTTTGCGCTTCAGTTTTTGCAGTAAATTGCGGAATTCTTCATTGCCCCAGCAACTGAAGGTCATTTTTTCGCAGGGCAGGGCATCGGACGTAACTTCTTTGATCTCCGGCACTGTGTCGCCGAGTCCTTTGGGGTATTGGCGGCTTATGATGACGGGAATGTTCAGTTCCTTGAGACCGGACAACAGTATGCGCGAGGACCTGATCAGTTCCGGAGGATTATGCATGGCCGGTATGAGCTTTTCCTGATAGTCGACGGCGACGGCGGCAACGGTATCGGCATGAATACGCATGATTTCAACTCCTTGATTAATTTTTTGTTTATACACGATTTGCGGTAAGGGGGCAAGGTTCTCACATTTGAAAGAACGGGAGTCCCGTGAAAATTTTTTATTACCTGAGTTCATATATCAGCCATCTTGCCGCCGGTCTGGATTATCTCGAGTGTCTTCGTGCCCTCGGCCACGAGGTGCGCGATAATCTTGCGGCAAGGGGAGATCCTCCGGTGACGCTCCGGGTATTGCCGGAAGCGTTGTGCCGTTTCGCCCGGCAGGCCGATGCGGTGATTTTGCATGACGACCCGCTCAACTTTGAAAATATTTTCGCCGTATTGTCTTTTTTGGAAGACAGTCGTTGTATCGCCTATGTGCCTTGGGAAAACGAAATATTCAGCCCAGGCTATATTCCGCCCCTGCAACGGGTGAGTGAGGTCTGGACCTGTTCCGAGTTCAGCCGGGCCGCCATCGGTCCGCATGTGCGCCGTTGTTCGCTTTTGCCGCATCTGGTGCGGAGGGCTGCCGAGGCGGATACGTCCTGGTACCGGAAGTGGCTGCGTGAACAAAACGCGCAGAACGACTTTATTTTTCTTTCCGTGTTGGATGCCGTCAATCCGCGCAAGAATCTGTGCGGGCTGCTTGGGGCTTTCAGCCTGTTGCGCAGGCGCACGCGCAGGCCTGTTCGTCTGCTTATCAAGCAATATCGCGCGAATGTGGAAGTGGACACTATGGAAGGCGTCCTGAACTTGGCGGAAACGCTGCCGCGGGAGCGCATGGCGGCCCTGTATGCCGGTTGTGGGGCCTATGTGAGCGCGCATCATGCCGAAGGCTGGGGCCTGGGAATTTCCTCCGCCATGGCCTACGGGAAGCCGGCCATTGCTACCGCGTATTCCGGCAACATGCAGTTTATGAACGAACGGAACAGCGTGCCGGTACCGTACAGCATGGCGCCGGTGTCGGAGGAAATGGTAACGCGGATACCATTGTTCACGCCGGAGATGCTTTGGGCGGAGCCGGATATACCTGCCCTGGTCGAGGCCATGCGGACGGCGGCGGAAGGGCGTTTGCCGCCGGATTTGCCCGTGCGGGCCGCGGAGATCACCCGCGCCTTCGGCCCGGAACGCATCAGCGATCGCCTGCGGGAACTGCTGGATTTGCCGCGGCCCTAAAGCAATTTGATTTTGAGACGCCACCTTCAGCATTGCGGGAGAAGCGTTCCGCTTCGCTGAATCCGTCAGTGTTGTACAGGGCTTTGTTGCCCGGTTCTTCCGCCGGCGGCATCAGGGCAATCGAATGAAAAACGATAACAGCTTGAAATAACAAGATTTTTTAAATCAGCATCTCAAAAATTTATCTTGATATTTCAATGTGTTGCCAGCTTCGCTCAATTACCCTGCCGGCGGTATTGCTGATTCTTGACATTCGGGGAGAGTCTGTATATTTTCAGCCCATGCTGGGCGTTCGCGAATTTCAGCGATACGGATTGCGGGAATAACTCAACGGTAGAGTGCAACCTTCCCAAGGTTGAAGTTGCGGGTTCAAATCCCGTTTCCCGCTCCAAACGACAATCCGGCAGGGTCTCGCGAAGACCTGAACGCCTTGAAAATCAAGTGAATATGTAAAACGGCCTGTCCATGATGGGCCGTTTTCGTGTATAGATACCTATCCTTTTTAGGGGTATTTCTAGGGGTATCAAAAGCCACACAGGAGGCGATACCCCCTATGCCGCTCACAAATACAGCCATACGCGCTGTCAGGCCCGCCGAAAAGCCGCAAAAACTCTTTGACGGCAATGGGCTGTTCCTTTTTGTCGCGCCGTCCGGCCTGAAAAGCTGGCGCTTGAAATACTATTATCACGGCACGGAAAAATTGCTTACCCTGGGGCAATACCCATTGCTATCTTTGAGAGAGGCGCGGGAAAAAGCCGCTGATGCAAAAAAGACGCTTGGCTCGGGCGCTGACCCATCCACGGAAAAGAAAATTCAGGCGCAAAAAACTCAAAATACCTTTGAAGCCGTTGCGCGTGAATGGCACGATAAAAGAAAATCCGCTTGGACAGAGTGTTATGGCGATGATGTACTGGAACGACTTGTCAGCAATATTTTTCCATTTATCGGCAGTCGTCCCGTGCATGAGATAACCCCGCCGGAGATGTTGGGCATATTGCGGAAAATTGAAGGACGGGGCGCGCATTATCAAGCAAACCGCATACGCGAAACCTGTTCCCTTATTTTCCGATACGCTATTGCCACCGGCAGAGCGGAACGCGACACCGCCGCCGACCTGCGCGGCGCTTTGCAAACACATGTGACCACAGCCCGTGCCGCCATTACCGACCCAAACGAAGTAGGCGGCTTGTTGCGGGCTATAGACGCTTACACCGGACATTTTGTCACCAAATGCGGGCTTCAGCTTCTTGCCCTTACCTTCTTGCATCCGGGCGAGGTTCGCTTGGGAGAGTGGGCAGAAATTGATTTGGATGAGAAACTTTGGCGCATCCCGGCCAAGCGTATGAAAATGCGGCAGGATCATCTGGTTCCGTTAAGTTCACAATCCTGTGCCGTGCTTGCCGAATTGCAGGCGTTGACAGGCAATGGGCGTCTGATGTTGCCCGGTTTACGTTCGCCTGAATGTGCCATCAGTGACGCGACTTTCATTGCCGCCTTGCGGCGTATGGGCTTTGAACAGGATGAAATGTGCGCTCACGGCTTCAGGTCAATGGCCAGCACTATTCTGAACGAGCAAGGTTATTCGGCTGACGTGATTGAAAAACAGCTTGCCCACAACCCCCGCGACAGAATCCGGGGTATTTACAACCGCGCTGAATATTTACCGGAACGCCGAAAGATGATGCAGGAATGGGCCGACTATTTATCAAGCCTGAAAGAAAAATCCGAGCGGAAAGAATAACCCGGTTTCTCCGCCCGTCACGCCCGCAACCGTGCCGGAAGCGGCGGCTCTGTCAAGGCTGAACCCGTTGGGCGGGCTTTGCCCGGCCTTGACATTCGCCGCCGTTCTTCCGGCGTATCCGCTTCGCGGGCGATGGGCGGGGAAACGCTCCGCAGGGGGCTCAGGAGCAAAGAAACAGTACCAAGAGCAAAGGCAAAGATACAAGATTGCCCCGCGCCCTTATGCCGGTTTTCCCGTTGACCGTCCCGCCGTTTGCCGCTTGCGGTGCTTTTGCCATTTGAGCCAAGCCTTCCGCCCTTGTTCAGACCTGAACGCCCAAAGACCGCAGACCCTTTCGCACCAAGACTTTTTGCCCCAACGATAGGGGTTATTCCAAAAAAACAAACAAGTTGGTAGCTGTCTGACAGACAGCTAAACCCAATACTGTTCATTTAGTAAAAAGTTTGTTATACTTTCCTTCGTTGCCGGCGAGACAGGGCAAAAAGGAGAAGAAGTATGGCAAGAACACGAAAATCTTTTTCACCACAGA
>JAISRC010000189.1 GCA_031273845.1 Desulfovibrio sp.
AAATATTTATAACATACTGAAATTATTATATACGGCTTTCATTGATCGGATTTGCTATATATAAAAATATCAGTATGTTACAGAAAATACATGCTTAAAGTCCGACAAACTCCTAGAGCCTTTTACGCTTGAGATTGTCGCTTACGGCGGGCAAAACCCGCCTGCTCCAATCTCGCGGCGCGGGTTTGCAGGCACACCCGCACAGGTCGGTTTATACAATTTCAAAGTCAAAATGCTCTAACCTGCGTCCGGAGGGCACTCCAGTTCCAGCCCCACAGGGCAGTGGTCGGAGCCGGGCACAGCGTCCTCCGTCCAGGCGTTTTTCACTTGTCCTTTCAGTTCTTCGGACACAAAGAAATAGTCTATGCGCCACCCGATATTTCGCTCTCTGGCGCGGGTGCGGTAGGACCACCAGGAATAGCTGTCCGGCTTGTCGCCATGCACCAGACGGAAGGTATCCACATAGCCCGCCGCCGTGAAACGGTCCAGCCAGGCCCGTTCCACAGGCAGGAACCCGGAAGTTTTTTCGTTTTCCGCCGGCCGGGCAAGGTCTATGGCCTTGTGCGCCGTATTGAAGTCCCCGCATACGACCAGGGGTTTGGAGCGGCGCAGTTCCTCGGCATGGCTCAGAAAGGCGTCATAGTAGCCGAGTTTGTAGTTCAGGCGCTCTTCGTCCTTCTGTCCGTTGGGGAAATAGACATTCAGAAAATGAAAGGCGGGCAGTTCCAGGTGGATGAGCCGGCCTTCACCCCGGAAAGCCGGGTCGGGCAAATCGTAGTTCACCGTCAGGGGCGCGATGCGGGAAAAGGCCGCAACGCCCGAATATCCGCGCTTTTTGGCCGCAGGGAACCAGGAAACGTGGTATCCGGGGGCCGCTCTGTATTCCTCCGGCACATCCTTGAATTCGGCCTTGACCTCCTGCAGCCCCACAATGTCCGGAGCGGTCCCCGCGAACCAGGACCATGCCCCGCCGGCGCACAGGGCGCGGAATCCGTTGACGTTCCATGAATACAGACGCATCAGCCTTCCTTGATGAAAGGCCCGTTGAAACTCACTTCCATCACTTCAAAAAAGATTTTGCCCTTGGGCACGTCCACGACGACTTCGTCGCCGCTCTCCCGGCCGAGCAAGGCCCGGCCTACGGGGGAGAAAACGCTCACGGCGTTTTTGTCCCTGGGGATGAAGTCGGTTTCGTCCGGTCCGACCAGGGTGTACCCGCGTTCCTGACCGCTGTCCGTATCCTTCAGGCGCACGGTGGCGCCGAAGGCTATGCGCTCGCCGCGCATCTGTTCCGCCTTGACAACATTGAAACGGGCCATGCGCGACTCTATGTAGCTGATTCTGGCTTCCTGCAGCGACTGTCTTTCCCGCGCGGCTTCGTAGCCGGCGTTTTCGCTGAGGTCGCCTTCCTCGCGGGCCTCCTTGATGGCCTGGATGATTGCCGGACGTTCCGCTTTGAGGCGCTCAAGCTCCCTGTAAACGCGCGCAAAGCCCTGTTCGGAAATGGGAATGCTCTCCATATTGACCCTCCCGAAAACTCAGGAATATGATGCGGTCGCATAAATATGCCGTGTGCGTAAAACAAAATATCCGGAAGCCGCCGGTGCTTCCGGATGCCCCTTCGCGGGGGAAGTGTAGTGAATATACAGCATGCCGGCAGTGCGGTCAAGGCGCCGGCGGATACATAATCCGCCGTAATGCGTACCATAAAATATTCATTCAATGAATACATATAATTATTGTCCCCAGGCGCTGATTCCTCCGGCGTCCGCACGGCATGAGTATCATTTCTTCTTCCGAATAAGTCTTGACCTTTGCCTTGTTTTGCGTGATGGTCCGCTCAGGGAGTATTGTGATGCAGGGAAACAGGATCACCTCGTGCCGGGGCGCATGGTCTGGAGTTGCCGGGAGTATTGATTGCGCGTTTTCTTTCCCCGCCTCCGGGTTCCCCCGTTGAGGCCGGGAATGTTATGGTGTATGGTGTGCCCGCGCTTCGGAACACACCTCCTCCCTACGGGAATTTGCATCAGCAATATCAACAGGTTCTATCGGCTTGCCGGCATAAGGAGGCTTCAGAATGCAAATCGCGGTTGCTCCCGCAAGGGATGATCTGGACGAACGGCTCGCCGCGCGCGGCCTGAACCGGCGCGACTTTCTCAAATACTGCGCGGGCGTGGCCGCAGCCATGGGCATGGGGCCGTCTTTCGCACCCGAAGTCGCCAGGGCCATGACCGGCGGCGCGGGCAGACGGCCCACGGTCGTCTATCTGCACAACGCCGAGTGTACCGGCTGTTCGGAAGCCATACTGCGCGCCTCCGACCCCTACATCGACGTGCTGCTCATGGATGCCGTGAACATGGTCTATCAGGAAACGATCATGGCGGCGGCCGGCGAGGCGGCGGAAAAAGCCCTGCACGATGCCGTGAACGGTCCGGACGGCTTCATCGCCATAGTGGAAGGGGCCGTGCCCACCTTCGAAAACGGCGCCTGGGGCAAGGTCGGCAACCACACCATGCTCGAAACGAGCCGCACTGTGCTGACCAAGGCCCAGGCGGTCATCGCTTACGGCACCTGCGCCGCTTACGGCGGCATTCAGGCCGCCGCCCCCAACCCCTGCGGAGCCAAGGGCGTGAACGACTGCTTCAAGGAGGAAGGCGTCAGGGCCGTCAATGTGCCCGGCTGTCCCCCCAACCCCGTCAATATCGTCGGCCTCATCGTCTACTACCTGAAGAACGGCGCGATACCGGAACTGGACGAGCGCGGCCGTCCGCTGATGTTCTTCGACAAGTCCGTGCACGAGCAGTGCGAACGCCTGCCCCATTTTGAAAACGGGCGCTTCGCGCAGTCCTTCGACTCCGAGGAGGCGCGCAAGGGCTGGTGCCTGTACAACCTCGGCTGCAAAGGGCCGAGCACCTACAACAACTGCCCCAAAGTTCTGTTCAACGGTGTGAACTGGCCCGTGCGCGCGGGACATCCCTGCATAGGCTGCAGCGAACCCGATTTCTGGGACAAAATGACGCCCTTTTATCATGCCTGAGCCGCGGCCGCCGAGGGAGGAATATCATGGCAGAAGCTAAATTCGACGCGTCCTATAACGGCCCTGTGGTCGTGGACCCCCTGACCCGCATAGAAGGCCATCTGCGTATCGAGGTGGAGGTCGAGGGCGGGAAAGTCAAAAAAGCCTACAGTTGCGGCACCCTGTTCCGCGGCCTGGAAATCATCCTCAAGGGCCGCGACCCCCGCGATGCCCAGCATTTCACGGCCCGCGCCTGCGGCGTCTGCACTTACGTGCATTCCCTGGCCACGACGCGCGCCGTGGACAACGCCGTCGGCGTGAAAATACCCCCCCTGGCCGCCATGATCCGCAATCTGGTGATGGCTTCCCAGTTCCTGCACGATCACGTTGTCCACTTCTACCATCTGCACGCTCTGGATTTCGTGGACGTGAGCAACTGTATCAAGGCCGATCCCGTCAAGGCGGCCAGGATCGCGGAAAGCATTTCCCCGCGCAAGACCCGGGCCGACGACCTCAAGAAGGTGCAGCAGAGGATCAAGACCTATGTCGAAAGCGGGCAGATCGGCCATTTCACCAACGCCTATTTTCTTGGCGGGCACCCGGCCTACAACCTGGAGCCGGAACTGGACCTCATCGCCACGGCCCATTACCTTGAAGCCCTGCATCTGCAGGTGCGCTCGGCCCGCGCCATGGCCGTGTTCGGGGGCAAGAATCCGCATCCGCAGTTCATGGTCGTGGGCGGGGTTTCCTGCTACGAAGCCCTGAAAAAGGAAAGCATAGACGAGTTCCTCAAACTGGAGCAGGAAAGCATCAAGTTCATCAATGAAGTCTATATCCCGGATCTTCTGGCCGTCGCCGCCCGCTACAAGGAAGTGGCGACTTACGGCGGGACCACGAACTTCATTACCATGGGCGAGTATTTCAAGGACGACACGGACCTCCATTCCGGCTATTTCCCCCCCGGCCTGATCTACGGACGCGACCTGGGCAAGGTTGTTGACTTCAACCCGGACAAGATCCGCGAGCATGTCGCGCACAGTTGGTTCAAGGGCAGTGACGCCATGCACCCCTACGAGGGCAAGACGGAGCCTTTGTTCACCGATCTGCACGGCGACGGGGATCGCTATTCCTGGTCCAAGGCCCCGCGTTACGACGGCAAGGCCTGCGAGACGGGCCCCCTGGCCCAGGTGCTGGTGGCCTATGCGTCGGGCCACAAGGAAGTCCGCCCCGTGGTGGACATGGTGCTCAAGGCCCTGGACGTCGGCCCCGAGGCCCTGTTCTCGACCCTCGGACGCACGGCGGCGCGCGGCATAGAAACGGCGGTGGTGGCAGGACAGTTGGAGAACTGGGTGAACGCCTTCCGGGAGCAGATCGCCAAAGAGAAAAATCCCAAACTGGTGGAACATTGGGAAATGCCCCGGTCATCGCGCGGCGTGGGTTTCTGCACTGTCCCGCGCGGCGGGCTTTCCCACTGGATCGAGATTGAGGAAGGCAGGATCGGCAACTTCCAGCTTGTGGTGCCCACCACCTGGAACATGAGTCCCCGCGACGCCTCAAACCTCATGGGTCCCATGGAAGAAGCGCTGACGGGCACCCCCATCGCCGACCCCAAACGTCCTGTGGAAATTCTGCGCACCGTGCATTCCTTCGACCCCTGCATCGCCTGCGCCATACATCTTATCGATCCGGACTCCAACGAGGAACGGGTCTTCAAGGTCCTGTGATTCCGGAGTCCGCGCGGAGCGTCTGAAAAATTACGGTACAGGGGTTTGCCTGCAACCCCCTGCTCAAGCGTAAAATGTTGTATAGGACAACGTCCGGTAAAAATGCCGGCCCGCCTCGCGCGCGCCGGCATTTTTTTTGCTTGTGGTTGTCTCCCGGTATGGGGTATTCAGAAACCGCGCGCCCGCTTTTTATCCGCCCTGCGCCTGTGTCCGGTAAAAAGGAACTCCCGGTGAACAGACTTTTCATGTCCTTTACGGATAATCCTTCCATAAAGCGCACATTCCGCATATTTTCGATTATATTTTATCTGACCATTCTTATCGTCGTGTCGGTCATATTTCTTTTATCCACGAGTAAAATAAGCAATACAACATTAGAAAGCAAACTGTCGCTTGAGATTGAAACTATAAAATTGCGATTCGCGAATGAGATTAACAGCGAACTGACCCTCGTGCTCAAAATGGCTGATACGCCTTTGATAAAGCGCTATCTTCTCAACCCGGAGGACCGGTTTTCCCAAACTCTGGCTTTTGAGGAATTTTCCGAATACAGAAAAAATTTCAAGAGCAAGTCTGTGTTCTGGGTAAGCGACATTGATAAGCAGTTTTACCTGAACGGTGTTAATATTTATACGGTCAACCCCGACGATCCCGATGAATATTGGTACTACAGGACGCTCTACAGAACCGAGAAATATAACTTTGTTGTCCAATACAATCCCGCAATGAGCGTAACGAATCTTTGGGTTAACGCGCCTGTTTTTGAAAACAGGGAACCTATCGGTCTGCTCGGCACAGGTATTGAGTTGTCCGACTTTATCAATACCCTGTATAGAAACCGGAGCGGCACCGCGGACACCTATCTTGTCGATGAAACGGGGGAGATAACGGTAGCCCGGAATCAAGCGCTGGCATTCGAGAAAACCGACATCAGAAAGCATCTCGGCAGCCTCGGCGATGAAATCATGGACGCCGCCGGCCGGCTTGTTCCCTCGGAAATCAGAATCATGGACATGGGCGATGCCAAGGTTGCAATAAGTCTGCTCCCGCAGCTCAACTGGTATATTATAGAGGTTGCGCCGATATCGACCGGTATGCCGCTCGACGGGACGATGACCGGCCTGTTTGTTGCGGCTGTCCTGCTGATTGCTTTGATCTTCATTGTCTGCAACGTCTTTATCGGCATTATGAAAGATGCCGTTGACGAGCGCAACCGTGAGCTTGTCGTGCTCAACGAGACCGCTCAGGCCGCTTCAAAAGCGAAAAGCGAGTTCCTCGCATCCATGAGTCACGAGATACGTACGCCCATGAACGCCGTCATGGGAATGACCGACCTGATGCGTACCGACAACCTGGATGAAACGCAGCGGGATTATCTTTCGAACATCAAAAAAATGTCGCGGACGCTGTTGAACATCATCAACGATATCCTTGATTTTTCCAAGATTGAATCGGGAAAAATGGAACTTGTACAGGGGCATTATGACCTGCACGCGCTCTATGACAATATTTGCTCTCTTATGCAATTCATCGCGGCCGAGAAGGATCTGCGGTTCGTGAGCAGCATTGACGAAACCCTGCCCCGGACTGTTTACGGCGACGAGGGGCGGGTGCGCCAGATCGTCATCAATCTTGTGACCAATGCCGTGAAGTATACGCACAAAGGCTGCGTGACCCTGCATTTCCGGAGGGCTTCGGAGGCCGGCCGCGAGTATTTGGCCATGGAAGTTCGGGACACCGGGGTGGGTATCAAGCAGGAAGATTTCCCGCGGCTCTTTGCGGCCTTTGAGCAACTGGACGGCAGAAAGAACAGGGGGATCACCGGCACCGGGCTCGGTCTGTCCATCACCAAGCGGCTTGCGGACCTTATGGACGGTGAAATCCGTTTTGAAAGCGAGTACGGCGCGGGGTCGGCGTTTACGGTTCTGCTTCCGTTGACGGAAGGTGATCTCCGCGAGGTGGAGTCCGCGAAGCGGCAGGATCGTTGCCATGTATCGCCTGATGCCGCGGTCCTGGTTGTGGACGACAATGCCGCCAATCTTACGGTGGCTCTGGGATTTCTGGCGCGGCACGGCATCCGGGCCGACACGGCGTCGAGCGGGGAGGAGGCGATCGCCATGGTCGACGCCCGGCATTATGACCTTGTGTTCATGGATCACATGATGCCCGGCATGGACGGGATTGAGGCCGTGCAGCGGATACGCGCGACCCCCGGCGAATATTATGAGAAACTTCCCATTGTCGCGCTTTCGGCGAACGTGGTGCTCAGCGCGCGGGAGGCTTTTTTCAAAGCGGGCATGAACGATTTCATTTCCAAGCCCATTGCCGCCGACGAGCTTAACGCCGCCCTCATCAAATGGCTGCCGCCCGAAAAACTCCCTGCCGGAGATACTGCGGAACGGACTGAAGAAGATGACGGCGCTTTCGACGGCAAACTGCGTATGCTGGAAACAATCGGGGATCTGGACGTCGCCCTCGGGCTTTCGCGCACCGCGGGCAACAAGGCTGTCTATATCGACATACTGCGGCGGTTCTGCACGGGGTTGGACAGGGACATCGCCGATATCCGCGCGTTTATGGGGAATGCGGCGTGGAAAGATTATTCCGTGCGGCTGCATTCGATAAAGAGCGTTTTCGCGAATTTCGGGAACCGGCGCATGACCGAACAGGCGTTTTCCCTGGAAAGCGCTTCCCTGAGCGGGGATGTGGAAACATGCCTGAAAGGGACGGAGAGCTTTTGCGGCGACATGGCGAATTTCCGTGCGAAACTGCTGGAAAGCGGCATTATGGACTCGCTGCCTCTGTCCAAAAAATCCATTGATGCCGATGCCCTGATCCTGAAGCTGAAGTTGTTGGAGCACGCCTGCTTTGAGTTCAACACGGACGAGGTGGGCGCGGCGGGGGATGAACTGCGGCGGGCGGCCTGCGGGACGCCGGATGCGGACGCCCTGCTTGCGGAAATCTGCGATTTGGCGGATTCCCTTGATTATGACGGGGCAGCGGGCAAATGCCGGGAACTGGCAGCGTTGCTTGAGCGTGTCAAAATCGGCAATGTTCCTGCGGCGTAAGGGCGGAGCGCCGGCGTCCGCCCCCCGCGCGCGTATCGAAATCAAATTACCTGAATGATGATACTTTTAGCCCCTGAAGGACACATCGTCCGTCAGGGGCAAGGGATACGGAGTCACACAAACTCCGGGGACATACCGAGGTCGGGAGTGCGGGACACAACCGACCCGCCTGATACTATAATAAGTCCTCAGAAGAAAAACGGCAAGGGGGTATTTTTTGCACAATCCGCCGTACCTCCTCGTTCCGATGCGCAGTCGAAGGGTCTGAAAGCATTGTCGCACAACGTATTGTCATTCTGAGCCGAAGGCGAAGAATCCGTCTTGGCGTAAAATCAGGTTACATGCAAAACCTCTATGCGTCCACAAGGCAAGGCTGATTCGGGGCCGATGGTGATATGAATGTCCCTGCCGAGGCGGGCTATGCAGTCCAGCATCTTGAATTCGCTGACGCCCCGGAACTGCCCGCTCAGGAGCCGGGAAAGCTTGGGTTGCGGCAAACCCATGATGTCCGCCGCATGAAGCTGCGTCAAGCCGCGAGAATCCATAATATCCTGAATAGTCGAGGCAAGCTGGGCCTTGATCAGCATTCCGGCGGCATTTTCCAGGCCGAGGTCTTCGTAAACATTGCCGCTGCTTACTTCCATTTCGTTCTCATTCATGGCTGTTCTCCCCGGCGTAAATTTCCGCCTGCCTGAGCCGCGCTTTGATCAAGTCCATGTCCTGTTGCGGCGTGGCGATGCCGGACGCGGATTTTTTCTGGTAACAATGCAGCACATACACGGCATTGACAAAACGAACGGTATATACCGCCCGGTAGGTGCCGTCACGGTCGCTTTCCACCACCTCCAGAACCCCGGCTGAACCGAAACCTTTCAGCGGCTTGGCTTGCGGGTGCTTCGAGCCAAGCTGCGCCCGGTACAGGGCATAGCCGAAGGTATCCTGAACCTCCTCCGGCATTGCCCGGAGGTCTTTTTTGGATGAACCGATCCAGACAAGCAATTTCATGGGACAATTATATCCATTTGGTCATAAATGTCAAGGCAGTGAGCATGATCATAGAAACTTCAGACAACGTACCACAGGTATTCAATTCAGTAATTTGCGTCATCCCGGTCGGCGGGCCGAGATCGCGAATCTTATATCCGGATATATGCAAGCTCACTCCTCCAGGGAATCCGTCACGCTCTGTCGATCCGATGTGCGGTTGAAGGGCCTGTAAGCATTGCCGCACAATGTATTGTCATTCTGAGTCGAAGGCGAAGAACCCACCCTGGTGCCTTGAAAAAACAAAATCCCGAAGATGGATTCTTCGCGGAGCCTGCTCTGAGGCTTCCGAAGGGCTCAGAATGACAGGACGGAAAGCGTGGTGGATTTCGCTATTTTTTCCGGGCAGGCCCTTTTGCGGGGCAATGCAATACTGAAGCGCTCTAAAACCGGAACGGGGGCCTTGCGGCCCCCGTCGATTGTCTTCACATGAAACGGCCTATGCCGTGTTCAGGCTAGGAGCCTGTCGGACTTTGCCTTAAAATATTTATAACATACTGAAATTATTATATACGGCTTTCATTGATCGGATTTGCTATATATAAAAATATCAGTATGTTACAGAAAATA
>JAISRC010000011.1 GCA_031273845.1 Desulfovibrio sp.
GTATTTTCTGTAACATACTGATATTTTTATATATAGCAAATCCGATCAATGAAAGCCGTATATAATAATTTCAGTATGTTATAAATATTTTAAGGCAAAGTCCGACAGGCTCCTAGGCCGGGCAATGTGCGTGAGTTGCGCAATGTGGTGGAGCGGGCCATTGTGCTCTGCACGGGTGATTACATACAGCGGCGAGATCTGGCGCTTATGCCGGGAAATCCGGGCGACAGAGATTGTCATTGCGAGCGGCGAAGCCGCGCGGCAATCCATGCCTTTTAGAGCATTCTCAATTTTGAAATGCTCTTAGTCACCATACCCCCGGCAGCGCCGTGGGTATGGTGACTAAATAAATCAATAGATTATATAAAAAATATGCCTCAAGTAGAAGCTCTACGCCCAATAAAAAACTGCGCCGTAAAAAATGCTTGCCGGCATCAAAAACGAAGGATATTTTCACGAGAAATCAGGAAATATGAGCGAAAAAACGACACGCGTGAGACAGGCGGGAAACAAAAATCGGATGGAAAAAAGCAAAGGGCCACAACTTTCGCTGCAACCCTTTGAAACTTTTGGTGGGCCATCAGGGAATCGAACCCCGAACCAACTGATTAAGAGTCAGCTGCTCTACCTATTGAGCTAATGACCCAAGTTGTTTCTGATTATCAGAGCCTCCGGAAATGTCAATATACCCGCGCAACCCCCGCGCTTTTTTCAGCGGAGAACAGGATGAAGGCAATCCTCACTAATGACGACGGCATACGCGCCGTCGGCCTGCGCGCCCTCTACAGGGCACTCAAGGAGGCAGGCCACGAGCTGCGCGTCATCGCCCCCATGACCGAACAATCAGCTGTGGGCCACTCCGTCACTATCCTGAGCCCTTTGCGCGCCGTACTCGTCGAGGAAGCGGATTTTTCCGGGTACGGCGTTTTCGGCACGCCGACCGACTGTATAAAACTCGGCATGTCCCAACTGCTGGACGACTTTTCCCCGGACATCGTGCTCTCGGGCATCAACGCCGGCGCCAATGTCGGCCCGGACATCCTTTATTCCGGCACGGTGGCGGCGGCGACGGAGGCCGCCTGCCGAGGCATAGCCGCCTTGGCCGTGTCCTACGACAACTACCGCCCGGTCGGTATAGATGCCCACGCCCGCTATGCCGTTGCCGCGATGGAACATATCCCGTGGGATAAAATCCCGTCCCGCCGGGTCATAAACCTGAATATGCCCGACCGCCCCGTCGCGGAGTTCAAAGGACTTGCCGTCTGTCCACAGACAACGGCCGTCTGGCATGACTGGTATTACAGACGCGAAGACCCGCGCGGCAGACCCTACTGGTGGCTGGACGGCAAGATCCCCGAAGAAGACGTGCGCCCCGGGTCGGACAAGGGACTCCTGAATGAAGGCTGGGCAACCCTGACCCCCCTGAAATTCGAATTCACGGACGCAGATACTCTGAAAACCCTTCGTTACCTGCCCGACCGCCTTCTGCAACAGTAACTTTGTGTAAACATTTATAATTTTTCTCTCGCGGATAAAGATCGGTTCATTTTTTACGGGCATGTTCATCAATCGCTTGAAAACAATTGACGCCTGGGATAATCATCTCCGCATGTGACTATTTTTTCCCTCCTCGACAACCTGGCCGGACAATCAGAAACCGGCTTTGACCGGCGGTGTTCATGGACGAAAATTTTATCCGGGAAATGCTCTTGGACTTTGTGAATAATGCCGTTCCCGATTACATCACGGAAGCCGCGCGCGAGCTTCTCGCCGACGTAGGACTGCAGAAATTCTCCCTGAAAAGGAATTCCGCTTACTGGGAAGCGGAAGGCAGCGTACAGGGCGACGACCTTCAGGTATACAGCCCCAAGCTGACCCTCGCCCTGAACGAAAAAAGCATCAATTACGAATGTAACTGCCCCGATTCCTTTTCCGGGGCCTGCCGACACGTTGCCGCAACGGCTCTGAGCCTGCTTGCCGAATTTGACGGCGACGAAAACGACAACGCCGAGCTTCCCAGACCGCGCAACGACTGGCGGCAGACCTTCCATTCCTTCTTCAGCGCGGAAATCGAACCCGAGGCCGGACGCCGCTACCTGATCATCCGCTTCTACCCGGAACCGGGGCGCCTGCAGACCGCCTTTTTCATGGGCCGACAGAACAAATCCGGGTTATCCTCGGTACACTCCGCCATCACCCTGGAACAGATTATCGCCTCGCCGGAACTCTGCGAACTTTCTCCGGATCTCCCGCAGGTCGCAAAACTGATCGCCGACCTTGAGGAATACTCCGGACACCGTATCACCATACCGGACGGGCTGCTCACCGGCTTCCTCTGGGCCGTGCGCAAGGAATTCTATCTTTTCTGGAAAGATTCCGATTCCCCCTGCCGCATCGAACAGCGTGCCATGCAGATCAGATTCCGCCCGGAATTCAATGAAAACAGCGGGCTGACCTTCAGAGTTCTGCTGCACGGGAAAGGCAAAATCCCCGCTTCCATCGAAGGCACCGACACCACATTCCACGGGCAGATGCCGCTCTGGGTCTGCAGGCAGAACAGCTTTTTCCCCGTCCATTCTTCCATAAACCCGAAACTGGTACAGGAACTGACCAAAGCCCCGCTGATCATACCGCCGGAAGACATCTCCGAATTCCTGGACAGGGTCTGGAGCCGCCTGCCCTGTTCCGCCCTGCACGGCCAGGAAGACTTCCTGCAGCGCATGGAACCCTTTTTCGTACCCGCAGCCTACAACCCCAAACTCTTTCTGGACGAGGAAGGCAGCCTGCTCACCCTGCAGGTGCAAAATGTGTACGAAAGCGTACACGGCGAATTCATCATGCCCGGCCCCAACCCGGATTTCCAGACCGGCAGCTACGCTCACGAAGGCAAAACCTATCTGGTGCGTAGGCATCAGGATGAGGAAGCCGCGCTCACCAACATGCTGCTGGAAATAAAATTTCAACCGCGGAACTCCCGCGTCTGGTTTCTGGAACCGGAGGAAGCCGTTGCCTTTCTGCTGGACGTGTACCCCAAGCTGGTGGAAAAATACCGGGTATACGGCGAGTCGGCGCTCACGCGCTACAAGGTGCGTCTTTCCCAGCCGACCATAAGCGCTGAAGTGAAAAGCAACGAAAAAGAAAAATGGTTTTCCTTGGACATAAGCGTCGGCTACGACGGCCAGAACGTTCCCCTGGAAAAAATATGGAAAGCCTGGACTCAGGGCAAACGCTACGTCCAATTGAAAGACGGTTCTTACAGCAGCCTGCCGGAGGCTTGGCTGGAACGCGTGGCGCACAAGCTCCAAGCCCTCGGACTGGACCCTTCCAAGCCGCCCAAAGAACAATACCCCCAGTTCGGCGCGCCCGTTCTGGACAGCCTGCTGGAGGAACTGCCGGACGCCGTTACCGACGATTTCTGGAATCATCTGCACGACAAAATACACAGGTTCAAAGAAATCACCCCCGTACCCCAGCCGAAGGGGCTGAACGCCGTCCTGCGCGCTTACCAAAAACAGGGACTGGCCTACCTCAATTTCCTGCGCGAATATAATTTCGGCGGCATTCTGGCGGACGAAATGGGCCTGGGGAAAACGGTGCAGACGCTTTCTTTCATCCAACACATGGCGGAACACGGTTCGGATACGCCTAACCTCATCGTGGTACCCACGTCGGTGTTGCCCAACTGGGAAAGAGAGGCGGAAAAATTCGTGCCGGGCCTGAAGCTGCTGACCATTTACGGGGCCAAGCGCGAGGGTATGTTCAAAAAAATCAGCAAATCCGATCTGGTGCTCACAACCTATGCCCTGCTCCGCCGCGATCTCGAAGAACTGCAGAAATACGAATTCAACACCGTAATCCTGGATGAAGCGCAGAACATAAAAAATCCCAACACCATCACCGCGCGGTCCGTGCGGCGCATCAAGGCCGGGATGCGCCTCTGCCTTTCCGGCACGCCCATTGAAAACAACCTGTTTGAACTCTGGTCGCTGTTCGAGTTCCTTATGCCCGGCTTCCTCGGCGCGCAACACTCCTTCAGGCGCAGCATCGTGCGCCCCATCAAGGACGGGGACGATGAAACCCTCTCATCCCTACGCCTGCGCGTGCGGCCTTTCATCCTGCGCCGCACCAAGTCTGAAGTGGCCAAAGACCTGCCGCCCAAGATCGAAAATACATACTTCTGCGATCTGGCGGAAGGACAGGCTGAACTCTACGCCATGCTGGCCGGCAAACTCAGGGAACAGGTTCTGAACACCGTGGACAAAAACGGCATGGCCAAAAGCCAGATGTCCATACTGGACGCGCTGCTCAAGCTGCGCCAGATATGCTGCCACCCGCGCCTGCTCAAGATGGACATGCCCGATGTTTACGCCAATCCGGGCTCCGGCAAGTTCGATGCCTTCAAAGACATGGTTGCAGGCATCGCGGAAGAAGGCCATCGCGTGCTTGTTTTCTCCCAGTTCGTGCAGATGCTGCACATCATCCGCTCCTGGCTCCAGATCAGCGCCATGCCCTTCTGCTATCTGGACGGATCAAGCAAGGACCGCTTCGAACAGGTGGACCGCTTCAACGGCGACCGCTCCATTCCCGTGTTTCTGATCTCCCTCAAGGCCGGAGGCACAGGCCTGAACCTCACCGGGGCGGACTACGTCATCCATTATGACCCATGGTGGAATCCCGCCGTGGAAAACCAGGCCACCGACCGTACCCACCGCATAGGGCAGACACGGCAGGTGTTCTCATACAAGCTTATATGCCGCAACACCGTAGAGGAAAAAATACTGCGCCTGCAGGATGCCAAAAAAAATGTGGCCGAATCCGTCATACCCGGCGCGGAAGCCTGGAAATCTCTCTCGCGCGAAGATTTGGAAATGCTTTTTGAGGTTTGATACGGTAGCGGCGGTCGCCGAAGGGAGCATCACAAAGTCGAATTGCTTCAGCCGGAATCCTGCCCGGAGGTTTGGGACAATTTTTTGCCTACGGCCTTGCCCATTTTTTGCATGAACTTTTTGGCCACGTTCAGCGGTTTTTGCGCGTCTATCGCGGCAAACTCGCGCAGGATGGCTTCCTGACGCTCGTTCAAATGCTTGGGGATGAGGACTTTGACTTCGACCAGCAGGTCGCCCGTTGCGTTACGTCCGGGATAGGGCAACCCCCGGCCGCGAATGCGGAACATGTCACCGCTCTGTGTGCCGCGGGGAATTTCAAGCGCAACCGGATCATCCAAGGTCGGCACTTCCAGTTTGTCCCCCAGAGCCGCCCGGACAAAGGAAATTTCCTGCGTAACGAACAGGTTCTGGCCTTCGCGGGTAAAGGTACCGTCATCTTCAACCGTTACGACCACATAGAGGTCGCCGGGGGGGCCGCCGTTCAGGCCGCCCTCACCTTCGCCGCGTATACGCAGACGGTTGCCGGAGTCCACGCCCGCCGGAATACGCACCGACAATTCGCGCACTTCCTGGATCTGCCCTGTGGCCCGGCAACGCGGGCAGGGGTTGGAAACGCTCTCTCCCAAGCCGCGGCAAAGCGGGCAAGGTACGCTGATCTGGAAAAATCCCTGGCTGTGGCGCACCTGACCGCTCCCGCCGCACTGCCGGCATCGTTCCGGGGCGCTGCCCTGAGCCGCGCGGGTGCCTTTACATTCCGGACAGGTGGTATTGCGGGGAATCTTGATGGCAATATTGTCGCCCTTGGCTGCCTGGCGAAAGGATACAGTGAGGTTGTAGCGGAGGTCCGCGCCCTGTGCCGGTCTTCTACGGCGCGCGCCGGCACCCGCGCCCATGCTGAAGCCGAATAGATCGCCGAAAATATCACCGAAATGAGAAAAGATGTCGTCGGCAGTGCTGAAGCCGCCGTTGTTGAACGCCTCATGGCCGAAGCGGTCATAGCGCGCCCGCTTCTCCGGGTCGCGCAACACATCGTAAGCCACAGCCGCTTCCTTGAAGCGGACCTCGGCCTCGGCGTCCCCGGGATTGCGGTCCGGGTGATATTCCATGGCCAGCTTGCGATAGGCCCTTTTGATCTCTTCGTGCGAAGCCGTGCGCTCCACACGCAACACTTCATAATAATCGCGCCGGGTCATAGCCGTGTCAGTCTATTTTGGAAGTATCAACAGGAAACTCGGGAGCGGAATAGTAGTTCAAATCGTCGGGCAGAATTTTGGCAGCGGCAATTTCGCGCAGGGCGGTCACAACTTCCTTGTTGTGCGAGTCAACCAGACTCGCGTACCCTTCCCGGTACTGGTGGACGCGCTTTATGGCCATCTGCACAAGGAGAAAGCGGTTGTTCACCCTTTCCTGGCAGTCTTCGACGGTAATACGGGCCATTATGCCTCCGGCATGTAAAAAAATTACCTTTACAGATATCCAGGCGGAAATCTGAGCATCAGCCGGCAGGACAGTACGCCGCGAAGGGGCGCAGGTCAGGCGAAAAACGCCTTTTCCGGCTGACGCTCCTGCACTGAAAAGTTTATTTTTCAACGCTTATATCAGTAAAGCCGGGATACGGAAGCGCAACGCGCGTTTCACCGAACGCCACCGAACAGCCCCCTGGGCACATTACTGAATTACATAGTATATATGCCCGCTGTGCCCGGTGTCAAGGCTCAGGAAAGCCGAAAGACCCGGATAAATATATAACATACAGAATTTATTTTATTTTAAACAAGTTGATTGTGTAACATTCCCTGCGGTATTTTTCGCCATGCGCGCTGAAAAGTAACCTTTTTGATGCGGGAGCGTCATCCGGAACAGAATTTTCAATACTCTCGACTTTTGCCGCCGAACAGCGTAGTGGTATCCGTTCACTGCGGAGGTGTGATGCAGATTCCTTTTTTCCATATCAGGTCCTTGGCCGATGCCGGGGAGTTCCTGAAACTGTTGTCCGAAAGAGCCGTTTCCGGGAGCGGGGGGCAGCCCGTTGAGGAAGAGGTTGTCGCGGTTCTGGAGCAGGTCCGTTGCCGCGGTCTTGAGGCAGTGCTGTCGTATACCCGCCGTTTCGATGCGCCGGAGTTTCGGGAGGAGCAGTTCGCGTTGAGCGCGGAGGATCTGGAGCGGGCGGCTGCTGCCGTGCCGGCGCAGGACCTGAAAATTATGCGCCGGGCCTGGGAAAACATCCGCGCCTTTCATGAAGCGGACAAAGAGCCGTCGCGCCTTGACGCGCGGCCGGACGGCGGCATAGTCGGCCGGCTGGTCCGGCCTGTGGACCGCGCGGGACTTTATGTGCCGGGGGGCAAGGGCGGAGAAACGCCGTTGCTTTCCAGCCTGCTCATGGGCGCGGCGCCGGCTCTAGCGGCCGGAGTGCCGGAGATCGCCGTGATCACGCCCCCGCGCCGGGACGGGAGCATCAATCCCCACATCGCGGCGGCAGCCCGCATGATCGGGCTGGACGAGGTCCACGCCGCCGGCGGAGCCTGGGCCGTTGCGGCCCTTGCCTACGGCGCGGGCCCTTTGAAAGCCGTGGACGTCATTGCCGGACCCGGCAACATTTATGTTGCGACGGCAAAACGTCTGCTTCAAGGGCGCATCGGCGTGGACGTGACCGCAGGTCCCAGCGAAATCTGCATAGTTGCCGACGATTCCGCCGACCCTGCCTGGGTCGCGGCGGATATGCTTTCACAGGCCGAGCACGACATCCTTGCCTCGGCGGTCGTGGTCTGTACAGAAGAAAAAACGGCGGAGGCCGTCCGCTCCGAACTCGAACGGCGTTGCGCGGAGCTTCCGCACCGCGGTGTGGCGGAAGCTTCCCTTACCCGTTACGGTGCGATCATCCGCGTACCTGATGCGACCGCGGCCTTGGAACTGGCCAATCGCATCGCCCCGGAGCATCTGGAACTCGCCGTGCGCGACCCCTGGTCCCTGCTCTATCTGGTACGCAATGCCGGGGCGGTCTTTCTGGGACATTATTCGGCTGAGGTATTCGGCGACTATGTCGCCGGCCCCAACCACATCCTGCCGACCATGGGCACGGCCCGCTTTTCCTCGGCCCTGTCTGTATCCACATTTTGCAAAAAAAGCTCCGTTCTGGCCCTCAGCCGAGCATTCGCTCAGGACTGCGCGCGCGACACCGCGGCACTCGCCCGTCTGGAAGGTCTGGAAGCTCACGCTCGGGCGGCCCTCTGCCGTCTAGAGGAGAACTGAGCAACGACGGGGAGCTGCGGGAAAAAAATGCAAACTGTAACGACGACAAAGCTGACGGAATACCCTTTGCTCGCACGCGGCAAAGTGCGGGACATTTATGAAATTTCCCCGGACACGTTGCTCATGGTCACCACAGACCGCATGTCCGCCTTTGATGTGGTCATGAATGAGCCCATACCCTTTAAAGGCGTGGTGCTCAACCGGATAAGCCTGTTCTGGCTGAACAAATTTTCCGGCCTCGTGAAAAACCACCTGCTGGAAAGCGATGAGCGGCGTTTTCCGGAAAAGCTGCATGTGCACGCCGATATTCTGGAGGGACGCAGCATCTTGGTGCGCAAGGCCGCCCCTTTGCCTGTGGAATGCATAGTGCGCGGCCACATAAGCGGTTCGGGGTGGAAGGATTACCGGGCCACAGGCATGATCTGCGGGCACCGGCTGCCGGCGGATCTCAAAGAATCGCAGGCTCTGCCCGCTCCCTTGTTCACCCCTTCCACCAAAGCCGAAATCGGCACGCACGACGAGAACATCACGCGCGAGGACGGCATGCGTCTGGCAGGCAAGGATGCCTTCCTGCAGGCGGAAAAACTTTCACTGGAAATTTTCCGCGAGGCCGTGCGTTATGCGGGCGAACGAGGCATCATCATAGCGGATACCAAGTTTGAATTCGGCATCATAGACGGGGAACTGTGTCTCATAGATGAAGTTCTGACGCCTGATTCCTCCCGTTTCTGGCCGGCGGAAAACTTCACGCCCGGCAAAGCCCAGCCAAGCTTCGACAAACAGTACCTGCGCGACTGGCTGGAAAGCCGTGACTGGAACAAGATGCCTCCGCCTCCTGCCCTCCCCGAAGAGGTGGTCAGGGAAAGCTCCCGCAAATACCTGGAAGCCTACACCCTGCTTACCGGTGAGGAACTGTGCGTCTGATCCCGTTTCCGGGCGCGGTATTATTACAGATTTGCAGATGGAAATCTGAACATCAGCCGTCAGGCTGATATTCCTGCATTGAAAGGGCCACTTTTCAATGTAATATCAATAAGAGCATTTCAAAATTGAAAATGCTCAGGCGGCGCGAACGCGAAGCTCCACCGCCCGCCCCGCAGGCGTAGGCGAAGCTTGCTTTCGCTGTTAAACGCCGGAGGAGGCGTTTCAAAATTAAATTGCCTTAAGGAGCCGAGCATGTTGCTGCAAGGAAAAAAAGCCGTCATTTTCGGAGTCGCCAACAACAGAAGCGTCGCCTACGGGGTGGCCAAGGCATTTCGCGTCCACGGCGCGGCAATCGCCCTCTCTTGGATAGGCGATGCGTTGCGCAGGAGGGTTGAGCCCATAGGACAGGAGTTGGGCGCCGATTTCACCTTTCCATGCGATGCGGGCAGCGACGACTCCGTCGCGGAAGCGGCCGCGACTGTCAGGAGCAACTGGGGCAAGGCGGATATCCTGGTACACGCCATCGCCTATGCCAACCGCGATGAACTGCAGGGGCGCTACATAGACATCTCGCGCAACGGTTTTGCCGTAGCTCTGGATATCTCGGCATATTCCCTGACGGCTATATGCAAATATTTTGAAGACATTCTGAGCGACGGCGCCTCGGTGATAACCATGAGTTATTACGGAGCGCAGAAGCACATCAACAACTACAACGTCATGGGCGTTGCCAAGGCCGCCCTGGAATCCTCGGTGCGCTACCTGGCCTATGATCTCGGCCCGCGCGGCATACGTGTCAACGCCATAAGCGCGGGGCCGCTGAAAACCTTGGCCTCGTCCGGCATTTCCGGCTTCCACAGGATACTCGGGCATATAGAAAAGTATGCGCCGCTGAAAAGCAACATCACCATAGATCAGGTAGGCGACACGGCCGTATTTCTGGCTTCGCCCCTGTCCACGGGCACCACCGGCGGCATCGTGTATGTGGACGGCGGCTACCACTCTTCGGGAATACAGATCGACGAATAATGCCGATAACGAATCAGCCCGTCTTTAACAAATCCTGACACGATATGGAAGTTCAACATACTAAATTTATTAGTTTTTTCTCAATTTTGTTAAACTCAGGCTAATATCTTGCGTCATCTAAATATTATGATATAATCTTTTCAATTTAATCCTCGCATCATCCGTGGAGAATTGCCAATCAATCGTCTTGGGAGTCATATTTCTGTCTTTTTCCCAAGATGCCAATTCACCACGCAACATTTCAATGGTATCAATGCGTCGCCTAAGACACTGCGTTGTCATTATGTTAATCATGATCTCGGCGATATCCAACCAGCTTCCATGCTTCGGCGTATGGTGCATTTCAAGCCTTTTGGCAAGGAGCCTTGCTTTCTTGGGCGTAAACGCTACATACAACGATGAAATCACATGCGTGTTCAGATTGTCCGAAACCAAAACCACTTTTTTCGCATTTGGAAAGCGAACAGTCAGCAGATCGTCAATTTGATGCGCCCAATCAATTCTGGTCCGCCGTTCTTTGGCCGACGCATGACACCAA
>JAISRC010000048.1 GCA_031273845.1 Desulfovibrio sp.
TGTCCACTCGGTGGGATACCAAGGAATGAGCCTATTTTTTGCGACTTTTCAACCCCGCAACGGTAGAACCTTTTCGGGTCTCACCGCCAGAGGCGGTGGTTTAACCGATTTGTAATTAACCTTTTTTCGGTGAAATGTATGCGCTCCGGCCACGTCAAATCCTCAAGCAACGCCAAAGCGGCCTTTGTCCCGCCCCCTGCATCCGGCGCAGACGGCGGGGTCCGACCCAAGCCTTCTTTGCGTTATTTGCGTCCGTCTTCCATGATCGGCACGGCACCCGCCCTGGATCTGGTATTCGCGCAGATCGCCCAGGTCGCCCCCTCGACCACAACTGTGCTGTTACGCGGCGAAAGCGGCACCGGCAAAGAACTGGTCGCAAGCGCCATACACGACGCCAGTCCCCGCGCATCCGGTCCCTTCGTGTCCATCAACTGCGCGGCCATCCCGGAAAGTCTGATAGAGAGCGAACTCTTCGGCCATGAGCGTGGGGCCTTTACCGGTGCGGTGGCTGTCCGCAAAGGCCGCTTTGAACTGGCCCAAGGGGGGACCCTGTTTCTGGACGAGGTGGGAGACCTTTCCCTGCTGACTCAGGCCAAACTCCTGCGCGTCATACAGGAACGCACTTTCGAAAGGCTCGGCGGACTGACGGTGCACAAGGCCGACGCCCGCATAATCGCAGCCACCAACCGTGGCCTGGAAGAAATGGTGGAACAGTGTCTGTTCCGCCGGGATCTCTATTACCGCCTCAATGTCTTTCCCATCCATCTGCCGCCTTTGCGCGAACGCCTGAACGACATACTGCCTCTGGCCGACCATTTTGTTAAACGCTTCGCCGCCAAGCACCACAAGAACAATGTGCGTCTGTCGCCCGCGCTTTCCTCCCTTCTGCACGCCCACGCTTGGCCGGGCAACATCCGGGAACTGGAAAACGTCATGGAGCGGGCGGTGTTGCTTGTGAACCCCGACGGGTGCGTTATGCCCGAGCATCTGCCCCTGGACATACAGCACGCCGGTCGTCATACCCCCGGCATCCCGGCAGTTTCTGTCCCGGCGGGCGGCGATGGCGACGACGGAAGCGGGCTTACTCTGCAGGAAAAACTGGACCGCCTGGAACTGGCCTGTATCGTCGAAGCCTTGGAAAAAGAAAAAGGCCATATCCGGCGCGCCGCTTCCTCCCTCGGTCTGACGGAACGGGTTATGAGTCTGAGAATGGCGAAATACGATATAACATACAAGGATTACAGGCAGAAAAAATGATCCTGCAGCAAATCCGGGGAGTTGGGTATATATGACCGCAGCCCGTTACCGGGCCGTCATGGAAACGGCTTCGGCCTCCGTTCCGGAAGTCGCCGCCGCCGCTCCGGCGATCCGGCGTTTGGATTTATCTTCCCTGTACGGAAGGGATGTGCTGGACATGGGCGCCATGCGCGACCTTCTGCCCCGCGAGGTTTTCGAGCAACTCGACAAGGTGGTCAAGATAGGCGCTCAACTACCCGCCGAAATCGCGAGCGTGATCGCCAACGCCATGAAAGACTGGGCCGTTGCCCGCGGGGCGACCCATTACACCCACTGGTTCCATCCCATGACCGGTCTGACGGCGGAAAAGCACGATGCCTTCATGACCTTGACGGCCGATGGGCATGTGCTCAACGAGTTTTCCGGCCGGAACCTGATCAGCGGCGAACCCGATGCGTCCTCTTTCCCCTCCGGCGGCTTGCGTTCCACTTTCGAGGCGCGCGGCTACACGGCGTGGGACCCCACCTCGCCGGTATTCATTGTGGACGGGCCGGCAGGAGCCACCTTGCACATTCCGACCATTTTTTATTCATACACCGGCGAAGCCCTGGACCGCAAAACCCCGCTGTTGCGCTCCCTTGCCGCCCTTTCGCGCCATGCCCTGCGCATACTGCGACTTTTCGGCAACACCGCCGCCGTGTCCGTGCAGGCCGTTGTCGGGGCGGAACAGGAATTTTTCCTGGTTGACAGGCATTTGGCCGCCCTGCGCCCGGATCTCATGCTCTGCGGCCGGACGCTGATGGGGGCACTTTCACCCAAGGGGCAGGAGATGGAAGACCATTACTTCGGCGCCATTCCTTCCCGCGTCATGGCCTTTATGCAGGATGTGGAAACGCGCCTGGTCGCCCTCGGTATCCCCTGTCGGACGAGGCACAACGAGGTCGCGCCCGGACAGTTTGAAATGGCTCCTCTGCACGAGGAAGCCAATATTGCCGTGGACCACAACATGCTGGTCATGAACATGCTGCGCCACACGGCCGCTGCACACGGCCTGGTCTGCCTGCTGCATGAAAAGCCTTTTGTCGGGGTCAACGGCAGCGGCAAACACAACAACTGGTCCCTGCGCGACTCCGCCGGCAACAATTTGCTCAGCCCCGGAGCGACGCCGCACACCGACGCACAGTTTCTTATTTTTCTGGCCGCCGTGTTGCGGGCCGTGCATAAGCATGCCATGGTGCTGCATCTGGGGGTGATCGGTGCGGGCAACGATCACCGCCTAGGTGCCCACGAAGCTCCGCCCTCCATTTTCTCCGTCTACCTCGGGGAACAGCTTACGGCGGTTATGGACAGTCTGGCCCGTGGGGCATCCGGGAAAACCCGGCACAAAAACACGCTGGAAATAGGGGTTTCCACCCTGCCGCCCCTGCGCCGGGACTATGCCGACCGCAATCGTACCAGCCCCTTCGCCTTTACCGGGAACAAGTTTGAATTCCGGGCCGTCGGCGCATCGCAGTCCATAGCCCCGGCCAACATCGCCCTGAACACCGCCGTTGCGGATGCCTTGGATGAAATCGCCACCAGCCTTGAGGCGGGCATCTGCGAAGGCACGCCTCTGAATACGGCCGTGCAGGAGCAGCTTGCCCTGCTGTTCAGGGAGCACATGCCCATAGTGTTCAACGGCAACAGCTATGCGCGGGAATGGAAGGAAGAGGCCGTGCGGCGCGGGCTACCGGATATGTCCGGCACCGTGGAAGTCCTCGAACACTACAGCGACCCCCCGGTCATGGACCTGTTCATGCGGCACGGCGTGCTCAGTGAGCGCGAACTGCTGGCCAGACAGGAAATACTGCTGGACGGCTATTCCAAGACCATTTCGGTTGAAGCCGGACTGACAAGCCGCATCGGCCGGACCTCCATATTGCCGGTTGCTTTGAACGCGCAGGCCAAGGCCGCGGATCTGGCTGCAAAGACCGCGAGACTGCTGGGCAGGCAGGCGGAAGACCTGCCCGAGTATAAGCGTTTTACGGAGATACGGGATTCGGCAACCGGTCTCGTCGAGGCGCTGGACGCGCTGGACGCCGCGCGACGCAAACTGGGCGATGATACGGAAACCCTGGTGCACGCACGCACGGCTCGCGATCTGGTCATCCCGGCCATGAAGCGTTGCCGGCAAAGTGTAGACACCTTGGAACTCCTGCTCGACGATGCCGAGTGGCCCTTGCCCACCTACGCCGAATTGCTCTGGGTACGCTGACCGAACGCGTTTTGAGAGGGGCTTTGGGCAGGCCCAGAGGGCAATTAACCCGAGGTTAACAAAATACGGCCCTAAGAGCAATACTGTTCATTTAGTAAAAAGTTTGTTATACTTTCCTTCGTTGCCGGCGAGACAGGGCAAAAAGGAGAAGAAGTATGGCAAGAACACGAAAATCTTTTTCACCACAGATTGATATCGCGCATAGTATCAGC
>JAISRC010000050.1 GCA_031273845.1 Desulfovibrio sp.
ACGCATGCTTCGTTTTCCCGTGATTTGGCGCAAACGCAGTTTTGGCACACGCCGCGAAAAAGGCGAGCGGTTTGTCGAACGCATGCTTTCGGTTCGTCAAACCTGCCGCATCCAAAAAATGCGCACCTACCCGGTGCTTGTAGACGCCTTCAAGAGCTTCTTCCAAGGGCAACGCCCTGACATCGCTTTTATCCATCACTGATATCCTGTGAGCGGTTACCTATTTTCTTCCGTCGGAGAAGCCTTGGGTATGGTATCGGCAGACGATGCCCAAGGCTGGTTTAACTCCTGCGGGTATATAACATGAAAGTCAAAATGCTCTAAGCGCCGGAGGAGGCGTCTCAAAATCAAATTGTCTTAAAAAGAGGAAATAACTATTTTGTTTGTAAAAGCCAATAGATACATGAAAAATGAGGAAAAAAAATTTCATCACCAATCAGGTGAGGGCGGTATGTCACAGTCTACCGAGATAAAAAGGTATCCGGCCTGACCGTGGTGGATTATGGTCGCCTGCGGCCTCTTGCATATCAGTATATTTTTATATATTGAAACAGTCACGCGCGCCAGCCGCGCTGGCCACAGGAGAACGCAATGCCCATCAACATACCGGCCGATTTGCCCGCCAGAGGCAAACTGGAAGCAGAAAACATTTTCGTCATGAGCGAGGAACGGGCCGTGCGCCAGGACATTCGCCCCCTGCGCATCGCCATCGTCAACCTCATGCCGACTAAAACAGCGACCGAACTGCAGCTTCTCCGTCTGCTCGGCAACTCCCCCGTGCAGGTGGATGTCACCCTGATCAAGGCCGAAAGCCACGTGTCCAAAAATACCGCCGCCGACCATCTGGAACGCTTTTACACCAGCTTTTGCACCGTGCGGGAGAAAAAATTCGACGGCATGATCATAACCGGCGCGCCGGTGGAAAAACTGCCCTTTGAACAGGTGGACTATTGGGACGAACTTACGGAGATCATGGACTATTCGCGCACGAATGTTTTTTCCACAATATACCTGTGCTGGGGCGCCCAGGCCGGATTGTACCGCCATTTCGGGATAAACAAGTACGATCTGCCGGAAAAAAAATTCGGCGTATTTTCCCACAAGGTGAGGCAGCGCTTCAACCCCATATTCCGAGGGTTTGACGACGAATTCAACATGCCGCACTCCCGTCATACCGAAGTGCGGCGCGCGGACATCGAGGCCGCGCCCGGCCTGGAAATACTGGCGGACTCGCAGGAGGCCGGCCCCTGCATCATGAAAGACAGGAAACGCCGGCAGTTTTTCATCATGGGACACATGGAATACGACGGCGATACCCTGGGAGCCGAGTACCGGCGCGACGTGGATAAAGGGCTGCCCATAGCCGTGCCCGCGGGCTATTTTCCCGGCGACGACCCCGGCAGAGCGCCTACGGTGACCTGGCGCGCCCACGCCAACCTGTTCTTCTCCAACTGGATGAACTTTTACGTCTACCAGGATACCCCCTATGATCCCGAGGCCATCAGGGGAGACGAGGATGCCCTGTGACCTGTCTCCCCCTTCCCATCCCCTGGCCGACCGCTACCTTGAACGTCTGCTGATCGGCAAGGGACTGTCGGAAAACACCCTGAGCGCCTACAGTGCGGATCTGACCGATTTTCTGTTCTTTTTGGAAGAACGTCTCCCGGCATGCGCCGACGGAACGGCAACGACCCCCGGCATCGACCTGCGGAGCGTCGATGAACAGACGCTTTTTCTGTACATAGTCCATGTGCGCGGCAGAGGTCTGGGGAAACGCAGTCTGGCCAGACGGCTTTCCGCCCTGCGCGGTTTTTTTGCCTTTGCCCGCGAAGAAGGCGAACTCAACGAAGACCCGGCCCGTTTCCTGGAAAACCCCAAATTCACGCGTTCCCTGCCCGAAGTGCTGAGCAGGGACGAGATGAACGCCGTCCTGGCGGCCCCCGACCTGTCGGACAAACTGGGGTTCAGGGACCGCACCATGCTGGAGCTTCTCTATGCCTCAGGATTGCGCGTGTCGGAACTCTGCACCCTGCGCGCCCTGGACTTCGATGCCCAGACCAACCTGTTGCGGGTCTTCGGCAAGGGGGCCAAAGAGCGTTTCACGCCGGTCCACGCCGAGGCCGCGGGTTTTCTGCTGGACTACATCCGGCACTGGCGGCCCCTGTTCAACCCGAAGGTTCCGGAGCTTTTTCTGAACCGTTCCGGAACAGCCCTCTCGCGCGTAGCCGTGTGGAAACTGATACAGCGCCATGCCTTGAAAGCCGGGATCAAGGTGGACATCTCGCCCCACACCTTCAGGCATTCCTTTGCCACCCATCTGCTGGAAGGCGGAGCGGATCTGAGATCCGTGCAGCTTCTTCTGGGGCATGCTGACATAACGGCCACAGAGATTTACACCCACGTGCAACAGGACCGCGTAACGGCAACACACCGCCTGCACCATCCCAGAGCGTCCGGAACCTTTCATCGTTAGAGCATTTTACGCTTGAGATTGTCGCTTACGGCGGGCAAAGCCCGCCTGCTCCAATCCCGCGGCAAGGATTTGCCGGCAAATCCTTGTAGAGCAGATATACATTTTCAATGTTAATCTGCCCTAAAAGGCAATTTAGTTTTGAGACGCCTCCACCGGCGTTTAACGGCGAAAGCAAGTTTTGCCTACGCCTGCGGGGCGGGCGGCGGCGCTTCGCGCTCGCGCCGCAGAAAACAGCAATGTTTCCTCATAGATACGGGTCCGCTGAACTCAGGTAATTGCGGACATAGTCGCGCACGCAAAATTCCAGATCAGGGGAAGGCAGGGTCAGGCCGGCGGCCCGCAGGCGCCCTGTGTCCGCCTCGGTAAAATCCTGGTATCTGCCGGCCAGCGCCGGGGGCATATCCACATACTCGATTTTCTCCGGCCGGTGCATGGCCCTGAAAACGGCCCCGACCAGTTCGTTCCATGAATGCGCTCGGCCGGTGCCCACATTGAAGACACCGTTGACCTCCGGCCGTATCAACAGCTCCCGCAGAATCTCCGCGCAATCCTTGACGTAAACGAAATCGCGCCTCCAGCCGCCGCTCGGGACGTCGGGCGATACGGGACGGAACAGCCGGACCCTGCCGCTCTCGCGCACCTGATGAAAAGCCTTGTTCACCATGCTGCGCATGTCGCCCTTGTGCTGTTCGTTCGGCCCGAATACATTGAAAAATTTGAGGACGGCAATCTCCTTCAACAGCCCTTCCCGATGCGCCCAAAGGTCGAAAAGGTGCTTGGAATAGCCATAGATGTTCAGAGGCCGCAAGCCGGTGAGTTTCTCCGGATTGTCGTCGAAACCTGCGGCGCCGTCCCCGTAAGTGGCTGCGCTGCTGGCCTGGATAAAGCGCACCTCGTTGTCCAAAGCATAGCGGCAGAGGGTTTTGCTGTACGCCGTGTTGTTGCGCATGAGAAAGTCGGCGTCCTGCTCGGTTGTGGAAGAGCAGGCCCCGAGATGCACAAGGGCGGCCGGCCGCGTGCCGAGGACCTTTTCCAGCCGTCCCTTGTGTACATGCTCAATGAAAAGGTCGCGGTGCATGTAGTCGCGGAATTTGCGGTTGACCAGATTTTTCCATTTTTCGGAGCAGGCGAGATTGTCCACCACCAAGATGTCGTCCACGCCCAGGCTGTTCAGTTTCCAGATAAGTGCGCTGCCTATGAAGCCCGCGCCGCCTGTGACTATGTACATGCTCTTTCCTTGTATCATGTTTTTTACTGATATCGGCGGCTGCGGTTTGCGCTTACGCCGCCTGAGCATTCTCAATTTTGAAATGCTTGATGCTTCGAGGCCGGCTAAACGACCAGCATATCAATACGCGGGCAGGGAGTCCAGAGCTTCCAGCAAACGGGCGGCCTCCGCCTCCGGGCGCGCCTGAATCCGGACGAAGCCGGAGGGCATGCCGGGTATGCCGTCGCAGTCGCGGATCAGGATACGCCTTTGCAGCAGAAAATCATGCAGCGCGCCGCTCTCGAAGGGAGGTTTCAGGCCGCAGCAGAGGAACCCGGGACCTTCGACGACACGGTCCGGGCGCATGCAGTCCAGGCGGCGCAGTTCCCGTCCCATGCTCCGGCAGGCTTCGTTCAGGGCGGGCAGGGTCGCGCGGTAGTCGTCCACATGCCGCAGCAACAGCGGTCCCGCTGCCTGGGCGACGGAGTTCACGCTCCAGGGTGAGCGTAGCTCCTCAATGCGGGCAAGCAGGGCGCTGTCCCCCAGCAGGTAGCCCAAACGCAGTCCGGGACAACAAAAAAAGGCGCTGAAACTGTGCAGGGTGAACACGCGCACTCCCGGCCGGACGGTTTCGTTGAAAACCCGGAAACTGTTCGCGTAATAATCGTCCGTGCCGAAAAGGAATTCGCGGCCGGAGAGGTCCGCCAGCACCCGCGGGGTCCGTAGAATATGCAGCAGAATCAGGATATTGTCGTAGATCGTACCGGAAGGATTGTTCGGCGTGTTGAAAATCAGCAGATCGGCGTCCGTCTCCCGCAGCAGTTCCAGTTCTCCGGCGGTGCAGGCAAAGTCCGCTTCCGCCGACGGGCTGACGACATCGTAGGGTATCTCGAACAGGGAACAAAGCGCCGCGTATTCCGCGAGCAGGGGACCGAGCATGAGCACCCGGCGCGGGGCCAGAGCCTGCACGGCGAGGCGTATCAATTCGGAAGCGCCGTTGCCGGGCAGCACCTGCTCCGGGTTTACGCCCTCGTGCGCGGCGACGGCTTCTTTGAGGGCGCGGGCTTCGGGATCGGGATAGGCGTCAAAGGGGCAGGACATTTCAGCGATCAGGGAGCGGGTCAGATCGCGGGCGAAGACGGAGACGTCGCTGCTGAAATCCAGCAGCGACTCCGGGGCGACACGCAGAAAACGCGCCGCGACCGGGAGTTCGCCCCGGCGTCCGGCGCGCCGCAAGGTCACGCGTAACCTCTGGAGTACAAAAGCTCTTTGTAGACGCTTTCGACAATATCCAGGCGCTTGTCCATGCTGAAACGTTCGCCGCGTTTGCGGGCGGTCCGCGTCAGAGCGGCGCGCAGACCGGCGTCAACATGCAGTTTACGCAGGGCAGCGGCCAGATCTGCGACATTGCCCGGCTGCGCGAGAAGCCCGCAGGCTTCGTCCGGATTTTCCCGCGATTCCGGGGCGGTGACCGGGACCAGAATCTCCGGGATCGCGCCGACGTTGGTACCGATGCAGGGCAGGCCGACGCGCAGGGCTTCCAGCAGGGTGTTAGGCATGGATTCCGAGCGCGAGGGTTGCACATAAACATCCGCAGCGGCAAGGAAACTGCCCACATCCTCGGCATAGCCCACGCGCCGGACGCGGCCCTCGCCGGCAACCCCGCCCGCCGGCAGGGAATCAAGCCCGAGCAGGACCAGAAAAGGCGCGCCGGGGCCGTCTTCCGGAAAGGCCGAGGCAAAGGCGCGCAGGAGCACATCCGCTCCCTTGTACGCAGCTTCGCCTCCAATGCTGAGAAAGATGAAGGCGTCCGGAGGAATGTCCAGAAAGGCGCGCAGTTCAGCGGACCCGCGCGGAGCGCGCAGGCGTTCGTCGGGTATGCCGTTCGGCACACAGGAGATGCGGTCCCGCCTCACCCCCAGGCTGCGCAGAATGCGGGCGCAGGCGGGGGAATTGACCGTGAAGCGGTCTATCCCCGGCGACCAGTAGGGCAGAGGGTTTTTCGGCCGGAAGACGACCCCTCTGTGGGCCAAGGTGACGAAGGGTTTCTTGCGGAACAAGCCCCACAGGGCCAGAGACTTTACCGCGGCGTTGTGAAAGGCGTGCAGCACGGAGGGTTCGCCGGCGGGCAGGGCGGCGTCCAGGCTGTGTTTCCAAGCGGAGCGTTCAGCCGGGAGGAAGCGGAAAGGAAAATCCGGAGCCAGAGCGGCTAGGGATGCCCCGCCGGGAACGAAAAAGGAGAGATTGTGTCCGCGTTGCGCCAGACCGCGCGCCAGATACAGGGCCTGGCGCGAGCCGCCGCTCGTGTTGCTGGAGGAGGTAAAAAGCACTATGTTCATGGACGGGCCTGTCGGAAGCTGTATCGGCATGCAGGATGCTGTATGACCCGTTTTTCGCCGCAGGTCAAGGACATGCGCGGATACGGCCGCATTCCCGGCCCGGCCAAGGCTGCTGACTCAGGGCAAGCGAACGGGAAACGACAACATTTTGAAATAATAAGAATTTTTAAATCAAGCCCTCAAAAACTATCTTGATATTTCAAGTTGTTATCCACTTCGCATGATGCCTTGGCTGTTGACTTCCGGCGGGCTTTACGGGCATACTTTTGCAGGATACAATCAGATGAAGCCGGTCGGAGGCGACGACAGCGAAAGCGGCCGCCGAAGTGGAGCCGCTTTTCGCCGTTACAGCGCCGGAGGGAGCGCCTCAAAGTCAGATTGCTCAAGAGCATTTCAAATTTGAAATGCTCAGGCGGCGTTTCGCACTTGCGCCGCCGCCCGCCCCGCAGGCGCAGGCGGAACCGCGTTTCGCCGTCAAGCGCCGGAGGGAGCGTTTCAAAGTCAAATTGCTTCCGGGAGGATGGAATGTCCGAGGTCAGTTACAAGGGTAAAACCTTTGAGGTTGATGAAGACGGCTTCCTGTTGCGTTTTGAGGACTGGTCGCCGGAATGGGTTGATTATGTGAGGGAATGTGAAGGTATCGCCGAACTCACCGCCGATCACAGAAAGGTGATGGAATTTCTGCAGGACTATTACAAGAAAAACGGCATCGCCCCCATGGTGCGTATCCTTTCCAAACATACCGGGTATAAATTAAAGGAAATCTATGAATTCTTTCCGTCGGGCCCCAGCAAGGGCGCCTGTAAAATGGCCGGGTTGCCCAAACCTACCGGGTGTGTGTAGCCCTGCGGAACATCGGTGAACGACCCCGAGCGCTTCGCTTTGATGCCTGCCTGCAAAAACGGGCACCGCAAAACCGTATGTTTTTTGCGCCGCTGAAGGCGGCGAGGGTCGGCTGAAAAGCATGCTTTTCAGCCGACGGTCCTGTAAAAATAAGCAAAAAAATATCACTAATGTCTGCAATCGGATACAGCAACACGGACCATGCGCAATCCCGGCGATGTTCCTGATCTTCCCTCAGTCATAGCTCCGGGCGGCCTCGCGGGCAACGCCGGCGAGCGGCTTTTCCGGCGTTTGGCGGACCTGCGCGCCCGCTCCGGACGGCTGGTGTTCACCAACGGTTGCTTTGATCTGTTGCACCCGGGCCATGTGGATCTGCTGGCCCGCGCCCGCGCCGAGGGCGATTTCCTAATCCTGGGCCTGAACAGCGACCTTTCGGTGCGCTCCCTGAACAAGGGCGCGGACCGCCCGATCAATCCCTTCCCCGTGCGGGCCTTTGTCCTTGCCCATCTGGCATCCGTGGACTTCGTCGTGGGTTTTGACGAGCCCGACCCCCTTAATCTCATAGTCGCTCTTGAACCCGATGTGCTGGTCAAGGGCGGTGACTGGCCGAGGGAGCGCATCGCGGGCCGGGACCCCGTCGAAGCCCGCGGTGGACGGGTGCTGTCTCTGCCCTTGCTTGAAAACTTTTCCACTACAGAACTCCTTGCCCGTATCCGCGGACAGGGATAATCCAAGGAGGCCACCGTGCCTTTCCCCCGACCAATGCATTGCAAAATTGAAAATACTCATGCGGCGCAAGCGCGAAGCGCCGCCGCGCTCCTGCTCCTGTTGTCCGCACTGCCGGCTCACGCCTTTTCTCCCGATCCCGCGCAACCCGCCGAAGCGTTTTTCTATCCGGACGAAGCGCGTCTGAGCGTGACCGAGAACCTGCAAATCGAGATCCTGCCTTCGGGCGCGACGGGCTTTATTCTGGTCCTGCCGGCAGAAGCCGACCCGCATTCTTTCACGCTCCGCATAGACGGCGTTCCTGCGCAGAGCGTTTACCGCCCGGACGAGAAGGAAGCCGAAAGCCTGCTCGCTCCGCACGGCCTGAGCGCGGCCGAGCACAGAGCCTCCCTGCCGGCAAAGGAACAGTCCCCGGAGCGCCGCGCCCTGCTGGAAAATCTCGCGGCCCTGGAAAAAGAAAAGGCCCTGGCCGAAGGCGCGTCGGCCGCGGCAGAAGCGCGTCTTGCTTTGCTGCGTAAAAGTTTTGACGTATACTCCCTGCGCGCGCAGGCGCGGCGCAACGCCCCGGACTTTTCGCCGGCCGGGGAGGCGGCCGCGCTGGATGCCGCCTATGCGGAGCGTTACCCTGCGGTGTATGCGGAACTGGAAACGCAACGCCGCGCCCTTGCGGATGTCGCGCCGCGTCTGGAGACGGCGCGTAAAGAACTGAACGACTTCGACAGTCTGCGGAAGCGTAGGCTATATATTGTGCCCTTTGCCCCCGGCGAGGAACGGCATAGCCTGGCCTACAGCTACACCCTGCCGGCTGCATGCGTGCCGAGTTACAGCCTGGACGCCGACCCGGACAAGGGAGAGTTCGTCGTCAACCGGGAGGCGACCCTGACCCAGAATTCGGGGTTCACCTGGAATGATGCGGACATTCACATCTCCACCCTGCGCAGGTACAGGCCTTTGGATCCCCCCGACCTGCGGACATGGAGCATCGTGACGGCCGACAAAGCACCCCCCGCACCCTTGCCCGCCGCACGTCAGCAGGAGGCGGCTCCCTTGCGCGGGAACAGGTCTCTTGCCGCGCGCCGGGAGGACGCGCGTCCCGCCCCGGCCGGGACGGAGCAGACGGAACACGGCGTCTTCCGCGTCCTGTACGCCGGGAAAAAAAGCCTGCGCAACCATACTCCCCTGCGTCTGCATCTGGCGACGGACGTCTACAAGGCTGATTTCCTCTATACCCTGCGCCCGTCTTTGACGGGTCGGGCCTTTCTGACGGCCTCCCTTTCCCTGCCGGAGTCGCTGGAATTACCGCCCGGACCGGCGCGTTTTTTCGTGGACGGCACTCCCGTCGGCAGCCGCAGCTTCAGCTTCGACAGCGACAAGGGAGTAATTTTCTTCGGGTCCGACCCTCAGGTGAACGTGGCAGTGCGCAACCTTGCGCGCTCGGAAGGCGAACAGGGTCTGTTCAGCAAGGATGAAAGTTTCACGCGGCATTGGCAGTTCACGGTCAGGAACACGCGCAAGCGGGCTGCGGATATCGTCCTTGAGGATCCAGCGCCCGTGTCGGAAAACGAGGCTGTGAGCATAAAAACGCAGTCTTCGCCGCAGCCTGAAATCTTGATCAACCCGCCGGAGACGGGCGGCGCGAAAATCTTCGTCTGGAAGGCGCGTCTGGAAAGCGGCGGGTCGCTGCAGATCGACCACAAGGTTGAAGCGCGTATCGCGCAGGACAAGGACAAGGTACTGATTCCCGGCCGATGAGGCGTATATGCCGCGAATTTTGGCCGGGGGAGCGGTTTTATGTGTATTGAAAAATAAATTTTTCAATACAGAATCATCAGCCGAAAAACGCGCTTTTCGGCCGTTTCGCGCCGTTTCGCAGCTTATCGGCCTGACGGCTGATGCCCGGATTTCCATACGGAAATGCGTATTGCCGTATTGCCCGCGTTGCGTTAAAGTTTTTCCGCATGGACGCGCAATCGAAAATCATAGACGCCGTAAGGCCCGGAAAGCCTTTCTACTCGCTGGAATTTTTCCCGCCCCGCGAAGCCTCGGCCCGACCGGAATTTTTCAAGGTGGTCGAAACATTGCGCGCCCTCAACCCCCTCTTCGTATCCGTAACCTACGGCGCGGGCGGCGGTTCCCGCTCCAACACCCTGGAAATCGCTTCCCGTCTGGCCGGCCTCGACCTCATCACCATGACCCACCTGACCTGCGTGGGCGCCGACCCGGACTCCATCCACGAATATCTCGCGGAGCTTGAAGCCGCCGGGATACGCAACATCCTGGCCTTGCGCGGCGACCCGCCGAAGGACAGGGAGATACGCCGGGAAGACTGCGTCTTTACCTATGCCTCGGATCTGGTGAGTTTCGTGCATCGGGAGTTTCCCTCCTTCGGCATAGGCGTGGCCGCCTATCTGACCCCGCATCCGGAATCGCCCTCCTTCGCGGAAGACAGGCGGCATACAGCGCTGAAACTCAACGCGGGCAGCGATTTTGCCGTTACTCAGCTTTTTTTCGACAGCAGGGAATATTTTGAATACACGGACCGGATGCGTGCCCTCGGCATAGATAAACCCATAGTGCCCGGCGTGCTGCCCGTGCAGAGCATGGAACTGTTGCGCCGCGTGCTGCAGCTCAGCGGCTGCAGCATCCCGGCCAAGCTCTATCTGGCTCTGGAAGAGGCGGACCGCAAAGGTGGGGTGCAAAAGGTCAGGGAAGCCGGCGCGGTCCACGCGGTGGAACAGATCAGGTTATTGCTGGACGGCGGCGCGCCGGGCATACACCTCTACACCCTGAACAAAGCCGACCTCTGCCTGCGCATCGTCGAAGAAGTCGGCCCGCTGTAATTCCAATTCCAAATTAAAAGTGCATTAATTTTTAATTTGGAATTGGAATGCGCGACAGGATGTCGCGCCGAAATGCGAAGCATTTCGAGAGGCAAGGCGGGACCGCGTTCCCGCCGCAGCCGGCAGATAAAAATTGCAGGAAGCAAATTTTTATCTGGAAATCGAATAAGGCGGATGCGCCGGGGGAGACGGCTTCTTTGCCGCTGTTTTTCAAAGCCGACAGAGCAACGACGGCGCAGGCCGGCCGGGAGAGCGGCCTTTTTCCACCCGCGCCCGACTCCGTGCGCCGTATTCTGGTCTGCCAGCTCCGCCAGATAGGCGATGTGCTGCTTGCCGCGCCCGCGGTGGAACTCTTGGCCCGGCGTTACGCCCAAGCCGAAATACATGTGTTCACGGAAAAAAAATGCCTGCCCGTTCTGGAGAACAATCCTTATATTCATGCCTTTCAGGTTCTGGACAGGGACGCGCTGCCCACACCTCTGCACGAGTATTTGTTCTACCTGAAAACAGCCTCCAATGCCTACGACATTGTGGCGGACTTCCAGCAACTGCCGCGCTGCCGCGCCATGACGGCCCTGTCCCGCGCCCCGGTGCGCCTGTCTTTCACGCCGCCCTGGTATCTGCGCCCCGTCTACAACTACAGTTCAAGCCCCGGCCCGGCCTATGCCGCAGCATACAAAGCCGCCGTCCTGGCCCCTCTGGGCATCGTCCCGCAAGGGGAGCGCCCACGCATCTACCTCACGGATAACGAACGCTCCGCAGCCTCGGAACTGCTTCTGTCCCTTGGTTTGCGGCGCAAACGATTCATCAGCGTGGCCGCATGCCACCGTTACGCCCCGAGGCGCTGGCCGGCGCACCATTATGCGGCGCTCTTGGACATGCTGGCGGAAGCGTTACCCGATCTGGGTTTTTTTCTGACCTACGGGCCGGGGGAGGAAGACTACGCGCGCGGGTTGCGCTCCCTGTGCCGGCACAGGGAGCGCACGGCGCTCCCCGCGGGCGGGATGAGCCTGCGCCTTGCCGCCGCCTGCATGGAGCAGGCGTTACTGCAGATCGGCAACTGTTCCGCCCCGCGGCATATTGCCGTGGCCCTGGATGTGCCCAGCCTGACCATCATCGGCGCGGGCGGCCTGGGCTGGACCTTCCCCTCGCCCGAACACACCCACATCCACGCCGGACTCTTTATGTCCATGCCTTGCGCGTTCTGCCGCAAGAACTCCTGCTCGAACAGACTGATCTGCTTGGAAAAATTGACCCCGGACCTTGTTTTCCCGGCAGTCATGAAGCATCTGCGGGAGCACTGTCCGCATCGGGAGTGAGCGTTATTTCCCGATTCCGGTCCCGGCCGTAGATGCGCGCGAATTCCGCAGGGCGGCGCCAGTCCTCCCGGCCGAGCTGTTCTTGAGTCATGCGCCAGTTCCAGTTGCCCGCAGCCAACCCGGGGATGTTCATACGCCCTTCCGCGCCCAGATTGAGGACATCCTGCGCCGGCAACACGCACCGTTCGGCAACGCTTGCAAAGGCCATGCGGGCCAGGATGAGCGCAGCATTATCCTCATCGGCCGGCAGACCGCTGTACAGCGAAAGGTTTTCGCGCTCCCCGCTCCCGAGTCCGGAGAACCAGTCCCTTGTCGGCGCATTGTCGTGGGTGCCCGTATAAACGAATGAACGCTTTCTGTGGTTGTGCGGGACATTGGGATTGCTTCCCGGATCGCCGCTGAAGCCGAACTGCAGGACATGCATGCCGGGAAGATCAAAACGCTCCATTATCTCGCGCACATCGTCGGTGATCACCCCGAGATCCTCGGCCAGAACAGGCAGAGAACCGAAATACTCCTGCAGGGCCGAAAGGAATTTCTCCGCCGGGGCCTTGCTCCAGCGCCCGTTGACGGCGGTTTTTTCCTCCGCCGGGATTTCCCAGTAAGCGCAGAAGCCCCGGAAATGGTCCAGGCGAAGCATATCCACGAGCTTCAGGGCGTGGCCCAGTCGCTTTTTCCACCAGTCAAAGCCGTCCGCGGCCAAGGCGTCCCACCTGTAAACCGGAGTTCCCCAGCGTTGCCCGTCGACGCTGAAGTAGTCCGGCGGCACCCCGGACACGGCCGCCGGGCGCATGTTTTCGTCCAGTTTGAAGAAGTGGCTGTTGGACCAGCAATCGGCGCTGTCATGCGTAACGGAGTAAGGCGCGTCCCCCAGAAACATGATGCCGCGCTCCCGGCAATGGGCGCGCAGATTGCTCCATTGCGCGTAAAAAAGATACTGAATGAATTTTTCCCGCAACATGTCCGTTTCCGCGCGGGCGTCCCATTCCTCCAGAGCGCGCCCGTCGCGCTCCCGCACGGGCGCCGGCCAGTCGCACCAGGGAGCTTCCTTGTAAAAACGCCTGAGGGTGACGAAACGGGCGAAATCATGCAACCAGTACCCCTGCTCCCGGCAGAAGGACTGAAATTCCCCGTCCCGGCGCAGTTGCGGGCTGTTGCGCTCAAAAGCCGCATGAAACAGGTGCTTCCGGTGTGCGCCCACGGCTTCGAAATCCACCCTGGAAGGGTCCGCGTCCAGGCGTCCGGCGCAGTGCCGGGAGTTCTCCAGATCGGCGGCGGAAATCCAGCCGTCGCGCCGCATCAACTCCGGACTAACGAACAGGGGGTTCCCGGCAAAGGCGGACAGGCCGGAATAGGGAGAATTGCCGACTGCCGCCGAGGTGGGGTTCAGAGGCAATACCTGCCAGAGCGAGGCTCCGCTCCCGGTCAGGAGGTCCGCAAACGCAAAGGCCGCGGGACCGAGGTCGCCTATGCCCCAGGCCGAGGGAAGAGAAGAAATGTGCAGAAGGATTCCATACGTGCGCATGTCGGGACCTTGTCCTGTTTTTACTGATTTCCGCTTTTTCGGGCGCAGGGCTCCGGGGGAAATCATTTCCTCCGGGCGGAGTGTAGAGCATTTCAAAGTTGATCCGCTCCGACCGAACAATTACCTGTAGCTGAAAAGCACACGCGCGGGATCCGGGCGGACGCCGACGAGCCCATCCAGAACGGCGCCGACAATTGTCTCAAGCCACGAATCTTCCTTTTCCGGCCCTTCCATCAGCCTGTATTCGCCGCTCTCCAGACCGCACCGGGCCTGCAGACGCAACAGGGCGTCCTGTGCGTCGCCGACGGCGTCCACCAAGCCGAGGGCCAGGGCACGGCGCCCGGTCACGGCCCTGCCGTCGGCTATCCCCCGCGCCGCTTCAGGCGAAAGCCGGCGCTCCGCGGCCACGGTTTCGACAAATTCCTCGTGCAGGTCGGCAAGCAGGCCGTCAAGGTACTCCTCTTCCTCCGGGGTCATCGGCCGCGCCATATTGCCGGCATCCTTGAGTTTCCCGGTGCTCAGGGTTTTTTCGGAAACGCCCAGGGTTCGCATCAGCCCCTCGATGTTCGGAAGCTGCATCCTGACCCCTATGCTTCCGGTCAGGGTGGACGGCCCGGCAACGATTTCTTCGGCCCCCAGGGCGACATAATAGCCGCCGGAGGCCGCGACGGCGCCCAGAGAGGCCACAACGGGCTTGGTCCGGGCAAGACGCTTCACGGCGGCGAAAATTTCCTGGGACGGACCGACCGCCCCGCCGGGCGAATTGATACGCACCAGCACGCCTCGCACCGCGTTGTCGTTGCGGACCTTATCCAGAAATTCAACAATTTTTCGGGAATCGTCGATCAGCCCGGTCACATCGGCCACGGCGACGGCAGGACCGCCCAGCGGACTGTTTTCTCCGAGCAGGCGTCCGCAGGCGAAGGCAATCCCGAGCAGGAGCAACACGCCGATGCAGAACAAAAAGGGATGCCGCCCGCGCCAGGGTTTTTTCAGTTCTCCGCCGACGGGAACCCGTATCCAGGCTTCTCCGGCGGGCGAAGAATACTGTTGTCCGGCGAAATACGGATTTCCTCCGGCACAGTCGCCCCTCCGCTCTCCGTCCGCCCCGCCGCGTTCAATCATCGGGCGCGCTCCTCAAGAACGGCCACCGCGGGCAGGGTTTTGCCCTCAAGAAATTCCAGGAAAGCGCCGCCGCCGGTGGATAGGTAGGAAATGCCTTTCTCTTGTCCGTATTTTTCTATGGCCGCCAGGGTATCTCCCCCTCCCGCAATGGAAAAGGCCGCACTCGCGGCAACGGCCCTGCACAGGGATTCCGTGCCTTTGCCGAACTGGTCCAGTTCAAAGGCGCCGACCGGGCCGTTCCAGACTATGCTTTTGGCCTCGGCCAGTATCCGCGCGTAAATGCGGCAGGTTTCCGGGCCTATGTCCAGAATCATGTCTTCCGGTCCCACTTCGGAAACTTTTTTCACAACGGCCGGGCTGCTTTCTGAAAACTCCCGGCCTACAACCACATCCACAGGCAGGGGAATTTCTCCCCCGGCCTGTTTCGCGGCTTCCATGAGACGCGCGGATTCATCGAACAAGTCCGGTTCGCACAGGGATTTGCCGATTTCATAGCCGGCCGCCTTGAGAAAATTATTGGCTATGCCGCCGCCGACGATCAGGCGGTCCACTTTTTTGCTCAGGTTGTCCAGAACGGTGAGCTTGGTGGACACTTTGGAGCCGCCTATCACGGCCGTCAGGGGATGCTCCGGGTGGGCCAGGGCGCGTCCCAGGGCGTCAAGTTCGGCGCAGAGCAGGGGGCCGGCGCAGGCCGCGGGGGCGAGACGCGCGACGGCGCTGGTGGAAGCCTGGGCGCGGTGGGCCGTGCCGAAGGCGTCCATAACGAAAATATCGCACAGAGCGGCGTATTTTCCGCCCAGACCGGCATCGTCCTTGCCTTCGCCCTTGTTGAAGCGCACGTTCTCAAAAAGAACCGCGCGGCCGGGCGCCGGCGCCTCGTAGCCCTCCAGATAACCGCTCACCAGGGGAACAGCTTCCCCCAGAAGTTCGCTGAGGCGTTCCGCCACAGGAGCCAGGGAATCCTCGGGACTGAATACGCCTTCTTTGGGACGTCCTAAGTGGGACATGAGCATGACCCTCGCCCCGGCCTCTTCGGCGAAACGAATGCCGGGCAGGGACGCCGCGATGCGGGCCTCGCCCTCTATCTTGCCGTCCCGAATCGGCACGTTGAGATCTTCGCGTATAAGCACGCGTTTGCCCGCCAAGGGCAAATCGCTCATTCTGAGCACATTCATGCGCTGTCTCCTTGAAAAGTCGGCTGGTTATGCAGGATAAAACTTTTTTTTTATAACTCAAAATTTTTTTCTTGGCAAAGAAAAAGCGCGGCAAAAAAATGGGTCCGGACACGGATTTCGGGTGCGGGATCATTTCATTTCCCGTTGTTTCGGGCTATAGTCGTGCGGACACAACCGCCTCGGACGGCGCAGGCAGGCAGGCTTCCGCCCCGATGCCCGCCGGCCTGTTGAACCCCGCAGCTTAACCGGACGACAATGACGGCAACAATTGAAAAAGCGAAGACAAGACGCCCGAAGGGAATCGTGGTCGGTATCGGCGAGGTTCTTTGGGACATCCTCCCCGACGGAAAAAAGATAGGCGGCGCACCCGCGAATTTTGCCCACCATATCTCCCAATTCGGATACAACGGCATAGCAGTCAGCGCAATCGGCGCCGACAGGCTTGGCGACGAAATTCTTGAAAGCTTCAAGGCCGAGGGGTTGCGCTGCCGACTTGAGAAAGTCCCTTATCCGACAGGCATTGTGCGGGTAACGGTAGATAGTGAGGGTATTCCGTTTTATGACATTAAGGAAAATGTGGCCTGGGATAATATTCCTTTTACGCAGGAGCTCGAAGAATTGGCGGCGCAGACCAAAGCTGTCTGCTTTGGTTCGTTGGCGCAACGCAATGTCGTATCACGCGATACGATTAACCGCTTTCTTGACGCCATACCCGATAAAGAAAGGCTGTACAAGATTTTTGACATCAACCTGCGACAAGAATTTTATAACATGGATATTTTGCAGAACGCCTTTCACAAATGCAATATTTTGAAAATGAATGATGAAGAACTGGTTGTCGTCAGCCGTTTATTCGGTTTTCCAGGCATTGACCTTCAGGATAAATGCCTGTTTCTGTCAGCGAAGTATAATCTGAAAATGCTGATTCTTACCTGCGGTATAAACGGAAGTTACGTTTTTACACCGGGGCATGTATCGTTTGTTGAAACACCCGAAGTGGAGATTGCCGATACGGTAGGCGCGGGCGATTCTTTCACGGCGGCGTTTATCGCGGCAATTCTCGGCGGGAAGACCGTCACCGAAGCGCATACGCTGGCGGCGGACGTGTCGGCTTTCGTTTGCACGCAACATGGGGCAATGCCGAACTTACCGGAATCATTTGTAAAAAATCTGTAACCATGCGCAACGAAGGATTTTTGCAATTATGTTTCAATCCACAACCGGCACCGGCCGCCGCTTGACTCCGTCCCGACGGATAGGAATCGGCCGGATTGCCCCCCTCCTTGAAGGGGTGGGCTACCGAAATACGCGCCCGACCTTGCCGGGAGCCGACCGACAATCTCCCTGAAGGGTGAGGTTGCAGACCATAAAGGAAGTTTTGATGAATACACAAGTTATTCCATTCCATTACAACCGTTCGCAGGTTTCGGCGGGTATCGTGCATATCGGCGTAGGCAATTTTCATCGCGCGCACGAAGCATTTTTCACGGATAAGTTGCTGGCGGCCGGCGAACGCACATGGGGCATCTGCGGCGTAATGCTCCTGCCCGGCGACGAACGCCTGTATCATGCCCTCCGGAAGCAGGACAACACCTACACCCTTACCGTGTGCGGACGCGACGGCAAAGACGTGACATACCGCATCGGCTCGCTCGTCGAACTCATTTGGGGAGTGGAAAATCCGCAATCCGTCTTTGACAGGATTGCCGATCCCGCCGTGAAAATCATCACGCTGACCATTACCGAAGGCGGCTACAACCTGGACAAGCACAGCGGCGAATTTATCCTGGACAATGAAGATGTGCTCCACGACCTGAAGAACCAGCATCTTCCCAAAACCGTTTTCGGTTTCGTCGCGGAAGGATTGCGCAGACGTAAAGAAGCCGGAGCGGGCGCGCTTACCGTTCTTTCCTGCGATAATCTGCAACACAACGGCAATACGGCAAAACAGGCGTTCAGCTCGTTCATCGCTGTTCAAGACGCCGCACTTGCCGGATGGATTTCGCAAAATGTAAGCTTCCCCAACAGCATGGTCGACCGCATCACTCCCGCCGTTACGCCGGCGGACATCGAACGCCTGAACCTGAAAAACGGTTCGGACGATGCCGCTCCCGTTTACTGCGAAGATTTTATACAATGGGTTGTCGAAGACAAATTTATTGCCGGACGTCCCGCATGGGAACAGGTCGGCGCGGAGTTTACCGACGATGTAACGGCTTACGAAAACATGAAGCTCAGCCTGCTCAACGCCTCGCATACCATGCTTGCCTACCCCGCTTTTCTGAGCGGTTACCGCAAGGTGGACGACGCCGTGCGCGACCCGCGTTTTGCCCGCTACCTGCGCGCGTTTATGGACAAGGACATTACGCCCTACGTTCCCGCGCCGGGAAATACGGATCTGGAGCTTTACAAGCAGACGCTTGTCGAACGTTTCGCCAACCGTTCCGTGAGCGACCAACTGAGCCGTTTGTGTGCCGACGGAGTATCCAAAATTCCTGTTTATCTGATGCCCAACTTGATAAAAATGATTCGCGACAAGGCGGATTTCAGCCGCGTTGCCTTTCTGTTCGCCGCTTACCGCCGTTATTTACAATGTAAAACCGACGACAACGGCGCATTGTATGAAATCAATGAACCTCAGCTCACGGCGCAGGATCCGGATTTGATTGCAAGCGATGAGCCTGTTGATTTTCTTGGGCTGTCCCCCTTTCTGAGCGCGGATTTGAAAGTTGCCGGTGCCTTTGTAGAGAAATACCTGCAGATGACGGATGCGATAAAGGCCAAAGGCATTATTTCGGTGCTCGAATCAATCCTCCTGTAAACAGCAATGGTTATGCAAACAGAGAAAAGCAACAGCCTTGCTCCGTTTTTAATCCTGACATTTATCTATTTCATTGTCGGATTCATGACTACGATCAACGGACAGCTTCAGGGCCCGTTGAAGATAGCCTTCCTTGCCGATGCCACAGGATTGAAGAATACGCTTACTACGCTCATTTCGTTCTTTTTCTTCTTGGGATATTTGCTGAACAGCCGTTTGGGCGGCAAATGGATCAACTCTCGCGGATACAAGACAGCGCTGATGCGGGCATTAGTAATCATGATTGCAGGTTTACTGATGTACTTTCTTTCATCGTTGTTTGCCATGTACTATGGTGATACGGGTATACGAATACCATCAGGCAGCATTGCTTACGGGTATCTTATATTTTTATCCGGAGCTTATTTGATGGGTACTTCAGCCGCCATACTGCAAGTTGTCATCAACCCGTATATCGCCGCTTATGAAGTTCGCGGCACACAGCCGGTGCAACGTGTGAATATCGTTTGCGCCGTAAATTCGTTCGGAACGACAATTGCTCCTTTCTTCGTTACAGGTGTGATGTTTGCCGGTGTGGCGCCAGCCGACCTGCAGGCTTCGCAGTTGACGCTTCCTTTCATGCTGATTGCTCTTTGTGTCACGCTGACGGCATTGATAACCAGGCGTCTTAATTTGCCGGACTTACAGGCGACAAGGGCGGAAGAAGGTGAAAAACTGGAGAGAAGCGTTTGGTCTTTCCGTCATTTTGCTTTGGGCGCTGTGGCGATATTTTTCTACGTCGGCGGTGAAGTGGCAATCGGTGTGAATGTCAATCTGCACGCAATGGAAATAGGAAGCGACCCGGCGTTGCCGGCAACTTTATATTGGGGCGGGATGATGATCGGACGGATTGTTTCCGGCTTTCTGTCAAAAATATCTCCGCGCATCCAACTGACCGTCAGTACCATAAGCGCTGCACTGCTCATACTTGTTGCTGTTTTCAGCAATAATCTTTGGATATTGGTATCCGTCGGACTGTGCCATTCCGTGATGTGGGGATGTATTTTTACCCTCTCCGTTCACGGGTTGCAGAAATATACCTCGAAAGCCTCCGGCGTGTTTATGATGAGCGTGTTCGGTGGCGCTGTATTTCCTGTATTACAGGGATTTCTTGCCGATATACTCGGCTCGTGGCAATGGACATGGCTGATTGTAGTTGTTTGCGAATTGGTAATGCTTTATTATGCTTTGTGGGGTTCGCAGGTAAAAGAAGCAGAATGTCTGAATGTTAATTAATGCAGCAGTTTCGACTTGATCTGACAGTCATCTCCGATTTGAGTGTACCCTGACGTCCGATTAAAGCAGATCAACTTTGAAAAAGTGTATCTGCGCGGCAGGGGTTTGCCTGCAAACCCCTGCCGCGAGGTAGTTGCAGGCGGGCTTTGCCCGCCGTAAGCAACTATCTCAAGCATAAAATGCTGTCCGGAGCCGTTTTTCGTCAAGGAGAGTCAGCGTCGGCGTTCTGCCGCAGCAGAATTATCACCTTCTCTCCGAAGCCCTTGCGTATACTTGCACGCCCGTGCTATGAGCACAAAAAAACATGCCGGTACTACACTTTTGAAATGCTCTGAACCGCAACCTTTGACGCATACGACAGAAAAAGAAATGATGCTTTCCCGCAATACATACAGCGCCTCCCTTGATTTTTTCGGACAAAGCACACCTGAGGAACTGACGGAAAATTTCGGCAGCCCTCTCTATATCTATAACGAAAATATTCTCCGGGCGCGTTGCCGGGCGCTGAAAACGCTGTCCACGGATCCCGGCCTCAAGGTCTGCTACTCCACCAAAGCGAACGGCAACCTTCATCTGTTGCGCATCATCCGTGAAGAAGGGCTGAGCGCCGATGCCATGAGTCCGGGCGAACTGGCCCTCCTGCGCCGCGCCGGGTTCTCGAACAAAGACATCTGTTATGTCTGCAACAATGTCGCCGGCGAAGAGCTGGCCCAAGCATGCCGGGAGTCCGATCACGTCAGCGTGGACTCCGTTTCGCAGATCGAAAGTTTCGGACAAGTGAACCCCGGCGGGGAAATCATGGCGCGCGTGAACCCGGGCATCGGCGCGGGGCACCATGACAAGGTAGTTACGGCGGGAAAAAACACAAAATTCGGCATCGTCCCCGACGACTTCGACAATATGCGCGAGGCCTTGCGGAAATACAGGCTCAAACTTATCGGACTCAACCAGCACGTCGGTTCCCTGTTCATGGATCCCGAGCCCTATCTTGAGGCGGCTGCATGGCTTCTAAGGACGGCGGAACTTTTTCCGGGCATCAGGTTGATCGACTTCGGAGGAGGCTTCGGAACCCCCTATCACAAGTATGCCGGGGAAAAAGCCCTTGACATGAAGAAATTCGGTACGGAATTCGACGCGTTGCTCAGCGCTTTTCGCGCCCGCACGGGTTATGGGGGCAGTTTTATTATAGAGCCGGGACGATACACGGTTGCGGAATGCTCTGTGCTCCTCGGCCGCGTGCATGCCGTCAAAAACAACGGACCCGTGCGCTATGTGGGCACGGACATCGGCTTCAACGTACTGGCCCGCCCCATGATTTACGATGCGTTCCATGACCTTGAATTATACCGGCGGGGTACGGAAGACCGCCCTCCCATGGTGCAGACCGTGGTCGGCAATATCTGCGAAACCGGCGATGTGCTGGCCGCGGGCCGTGAGTTGCCTGAAGCCGCCGTTGGCGACATTGTAGGCGTTCTCGACGCGGGTGCTTACGGGCACGCCATGAGTTCCAACTACAACCAGCGTCTGCGCCCGGCCGAAGTGCTCATTGCCGCCGACGGAAGCTGTCGCCTTATCCGGCGCCGTGACACGGTGGAAGACCTCCTTGCGGTTTATCCGGAATTCGGAGCATTTTAGAGTTGAAAATGCTCTATTGCCACACAGGAACAGAAAAACGCGGGGAAAATTTTGAAGGTAATAGGCCTGGATTCCCACGGGCCGCAAACGGCCCTCGGAATGACAGAAAGTTGTCATGAATGCCGGTGAGCTGTCGTTGCACTGAGGGTTGTCATTGCGAGCGGCGAAGCCGCGCGGCAATCCATGCCTTTCAGGGTATTTCCAATTTTGAAATGCTCTAACGGCGAAGGCAAGTTTCGTCTGCGCCTGCGGGGCGGGCGGCGGCGCTTTGCGCTCACGCCGCCCGCCGTAAGCAGCTGACTCAAGCGTAAAATGCTATAGTGAATAACCGTTATCCGCAAAAAGGTCCGGCAATTATCCGCATCCGGGGCAGCGGCAACCGGGGGAAAGCGCGTTATCCGCCCTGTTGCGTAATGCTTTGCAGGAATTTAACCGCCGCTTCCGTGTCAAAATCCTGCCCGTTGTCCAGACCCGTATAGAGCGGGTCGGAATGGATTTCCACAGTTCTGCCGGCCGAGTCGTCTGCGGAGTTGCTCAGGGTCAGCACGAGCCTGTCTTCCGAAAACACCGCTTTCAGGCCCACATCACCGTCCTGCGCGGCAAAGGCGTTGCCGTCGTCCCCGCTTTCTACCTTTCGCAGGTTCGAAAGCAGGCCTTCAAGGTCTTCTCCTTGTTTGAAGTCCAGAACATCGCCGCCCGAGAAGTCGTCTATGACCCTGTGGGACAGGCGGCTGTCATCCAGAGCGTCCGCGGCGCTACTCGCCGCACCGGCGAGCACGGTATCCGCCGAACCGTCGTTCAGGGTATAGTCCGTAGGCATGTCGTAAATCATATGGTCTTCGCCGCCGCAGGCCACAACCTGATGCAGCAGCCCGGCGACCTCGCCGCCTTCGGCATAGGGGTCTATCTCAAAGCCTGTGTATCCGCTGTCGGCGTGGATCTCGACGCTCCGGCTGTTCAGTCCCTCCGTCAGGACCAGCGTAAGCTGATCGCCGCCGAACATGGCCTGGAAGTGTATATTGTTGTAATGGCTCTCAAAGACGATGGCGTGGTGTTCCTCGTCCACGCCGTCGACCCGTTGCAGGCGCGAAATCAGGGAATCCATGCCATCCAGATTCCGGAAGTCCACCACGTCGCCCCCGGCAAAGTCTTGGATGACGGTTTTGCCGCTTTGGACGGGTTCATGTTCCATGACGAAGACGTCTTGGCCGCCGCCTCCGAATATGACATTCTCGCCCTCGCCTATGTGGACGACATTGCTCCCGTCACCGAGATGGACAACATTGTCCCCGTCCCCGGTATGAATGACGTTGCGCCCTTCCCCGCCGAAAATGGTGTCATTGCCGGCATCGCCGTAAATGGTGTCGTTGCCTGCGCCGCCGTAAATCAGGTCGTTGCCCGTCCCGCCGTGCAGGACATCGTCGCCCGCGCCGCCGTAAATAGTGTCGTCGCCGCCCTGGCCGAAGACGGTGTCGTTGCCGTCCCCGCCCCTGAGCAGGTCGCTCCCGCCGCGCGGCAGCCCGTCAGGGCCGGTCACGGTGTCGCTTTGCCCCAGCAGTTCGGCGTTATCCCTGATAAAATCGCGGATCTCGTCTGGAAGGACGGCCTGTGCATCACCGCTGTGCAGGGTCTGGGCCAGATAGGCCTGCACTATGGATAGGGAAGACCCGTCGGACAGGTCGCTCCCCGGAGTCCACGCGGCATGCCCCTCTCCCTTGAACCAGTCGTGATCCGGATCAAGCAGGAAATCGGCGTTGACGGCATCGCCGAAGATCAGGGCGTCTCCGCCCGCTCCGGCGTCAACCGAGTCATTGCCCACCCCTTCCGGATCGGCAATGGGGGAAGCCGCCGCCAGCGCCGCCTGCAGGTCCCCGGCGCTGCTTATGGACTGTGCTCCGCCCGTGTTGTCCAATTGATGCAGGAACTCCAGAGCCTGTCCGCCGATGTTGATGCCGATGACATTGACGTCGATTTTGCCGTCCAAGGACTTCAGCAGAGAGTCGTAGGCATCCCTGGAATTGCCGTACTCCGCATCGCCTGCTTCCCAACCGCTGCCGGCATAGACGCTCTTGGTACCCGGCAAGTCGCTCCACTTCCCTCCCTGCGTAATTTTCTGGAAAATGCCGGCATCATTGATGCGGTATGCCGCGCCGGAGGCATCGGGAAGGATTTCTCCTCCCTTGTCGAAATACACCTCAGGATAACGGAAGTCCGTGTTGCTGGTTCCGCCTGTCGCATAGCGGTTGTAGACGCCCGCATAGGAGGGCGGCGCGGACAGGGTGACGCCGTCGGCCGTCGTGTAATCCCGGTAATAATGGGTGGGTTCGCCGTCGGTGATGAAGTACGCCGTATTCTTGTAGCCGGCATAGGCCGGATCGGCGGTCTGCGCGGCGTACCATGCGTTCGCGGTGTTTAGAGCCGCCTCATAGTTGGTGCCGTCCGCAGCCTGCATGCCCAGAACCTTGGCGACCATGTCGCCGCCGGTCCAGGTCATGCCCTTTGCAGGCGTCCAGCCGCCCGCGGCGCCGGAGCGGTACTCCAGGATGTCGTCATTGAAGCGGAAACTGAAGGCAGTGTTGTCCGCAATCAGATTCCCTTTGCCGTCCACGCCCACGGTGACCAGGGCATCGCCGATCTTCAGCGTGCCTATGCTGTTGTTGTGCTTGCCGTCCGTCCAGGTCTGCATATCCTCGGCATTCAGATCATTGTCCGCAAAATTATAGGATACGCCGTTGGCAAAACCTATGATGCTCAGGTTGACCCGTCCCTCATAGTTCGCATACTGCGTCACCAGACCGGCCAGTGCCAGCTTGGCCGCTTCAAAACCGTTGTCCTTCATGCTGCCGGAGGTGTCCATGATCACGGCCAGATTGTAGTCCGGATACGAAGTGGTAAAGCCCACCCCCCCCGGATCGGCTACCAGAACGTCGCTCCCGACGCCTCCGTCCAGCCTGTCTGAGCCGTCGTCGCCGGAGGTCCCGATCAGCAGCTTGTCCGGAATGATGTCTATCTTCAGTTCGGCCGCATCGCTGCCGCCGTCCCCGGTAAGGGTATAGGTGAAGGTATCGCTCAGGGATTCGCTGCCGGGGACGTTGGACGCATAGAGGGTCTGCACGGCGAGGTTATCGCCGTCCACATCGTAATCGTAGCTCCCGTCGTCGTGGATGGTCAAACGTCCATATCTGCCGGTGACGACGATATTGCCGGAGGCATCGCGTATGCCGGGACCGATGCCGCTCGCCTCGGATACGCCGCCCTTTCCTTCCGGGATCATGTCGTTGTCCGTAAGACTGCCGCGTATGGTCTGCCTGCCGTGTTCATGCACAACGCCCGCATCGTCGGCTGCCAGCGGAGGGACAGGCTCGGGTTCGGGCTTCGGAGGCTCAGGCGTCGGTGGCTCGGGCTTCGGTTCGGGTTCCGGATCGGGTGCCGGAGGCACGGGCTCCGGTTGCGGAGGCTCGGGCTTCGGCTCAGGCTCCGGTTCGGGCTTCGGAGGCTCAGGCGCTGGTGGTTCGGGCTTCGGTTCGGGTTCCGGGTCGGGCTTCGGAGGCTCAGGCACCGGGGGCTCGGGCTTGGGCTCCGGTTGCGGAGGCTCGGGTTGAGGAGGTCCAGGTCGCGGGGGTTCGGGGGTGTCGGAGCTGTCCGGAACAGGAGGGGTATCCGCTGTGCCGGAAACGGGCTGTTGCCCTCCGTCATCGCCGCCGGGCACTCCGTCATAATATTCCGGCCGTTCAGCGCTTCTGCCCCAGTGGTCTGTGCCCAGTTTGCCGAGGCGGTCCACGGCATCCACCAGTGCGCCGGGATCGTCGTTATAGTCGTTCGCGCCGCTGCCGCGCGCTCCCGACGCGGAGGCCGCGGTGCCTATATCGGGCAAGGCCTCGTCGAGGGCGACAAGGGTGCCGTCGGGCAGAGAGAAGGTCGGCAGTCGTCCCGTATCGCCGGTGGCGAAATAATTCGTGATGGTCGCCGTGCCGTCATTTATTTTGAAAACCAAGTCGTTGCCGGAACGCGAGGCTTCGGCATCACCCGGCTCAAAAGGCAGGGCGCAAACGCCGCCCGGAACGGCTTCCACAGAAAGGTCCCTGCCTTTTTCCGGCATGGGTACGCTGATGATACGGCCTGATGACTGAGGGGAATTTGCTTGTGACATGACGATATCTCCGTGCTTGGAATTTTTCCATGGGAGTTGCTGAATGCCGCCTGTCATTAACAGCGCCCGACTGCGAAGAATACGCGACCGGGTGCCATACCGCCGCTTGAGCGACAGAGCTGTGATAATACGCTTCCCTCTTGATAATGCAAGCAATTATTTATAGGAGAGCAGGAGCGGAAGGGCATGCCGCTCCTGCCCGGACACCGAAGGAGCCTCTCAAATTGCTTTATGGTCTGTTAATATTACTTGACAAAGAACAGATAGTTGCTCAATGTTGTCCGGCTAAGGAGAATGGAAAGCTTGGAATTTATATAGAAAAATCCACTGGTTACCATTGTTGAAAATTTAAGTGGACATGCTCATTTGCGATCCTGCTATTTCAACGGGTTAACCTTCTTAGCCGGAC
>JAISRC010000022.1 GCA_031273845.1 Desulfovibrio sp.
AACCGGCTTACGATACTTGGTTATCCAAACCAAGTGCAGGTGTATCGAAAAAACACCATGCGCGCCATGCTGATAGTCGTCCATGCCTCAACTTGTACCAAAACCGCGCTGAAGCTGCCGGCTAAAGCTGGGGGGTTTAACCCTCCCAAAGGAGGACAATAATTCAGGTATTGCTGTAATCTCATTGGATTGTTCTTCTATCTTCATCTGTCCCATAACCATACGTTGCATGGACGCCTAGGCTGAAACCACATGTATAGACTTCTTGTCTCCATCAATTGATCGTCTGATGGTTTTACCATCAATAGCAGCAGGTTCTGAAATAGTATCCTGAAGCGATTGAACCCAGGAAATAAATATTTTGTTAAATAGTACCGAGTCAATAGAAGAGAAAATAATTTCAAAGGTATCATGACTCGGAATCCCCAGTTTGAAGGGTAAAATCGTTTGAGGAAGTCTATTTTAGCTTTACCAAATTCCGCAATCTCAACATAACAGTCCGCACCGCAAAGAATAGCGCACAGAGCCGCGAGAATAATCTCCGCCAACGGATACAGGACTTTTCCTTGTTGCCTCGGATCGGGTAAGTCTTGAAAATGATCAATTATGGCAATAGATATGCGCTCTGACATCTATCCCTCCTTGTTTTTGTAAACATACAGCAGAGATAGATTATTTTCTAGATTTTTTCTTAATACTTTCGCATGGAAAATCTTACATCAACCATAAGCCTGATACACCGCACGGGAGCGCGAGTCAGTCGAAAAGCACATTTTCGGCCGACAACCACTCATTGAAATGTTTAACCATATCAGTAAATTTTCATTCGATTGCTCTAGGCCGGCGGTTGTCGAACCTCGACTTTTTCCTTTCCCGCTGTTATGACCTTGCCATGGATGTGTTTCTGCAATTTTTCGCGGCTTCGGAGACGGCCCGGTCCATTGCGGTCCTGAGTCTGGCCGTTGTCATCGGCTTGGGCATCGGCCGCCTTTCATGGCGGGGCCTGCGCCTGGGAGTGGGCGGCGTCTTGTTCAGCGGCATGATCCTCGCACGCCTCGGCGCCAGCCTGGATGCCGATATACTGTATTTCGCGCGCGAGTTCGGCCTCGTGCTGTTCGTCTTTGCCGTCGGCATGCAGGTCGGCCCCGGTTTCGTCGATTCCCTGCGCCGCCGGGGGCTTTTCCTGAATCTGGCGGCCCTGTTCAGCATTGCGCTGAGCGTTGCGCTTGCCGTCGCCTTTTATCTGGCTTTGGATCTGCCCCCGCCCGTGATCGTCGGCCTGTTGAGCGGGGCCGTCACCAACACCCCCTCCCTGGCCGCCGCGACCCAGACCTTTGCCGAAACCATGCCCGCCCAAGCCATGGAAGCGGCAAGCAGCGCCGGCTCGGCTTACGCCGTCGCCTATCCTTTCGGCATACTGGGCATCATTCTGGTCATGCTGCTGGTGCGCGCGATGTTCCGCATCATGCCCGAGGCGGAACTGGAAGCCTTGCGCAAACTTGACGAAATACTGCACCCTCCCCTGCGCGGGCAGACTTTTGAAATCCGCAACCCCGCCGTCTTCTTGATGCCGGTCACAAATTTTTTGAAGCTGCATCCGACCGGTGCGGCAATTTCACGGGTCAGGGAGGCAGGCGCGGGCGCCAGCCACGCGCCCGGCCCGGAGACCCGTCTGTCGGAAAAAATGCTGGCGCACGCCGTGGGCACGGAACAGCAACTGGAGCGCCTCAGCCTGCTTCTCGGCCCCCCCGTCGCGGAGAACCTGCGCAACGCCCCTTCCGAACAGCTTGAAGTGCGACGGATGAGTGTCTCCGATCAGGGAGCGGCCGGCAAATCCACGCAGGTCCTCGGCCTGACCCCCGAACACGGCGTGACGGTCACGCGCGTGGTCAGGGCCGGGGTGGAATTTCCCCCCGGTCCCGGCGTGCACCTGCACTACGGGGACATGCTGACCTGCGTCGGCGCGGAGAAAGACCTGGACAGGGCCGCCGCTCTCATAGGCAATTCGGCCAAGGCCCTTGAGCATCCGCATATCATATCCCTGTTCGTCGGCCTGCTTCTCGGCGTGATCCTGGGCAGCATGCCCCTGCCGGTGCCGGGAGTACCCGGAGGCATCAAGCTCGGTCTCGCGGGCGGGCCTTTGCTGGTCGCCCTTTTTCTCAGCCGCGTCAACAATTTCGCAGGTATGGTCTGGTATCTGCCGGTGGGTGCCAATCTTGTGCTGCGCGAGGTGGGCATAGCCCTGTTTCTTGCCTGCGTGGGCCTCAATGCCGGTGAAAATTTCTTCAGCGTCCTGCTCCACGGAGCCGGCATGTACTGGATGGGCATCGGGACCTGCATAACCTTTTTGCCGCTGCTTGCGACGGCAACGCTGGTGCGCGTTCTGCTGAAATACGATTATGCCTCCATCTGCGGCCTGCTGGCCGGCAGCATGACCGATCCCCCCGCCCTTGCTTTTTCCGTGGAAATGCTCGGCACAGATGCGCCGTCGGCCGTATACGCAGGCGTGTACCCGCTCGCCATGATTTTGCGCATACTGTCCGCCCAGGCCCTGGTCGCGGTACTGCTTATGCCGGGCGCGGGCTGAACATTTTCAATTTTGGGAAAGTGTTGATCCTGAAATTTTCAACGCCGGAAATCCATTGTCCCTGAACGATTTTATGCGACAATACCCTGCCTGGGCCATCACCCGCGAAAAAAGACAGCCTGTGAAGGAGCGTACATGATAGGCATTTCCAAGTTATACTGCGGGCAAGTTGAGCCTTCGGACGCCCTGCGCTACGGGCGCAGTTCCGGCAAGCTCCCCTCCCATCTGTTGCAGTTTTCCGAAGATAAAAAACCCGTCGTGGTCTGGAACATGACCCGCCGCTGCAATCTGCGCTGCATACACTGTTATGCTCAAGCCACGGACACGGCGGGCCGCGACGACATTTCCACGGAACAGGCCAGGGACATGATTGATGACCTCGCCGCTTACGGCGCACCGGTCATGCTTTTTTCCGGAGGCGAACCTCTGGTGCGCGAAGACCTCGTCGAACTCGCCGCCTACGCCGCGTCCAGGGGCATGCGCGCCGTCATATCCACCAACGGCACGCTCATAAGCCGGGAAAAGGCGCGCGAACTCAAAACAGTCGGCCTTTCCTACGTCGGCATCTCTCTGGACGGCGGCCGCGAGGTGCACGACCGCTTCCGCAGATCGCGGGGCGCCTTCGACAAGGCCATGCAAGGCATAGAAAACTGCCGCGAAGAAGGCCTGAAGGTCGGTCTGCGCTTCACCGTCAACAGGCGCAACGCGGGCGAAATCCCCCTGCTCTTCGATCTGATCCGCGACAGGGATATCCCCCGCATCTGCTTTTACCATCTGGTGTATTCCGGCCGCGGATCGCAACTGATGAAAGAAGATCTGGACCACGCCGAAACCCGCGCCGCCCTCGACCTGATTATAGACCGCACCAAGGAACTTTTCGAGCAAGGCAAAGCCAGGGAAGTGCTGACCGTGGACAACCACGCCGACGGTCCCTATCTCTGGATGCGCCTGCAGCGCGAAGATCCGGCGCGGGCCGCCGAGGTCTTTGAACTGCTCAGGTTCAACGAGGGCAACAGTTCCGGCCGGGGCATAGGCTGTATATCCTGGGACGGACGGGTGCATGCGGACCAGTTCTGGCGGCTGCACAGTTTCGGCAACGTCTTGGAGCGCCCTTTCTCCCATATCTGGGACGATCCGGAAATCACGCTTCTGGCGGCCTTGAAGGATAAGAAAAGCCGTGTGCGCGGCCGATGCGCCCGCTGTCGCTTTCTGAATATCTGCGGGGGCAATTTCCGCGCCCGCGCCGAGGCCCGTTACGGCGACATCTGGGCCGAAGACCCGGCATGCTATCTTACGGACGAGGAAATTGAAGCCGGAGCGCCGCTCACATGAACCTTGGCAGGATCGGCAAAGAACCGCTTTTTGCGGTTGAAAATCTGCATTTCGCATACCGGGGTGAAGCGTCCCCCTTGTTCAGCGGGGCCGATTTGCGTCTGGATGCGGGCGAACGCCTGGGGCTGACGGGCAAAAACGGCAGCGGGAAAAGTACGCTGCTGCACATAGGAGCGGGGCTGCTCAAGGCCGGCGGCGGCCGCGTCATCCTTGCGGGCAGGGCATGCTCTGCGGAAAAGGAGTTCGCCGCCGCGCGCAGGTCCCTCGGCTACCTGCTGCAGAACTCCGAAGACATGCTGTTCTGCGCCGACGTTCTGGAGGACGTGGCCTTCGGCCCCTATAATCAGGGACGGACCGCAGCGGAGGTGGAGAACGCCGCCCTTGCCGTGCTCACCCGCCTAAGTCTTGAACATCTGGCCGAACGCAACGGACAGAACCTGTCCGGCGGCGAGCAGAAGCTGGCGGCCTTGGCCTGCATACTGGCCATGGACGTGGATCTGCTCTTCCTCGACGAGCCGACCAACGACTTGGACGAAGATTCTAGGGAAAAACTGATCCGCATCTTGGAAGAGTGCGCCCTGCCTGCCTTGGTGGTGTCGCACGACCTGCCTTTCCTGCGGCGCATCTGCACCCGCTTTTGCCTGTTGCGGGACGGGCGGATACATGATGTCCCGGCGGAATACGCGGCAGGATGCGGATACGGCTCCGCACCGGCAAGAGAATGAAAGGCAACATTGCGGCCCGGACCGGGCCCGACCACAGCCGGGCACCTTGGCGCTGCATTGACAAGAGGATGAAAGGCAACGTTGCGGCCGGAGCAGGGCGACGGGGCGGATGCGTTCTCCGCCGCGCCGCGCTTCTTCTTCTTCTTCTCCTCCTTCCCCTGCTCGCCGGCAGGGGGGCGCGGGCCGCGGACTCCGCCGGGCTTCCGTCCTTTGTCCTGCTTGAGCCGGGTCTGGAACTGGCGCAAAGCGTCGTCCAAAGCGGGCCGGACGGTCGGGAAGCGCTGTTTGTGATTCTGCGCATTGATCCGGCGCTGCATGACTTCGTCCTGTGCATGGCCTCGGAAGAAGGCCGTTCACTCTCGTTGCCGGACTGGAGCATACGGCGCGACCTACGGGCCGGGATCAACGCCTCGATGTATCTGCCGGATGGGGTCACGAGCACCGGCTACATGCGTAGCGGGGTATCCGTGAACAACGGGAACGCCGGTCCGAGGCTGGGCGCTTTTTTCGCCGCGGGGCCGAAAATACGCGGCCTGCCGGGGGCCTGTATCTTGGAGCGCGATGCGCCGGGCATGCCGGAGATACTTGAAGACTATGCCGTAGTGGTGCAGAATTTCCGCTTCATGGACAGGGCGGGCAACGCGCTCTGGCCTGGGGGCGGCCGCGCGGCGGGCATGACCGTTGTGGCCGAGGATGACGCGGGACGCATCCTTTTTGTCCTTTGCCGCGATTCCCTGACAGCGGAACGTTTTGCCGTCGCCCTGAAAGATTTTTCCCTTTCCCTGCGCACGGTGATGTATACGGAAGGAGGGGCGCAGGCCGGACTCCTTCTGCGCTTTGACAAAGGAGGGGAGGAGATGGGCGGGATCGTCGGGGCGTCGCCCTTCCCGGTCCCGGACGGGGTGGTGCATGTATGGAAAGGGCGCAGCGCCCTGCTGAACGCCGACGGCGACCCGCAGGGCGCTCTGCCGAACGTGCTGGGCATACAACGGCGCAGCCGGAACGGCGGCGGAGGCCGGAACGGCGGTCAGACGGTGGTGGTCAGGATGCGCCCGCCGGTCATTTCCGGAACCATGATCGGATCCCATGCGAAATAGCGCCCGAACTCTCCGTTGGGCTTGTTACGTTGTCCGGCGTGCAGTTTCAGGGGGCGCAGGGCGACTTGCCGCAGCTTGTTCCTGTATTCGAACATGTCTATGGAACGCTGCATGTCGTCGGCCATGGATGAGTAGTGAGACGTCGAAAGGGGCGTCCCGAAATCAAACGGTAGTAAGCCGTCGGGGTAACTGTGACTCATAGTTAAGAGTATACGCCGCTCCCGGCGGGAAGTAAAGGGATAGGGCAGACCATAATCCGTCAGGCGCTGTCGTTCCGAGGTGCAGTCGAAGGGCCTGTAAGCATTGCCGCACAGCGTATTGTCATTCTGAGCCGAAGGCAAAGAATCCATCCGGGTGCCTTGAAAAAACAAACCCCGAAGATAGATTCTTCGCAACGCTCAGAATGACAAGACAAGAAGCGTGACGGATTATGGCAGATTAACTCAGGGCAATCAAGCGAAGACGACAGTATATTAAATAACATGTTGGCCTCCCCCCACATATCGGTATAGCTAAACCCAATACTGTTCATTTAACAATGATTGGTCTTGGTTGGAACTTGCAGTGAAGGGGTTGCCCTCGGTGCCTTACAGGGAAATTGCTCATTTTGCGCTTTACCCCTCGCGGATTCAGC
>JAISRC010000054.1 GCA_031273845.1 Desulfovibrio sp.
ATTGACATTGAAAATGTATATCTGCTCTGCAAGGATTTGCCGGCAAATCCTTGCCGCGGGATTGGAGCAGGCGGGCTGTGCCCGCCGTAAGCGACAATCTCAAGCGTAAAATGCTCTAACGGCGGAACACGGTTTCGCCTACGCCTGCGGGGCGGGTGCAGGCACGCCGGGGAGCACAACACGCGCCGCGGCTCCGCCTTCCGGGGAGTTGAACAGTTCCAGGCTGCCGCCGTGGCTGCTTATGATATTGTTGACTATGGGCAGCCCGAGGCCGGTGCCGCCGTCCTTGGTAGTGAAGAAAGGATCCAGAATCTTGTCCATGTATTCCTGCGGAAAACCGGGGCCGGAATCCCGAAAGGAAAGAATCACATCGGGAACTTTCTTGCCCGCATCGGCGCTCCGCCGCACCTCTATGCTCAGGATGCCGCCGCTCCCCATGGCCTGCAGGGCGTTGCTCATGATATTGTAGAAGGCCCGGTAGAGGAGATCCTTGTCGCCCGGCACAAGGGCGCCTTCCTGATCCCCTGAGCGCAGCACGGCGATTTCCCGCGCGCCGATATCCGGGGCCAGAAAGGCCAGAGCCTGGGAAATGACTCCGACGACGTCCACGCTGTCCCGCACCGGTTGCCTGGGCCGGGCGTAATCAAGGAAATCGCTCACGGTGCGGGTAAGCCGTCGCGCTTCATCATAGATGGCCTGAAGAATCCTGGCCGAGCCGCTTTTCTCGTCCCCTTGGCGGTTGAGCAGAAATTCGGCGCTGGAAGAAATGATGCCCAGGGGGTTGCGTATTTCATGGGCGATGCCGGCGACGACGCGCCCCATCCCGGCCAGTTTTTCATGCTGGTGCAGTTCGTTCAGCAGACGTTGCTCTTCCGCCGTGCGCAGGGCTATGGCCCGCTCCGCGCGGCGCACCAGAAGGAGCAGCAGGGCCATGAGCATGCCGGAACCGAGCAGGGTCACAGCCAGGACAAGTTGCTGAAAACGTACGGAGTGTTCCATGTCCTGGGTGAAGTCCTGCGAAAATTCCAGCACGCCCATGTTTGCGCTGAAATCGTCGAGCCGGCTGAGACGGTCGGCCGCCCCGGCGGGGAGGGAAGGGTTGAGGCGTTCGGCCACGCGCAACAGTTCGCTCAGTTCGGAAGGGCGGAGCCTTTCCGGCGCGCGCATGCGATATGTCGTGCGCATGCGGTAAGTGTCGCGCGGCAGGGAAAGCGTGAAAAAAGCCATGCTGTAGGACATGGCGGCGTCAATGTCGAAAATCGGCCCTTCGGCTTTGACAGCGAGATCCACAGAGGGCGAAGCCGCCTCGCTGCTTCCCGGTTCGTCCTTGTTGGTGGAATAGGTTACGGTATGGTCGTTGGAAAAGATGCGCAGGTCGTCCACCTGCAAATCCTGTATGATGGACTGCACGATCTGGTCGAGCTGCTTGAACTGTTCCGGGTCGCGGAGGGCTATGGGCCCGTGGAAAAGAATGGTCGGCAGAGAGAAACGGCGGTATATCTGGTTATTGAGATTGGAGGCGAGCAGGGAGGCGAAGTCCTGGTTCTTTCTGATCAGCGTGTCCCGGGCCGTGTTGCCGAGGTATACGGAAACGGCGACGGACAGCGCCACGGTCAGAACCATGGCGACAAAGGCCAGAGAGCGCATCACGCCGAAACTGCGGCCCGCGGAGTGTGCTTCATTAGCGGGCGCGCCGCCGGGAAAGGTGTTGTTTTTGTCCATGCTTCGCTCACCGGCCCGCATTATAGCCGGACAAACCGAACGGCCGCACTCCAAGTGGGAACGCGGCCGTTTTACGCGGGGCTTGCGGCCCGTCTACAGGATTTTGACATCCACCACGCTCCCGCAGGGGGAGCGGCTCATAAAACGGGCATGCCGCCCGGTTATTTGACTTCGACTTCCGCCCCGGCTTCAACAAGCTGCTTCACGGCATCGTCGGCCTTGTCCTTACTTGTGGCTTCCAGCAAGGTGGAAGGGGCGCCGTCCACCTTGTCCTTGGCTTCCTTGAGACCCAACCCGGTCAGGGCGCGCACCACCTTGATGACGGCGATCTTGTTGGGGCCGATGCCTTTGAGGACGACATCGAATTCCGTCTTTTCCTCCTCGACGGGGGCGGCGGCAACGGGAGCGGCGGCAACGGCCGCAACAGGGGCCGCCGCCGACACGCCGAACTTGTTCTCAAGTTCCTTGATGAATTCGGACAGTTCCAGAACTGTCATATTAGCAATAAAATCAACTACTTGTTCCTTGGTAACAGACATGGAAATTCTCCTTGGCTTTGTTGCGGCAGGGGCTACGCTGCTTTCTTTTCTTCTATCGCTTTGAGAGCGTAAAGCATTCCGCGAATGATGTTGGCAAAAAGCGACACGAAGCTTGTCGGCACCGCATTCATGGTGCCGAGCATTCCTGCAAGCAATTCTTCGCGTCCGGGCAGTCGGGCGAGGGCCTCAATCTGCTCGGCGCTCAGGAATTTGCCTTCCAGGCTGCCGTGGCGCAACTTGAAGTTTTTGCCGGTCTTGGCGAAATCCGCCACCGCTTTGGCGATGGAAACGGGGTCCGCCGACCCGAGGGCTATTGTGCAGTTTTCGCGGAAGTTGTCCTTGATGACCGCGTGGGGACCGCCGGTAAAGGCGATGCGCGCCAGGGTGTTTTTCACCACCAGCAGTTCTCCCCCTGCCTCGCGCAATCTGACGCGCAGGCGGGTCATCTCTTCCACCGACATTCCCTTGAAGTCCGCGACCAGCGCGATGGAAGAGCGGCCGGCTGCCGACCGTATTTTCTCTGTCACCGCAGCTTTTTCTGTTCTGTTCACGCGATTCTCCCGGTGAGGGTTGTGCGGCGGAAACTGAGCCGTAAAGTCTGGGCAGGGCTTATTTTTCAGTTACTGCTATGTGCATTAAAAAGTAAATTTTTTAATGCAGGGCGGTCAGCCGAGAAACGTGGTTTTCGTCTGACTCACGCCGCTTCGCGGCGCATCAGCCTGACGGCTGATGTTCAGATTTCCATGCGGGAATCCGTAACTGAAATGCCGGCCGTCTCGGACTCACATTTCCTGGTCCATTGCCGTGTGCGGGCGCAAGCCCGCGCTCAAACGGGTATGCCGCTTCACGCTCGGATCGGAGCATCCCAAGCGCAAAATGTCATACACGCCGGAGGGAGCGTCTCAAATCAAGCGTTCCCTTCGATGAATTTACGTATCAGCGTGGGGTCCACTTTGAACCCCGGCCCCATGGTCGTGGACAGGGCCATGCTTTTCATATACGCGCCCTTGGCCGCCGAGGGTTTCAGGCGGTTGACCTCGGCCAGCAAGGCGCGCAGGTTTTCCAGAATTTTTTCCGTTCCGAAAGAAACCTTGCCCAAGGGGGCGTGCAGGACCCCGGCCTTGTCCACCTTGAATTCGACACGCCCGGCCTTGATTTCCCTGACCGCCCCGGAGACGTCGAAGGTCACGGTGCCGGTCTTGGCGTTAGGCATAAGCCCGCGCGGCCCGAGCACCCGGCCGACCTGGCCGACCAGAGCCATGACATCGGGGGTGGCGATGGCGGCGTCGAACTCCAGAAAACCTTCCTTGACCTTGGCGACCAGATCTTCCGCCCCGGTAACGTCGGCACCGGCGGCCTTGGCCTCGGCCTCTTTCTCACCTTTGCAGAAAACGGCCACGCGCACGGTTTTGCCCAGACCATGGGGCAGGGGACATGCGCCGCGCACCATCTGATCGGAATATTTCGGCTCCACGCCCAACCCGAGGGCCAGGTCCACGGACTCGTCAAACCCGGCATAGGATGCGGAGAGGGACTCGGAAACGGCTTCTTCTATGCTGAGCCTGCGCTGCAAATCTTTTCCTTCAACGGCTTTGCGGAATTTTTTCCCATGTTTGGGCATGATGCACCTTGATCCTGTATCGTTTGAATCTTCTGCCGCCGGCCTGCGCCGCGTGCGCCGGAGAGGTCGGTCAACCGTTATTTTACTTCCAGCCCCATGCTGCGGGCCGTACCCAAGATGGAACGCCGGGCTGCCTCAAGGTTTCCGGCCGTCAAATCGGGCATTTTCAGGGCGGCTATTTCATCTACCTGCTGCATGCTGATCGTGCCCACCTTGTTCCGGTTCGGCTCGCCCGACCCTTTCTCTATCTTGGCCGACTTCATGAGCAGCACGGCGGCGGGCGGGGTTTTGGTGATAAACGAGAAGGAGCGGTCGTGATAAACGGTGATCACCACCGGGATAATGGTGCCTTTCTGGTCCGCCGTCCTGGCGTTGAAGGCTTTGCAGAACTCCATGATGTTCAGGCCGTGCTGACCGAGGGCCGGCCCCACCGGAGGGGAGGGGTTGGCGACGCCGCCGGGGATCTGGAGTTTTATTTTTGCGACTTCTTTCTTGGCCATGAGCATATTCCTTCAGCCGGCGCGGGGCCGGGCGGCGGTCGCCCGCCTCTGCTTGTTTGCCTATCCTTTGGATACCTGGACGAAATCCAGTTCCACGGGGGTTTGTCTTCCGAAAATGGAAACCGAAACACGCAGTTTGCCTTTGTCGTAGTTGACGTCTTCCACAATGCCGTTGAATCCTCCGAAAGGACCGTCTATGACCCGGACCTCGTCGCCGCGTTCAAAGTTGAACTTGGGTCGGGGCTGTTCGCGGCGCTCTTCCATGAGATTACGGATATGATCCGCCTCGGAGTCGCGCATGGGGGCAGGACGGTTCTTGCCGCCCACAAAACCCGTGACTTTGGGAATGCTCTGCACAAGATGCCGGGAAAAGTCGTTCATCACCATGCGGATCATTACATAGCCGGGGTAAAACTTGCGCGTGAAGGTCTTTTTTTCCCCGCGCACCAGTTCCATGACTTTTTCCGTGGGGATGACCACTTCGGCAATGAATCCCTTGTCCTGCTCCGTGCGTATCATTTCGCGCAGGGTTTGTTCCACCCGGTTTTCAAAACCGGAGTATGTATGGACGACATACCAGCGGGGCCTGGGGGCGTTTTCCGCTGCGTCCGCTTCGGGGAGCGCGTTTTCAGGCGTTTGATTCATTGGCTTACCCGAGTGAAAGTATGGCTTCCATTATTTTGGACAGCAGGATATCCGCCAGTCCCAAGAAGATTGACATAATGACGACGAGAGCGAGAACGGCCAGCGAAGTGGTTTTGATTTCTTTGCCCGTGGGCCAGGATACCTTGTCCAGTTCCGCTCTGGAGTCTTCCAGATAGCGGCGCAACGCTCCGAACTTCGCGGCCGGTCCGCCGAATCCGCGCGCCGCGGCTGCTGCCGACCGCGCCTGCGCGCCCTCGCCTCCGCTTTTTTCCTGCTTCTTTTTGCCGGCCATAGTTTCACCTTTGTTCTCAAAACGCGGGCACAGGGCAGGCTAGCCCGCCGCATCGTCCGCAAGGCAATCTGATTTTGAAACGGCCCTTTCGGCCTTTAACGGCGAAAGCATTTTCGCCTGCGCCGTCGTGGGCGGGCGGCACTCCGCGTTTTCGCCGCCGGAGCATTCCGACACTGAAATGCTCTGAAAAGTATGGCAGGGCAGGAGGGATTCGAACCCCCAACTTGCGGTTTTGGAGACCGCCGCTCTAGCCGTTGGAGCTACTGCCCTTCACCGGATCTGCGGGCGCGCCCGGGTTTTTGCCCGGTATCGCCTTTGACGACCCGCCCGTTTGCGTGGGCTATTTGGTTTCCCTGTGGACGGTCATTTTTTTGTCCCAAGGGCAATATTTTTTCAGTTCAAGGCGTCCCGTGCTGTTCTTTTTGTTTTTGCTCGTGGTGTAGTTGCGCCTTTTGCATTCGGTGCAGGCGAGCAGAATGTTGATGCGCATCGCTTACTCCAGAATCTCGGAGACAACGCCCGCGCCCACGGTGCGGCCGCCTTCGCGTATGGCGAAGCGCAGTCCCTGTTCCATGGCGATGGGGGCGATGAGTTCCACGATAAAGGTGGCGTTGTCGCCGGGAATGACCATTTCCACGCCTTCCTCAAGGGCGATGATGCCCGTGACGTCCGTGGTGCGGAAGTAGAACTGCGGGCGATACCCGGTGAAGAAGGGGGTATGGCGTCCGCCTTCCTCTTTGGAGAGCACATAGACTTCCGCCTTGAACTTCTTGTGCGGGGTGATGGATTTGGGGGCGGCAAGCACCTGGCCGCGCTCCACCTCGTCGCGTTTGACGCCGCGCAGCAGGGCGCCGATGTTGTCGCCCGCCTGACCCTGGTCCAGAAGTTTGCGGAACATTTCCACGCCGGTGCAGATGGACTTGGCCGTGGGCCTGATGCCGACGATTTCCACTTCGTCGCCCACCTTGATGATGCCGCGTTCCACGCGCCCGGTCACGACCGTGCCGCGCCCGGATATGGAGAACACGTCCTCAATGGGCATGAGGAAGGGCTTGTCGATTTCGCGCACAGGCTCGGGGATATAGTTGTCGCAAGCCTCAAGCAGGTCCAGAATGCATTTGGCTTCCGGCGAGTCCGGGTCTTCCGTTTCCAGCGCCTTCAGCGCGGAGCCGCGGATCACGGGCACATCGTCGCCGGGAAACTTGTATTGGGTAAGAAGCTCGCGAACTTCCATTTCCACCAGTTCCAGCAGTTCCTCGTCGTCCACCATGTCGCATTTGTTCAGAAAGACGACCAGACTGGGCACGCCGACCTGGCGGGCAAGCAGAATGTGCTCGCGCGTCTGGGGCATGGGGCCGTCCGTGGCCGCGACCACGATGATTCCGCCGTCCATCTGCGCCGCGCCGGTAATCATGTTCTTGATGTAGTCCGCATGGCCGGGGCAGTCCACATGGGCGTAATGGCGCTTGTCCGTTTCATACTCGACGTGCGCCGTGGCGATGGTGATGCCGCGTTCCTTTTCTTCAGGGGCTTTGTCGATTTCGTCGTAAGCGACATATTTGCCCTTGCCCTTCATGCCCGCGACCTTGGTGATGGCGGCGGTGAGGGTGGTTTTGCCGTGGTCTATGTGACCGACGGTGCCGATGTTGACGTGAGGCTTTGTGCGCTCAAATTTTTCCTTACCCATGGTAGTCTCCTGACCGGCTTTTGAAATTGCGATAATGATTGTGTTTAAAAATGCAGGAATGGAGCCCACGAGCAGGATTGAACTGCTGACCTCGTCCTTACCAAGGACGCGCTCTGCCGACTGAGCTACGTGGGCGATTCCTCAAAGCTGTGTGGGGAGGAAGAAGGCGTTGCCTGGAGCGGGAAACGGGATTCGAACCCGCAACCCTCAGCTTGGAAGGCTGATGCTCTGGCCGTTGAGCTATTCCCGCATAACCGCCGTAGTTCCTCGACGGACCGTCCCGTCTCCTACAGCCCTTGCCGCTTGCCGGGGCTTTCTCAAGAAAAGGCCCCGAAATTATATTCAAAACGCAACCTGTCTTCGTTGTCCCGGTTACGATTTTTTTCTGGTGGTGGGGGGTGGATTCGAACCACCGAAGTCACTGACGACAGATTTACAGTCTGTTCCCTTTGGCCGCTCGGGAACCCCACCGCCGATTCGGAGCCGGCGATGGGACTCGAACCCGCAACCTGCTGATTACAAATCAGCTGCTCTGCCAGTTGAGCTACGCCGGCTAAGGAATCAGCGTTATTACCCGCGCTTTTCGTAAAAAGCAAGCAAAAAAACGCTTGTCGGGAAAAAAGAATACCTGGCGAAACAGAAAGAATGCCCGGTGACTCATAGCAAGTCCCTTTCGATAGAAAAGGAATCGCTATGGCAGCGGGCGAAGCCGCTGCTCGCGAGCTTTTGAAAAAGCAGCCTTTGCCTGTTTTTAAAAAACCTTGGCGTCCCGCATTCAAACAAGTTTGAATGCAACCCGGTATCAGGCCCGTTTCCAGGCCCACACGGCGAAGGAGGCCGCGCTCAGTGCTTCCGTGAGCAAGGGGAATCTGGCCGGCCGGGAATCGTCATCTTCCGCATTCCGGGGTCCGTATTCCAGCAGACGCCGACGCAGAGCCGGCGCCTTATCCCTGTGACCCAGCTTCAGCACGGCATCGCAAATGCGGCGCATGCTTTCCTCGGGGCACCCGGTCATCAGGCAGGCGCGGGCGACCAGACGGTGCAGGGGGACATCTTCAGCCGCCTTTTCGGCGTCCAGAAAACTCAGGGCGGCTTCCCTGTAATCACCGTCAAACATGTGTCCGACGGCTTCGTGGAGAAAGACGTTGTTGCGCATGCCGCGGGGCAGCATTTCCGCGATATGCTCCATCCGTCCCATGTCCCCGTTGCGCAGGCAGGAAGCCGAGGCCCGCACCAGCCATTTGCGCTTGCCCGCGTCGTCGTCTCCGGAGCGGCATATGCGCGCCATGCCGAGTGCCGCGCCTATGTGTTCCTTCTGTCGGTGCAGGACTTCCAGAAAAAGTTTCTCCGCGCCGGCGTTGTCTCCGGATTTTAGTCGTCCGAGGCCTTGGTTGAAGATATCTGAAGTAGTTGCCGGCGGGTCGTTTTGTTTCCGCGCCGCCGCCGCTTCTCTTTTTTTCACGGTCGGCCCGCCGGAGGCGGCAAGGGCTGCAAAATCTTCCGGGCGCAGAACCCGGCGCAGAGGGCTCACGGCCTTGAGGACGGCGGCACGCAGCCCGTACAGGGAACAGGGCCGCTCCAGGGCGTGGAGTCCGGCGGCGCGCAGCCGCGCGGCGACCGTTGTGGTGGAGGTCAGGATCAGGTGGGGGGGGACGTCGAGTCCCGGCCGCATGTACAATGCGTGAATGAGCGCCGGAGCGGACAGACCCGCGGCCTGTTCGTCACACAGCATGAGGTCCGTTGCCTTGGCGGCTGTCCCTGTGTCGGGTATTTTCCCTTGCCGCGGAGAGGGCGTATCGTTTCCCCCGCGTTTTTTTTCCAGAAAATCCGGAACGGCGTATGCTTCGCACAGGCAGGTGATCTCCCGTGCGCCGAGGGTCCGGAGCGCTTTTATGTCCGTGCGCGCCGCGGCGTTGCTTCCGGCCACGACCAGAACGCGCATGGGGAATGTGACTGCAAGCGGACGGTTGTACACGGTGTGATGCCTTTTGTTTGAGGACGGCGCGGCCGGGTCGTGTTCAGCGGCGGAAGGGTATGACTTTGGCTGTGCCGTCGCTGCGTTGGGCCCCCGGCGGGAAAGAGCCGGGAACGCAGTCCGGGGCCGCCATGGCCGCCTTGAACGGCTTGTGTCGCAGGGATGGGAATATACCCCGGCAATTGGAGCAGATCAGGTCTCCTCCGTCCCCGACAAGACGCACGAGCAGGCCGTCGCGCGTATAGCAGTCCGGGCAGAAAGGCCCCTGCCGGACCGCGCCGGTGATCAGCCAATAAAAGCCGCGGTCGATCACCAGATTGCGGGCAATGTAGAGGATGTCGTCGTATTCCTGAATCTGCATTCTGAGCGCGGCGTTTTCGTCGCATACCGCGACATAGCGCCGTTGCAGTTCGGCGAGCAACAGTCGGGCTTCGTCCGGCTTGTTCTGCTCAATAAGTTCGCTTACTGATTTGTAGCGGTAGTAATCAAGCATGACTCTCTCCCTGAGTGCTTTATGCCGCCGGCCCCGGCGGCGGGCACAATACTCTTCGGCAGGGAGAGAAAAGACTTTAGCGGTGCATGCCGGGTACCGAACCCGGCGCGAACGTCTGCTGTTCCTGAAGAATTCTGTTTGTGATGTCTGATTCGATTGATTACCGCATGATATCATGTTCGTCACGAAACTTCCTCTATCTTTAATCGGGCGTGGGCATACCGCCTGCCCAGGCAATTCTCGAGGGTTTTCCTGACCGTAGCTGCGCCTTCCTCCTTTCCTGCAAATATATAATCAAGTCAAAAAATTACAGCTATAACGGACTGTCTCCGTCTTCTTTCACGCTGCCGCCTTTCGAGCTTTTTGCTCTTCCTGACCTGATGACCTAAGCTCCGGTGAAATTATAGCGTGGAAGAGTAAGAAAGTCTGTAAAACAAGAGTGATCCAAGATAATTTGCCCTTGGCAAGAGGCAGAAACACGCTATAATTATAGCGTGGATA
>JAISRC010000056.1 GCA_031273845.1 Desulfovibrio sp.
ATTGACATTGAAAATGTATATCTGCTCTGCAAGGATTTGCCGGCAAATCCTTGCCGCGGGATTGGAGCAGGCGGGCTGTGCCCGCCGTAAGCGACAATCTCAAGCGTAAAATGCTCTAAAGCTGGACATTTGAAGAAGACAGGCATATAGGGATTCAGTCTTTTGACTCCATCACGGAGGTGCGGGCAGCTTTAAGGAAACGCTCGGTTTTCCTTTGTTTCTGCGACTTTTGTGAAAAAAACCGTGACAAATCAGCGAAGAATTCTGCCGGAGGCACGAATGTTGGTCTATCTTGCCGGTCCTCTCTTTTCCAAGGCTGAAAGGGCCTACAACGAGCTGATCGGCTCGGCTCTGGAACAGGCCGGATACCAGGTGATCATGCCCTATACGCTGTTGACGGACGAAGACATCCAGGCCGCGGGTGAAGACGCTCCGGGGCTGATTTTCGGCACCTGTCTCAAGCACCTCTCCCTGGCCGGCAGTGTTGTCGCCATTCTGGACGGACCACAGGTTGATGACGGCACGGCCTGGGAGATCGGGTATGCCTACGGCCAGGGCAAAAAGATTTTCGGCATTCGAACGGACGGCAGGCGGGCAGGCGAAACAGAGTGCAGCGTTGTCAACAGCATGATCCAAGGCAGCATAGAAGAAATCGTGAAAGACTTGCCAGCCCTGCTGAGAGTGCTTAAAAAATTTGAAATTGAGTTTTCCAAGGAATGAGCCTCTTCGAAGGCCGTGCTCAAGATCTCTTTAAGCTGCGATTATTCTTGGGATTTTGAATATATTCCCCCTTTGGCCGGACAGCATTGTTGGTGCTCTGCAAAATTTAAAATTGTTCAAAATCGGGCGATCTCGGGATCGCAACATGAGGTCTTTAATGAATCTACGCTTAAAGATTATTCTGCCTATTATTTCTGCTGTACTTATTATATTGTCCATCGGCAATGCACTTACATATAATCATACATCGGAGAATTTGCAGAAAATTATTCGCGAAAATATGCGTGGTGAAGCTTTTTTCCTGACGTGATCTATTCAGGTTTTGACTGAAAACGCTGTCGTCAATATTTCAACTATAGCATCAAGTGAAATTATTGAAAGTTTTTTCAAGTCAGGAGCGTTTGACAAGGATACTGTCGAGGCGACATGCAAAATACTCGACAAAATTGTTTTCCGTATATCCTGATTTTGACAGGATTTCCCTGTTGAATATACAAGGCGTTACCTTGGCGTCAACTGCCAGAAATGCAATCGGCCAAAGTTTCGCCGACAGATCGTATTTTGTCAAGGCTCTGGCCGGCTTTGCCAATTACTCTGAGCCGCTGTTGAACGTCATTTCAGACATTGCAGACCAGACAAATCTGCTGGCGCTGAATGCCGCTATCGAGGCCGCGCGGGCCGGTGACGCTGGCCGGGGGTTTGCCGTTGTGGCCGACGAGGTGCGTAAGCTCGCCGAAAAGACCATGTCGGCCACGGGCGAAGTCGGCAGCCTCATAAACACGATTCAACAGTCCGCAAAAACCACTATCCGCGAGGTCGGCAACGCAGTCAGCAATATCAGCTCGGCCACCGATCTGGCCAATTCCTCCGGGGAAGCCCTGAAGGAAATCGTGGATCTTGCCCGTGAGAGCAACGCTGTGATCACTTCCATAGCCGCGGCTACGGAAGAGCAGAGCGCGGCTTCCGATGAAATCGACAAGGCCCTGAAAGAAATAAACGAGATTGTCCGAAGAACCACGGACGACATGATGCAGTCGTCCGCGGCCGTTCAGGCGTTGTCCGGTACTGCGCAGGAACTCAATAAGGCCATATCGGCATTGACTTGATTTTTACAGGGTACATTATCCAATTATCGGTTTTTCATGAAAATTTCCTTTATGGTCTGAAACCTCTCCCTTCAGGGAGGGGGCAATCCGCCCGGTTCCTATCCGCCGGGACGGAGTCAATCGGCGGATGGAGCCGGCTGTGGATTGAAACATGAAAATACGGTTTCGCATGATTCAGAAGACGGCAAAGCCGCCGGGCAAAATTTTTGACACATCGTACAAGGCGTTCCTATAGCTCCTGCCGGCCATAATGCGATTTCTTGAAAGCAACTATTCGGGCCAGTTTAATATACTCCCTTTTTTTCGGAATAGAAGGCAACGGCATTCCTGCGCAATTTGGCGTGGTACAAAGCTTTGTCGGCCTTTTCAACGGCATCGGCGGCCGTCTGCCCGCGGGTGATCTGCGTTGCCCCGATGCTTACGGTAACAAAAATATTCTTGTCCAGTTCCTTGTTATAGATCAGGGTTTCCTCCACCGTTTCCCGAATGCGGTTGATGATGGTCCCTGCTGATTCCAAATCCAGCCCGGGCATATAACCCGCGAACTCTTCGCCTCCATAACGGGCCAGACAATCGGTTTTGCGCAGGGCACGGGACATGACCCCGGCCGCTTTTTCAAGCACCAGATCGCCGAACGGATGCCCGTATGTGTCGTTGATACACTTGAAATGATCCATATCCGCCATGAAGACGATTACCGGCAGATCGCTTTTTTCCGCATACCACATCTGAATCTTGAGACTGCGCATGAAAAACGCTCTGTTGTACACGCCGGTCATGGCGTCCACGGAAAACAGCCGTTCAACCCTGCCCGTGGACATGAGCAGCGCCGCGCCCACCATGAGAGTGAACAAGGCAATACTGCCGATGACGATGATCCCCTGGTAGTGCATCACTTCCCGATACTGATCTATGGAAACGTCGGCGCCCACAAGTCCGAGGAATTCCCCGGTCTTCGGGTCGCGGATGGGCACGAATGCGGAAAGCAGCATACCCCAGTCGTTGTCGATCAGAAAGTCGCCGACATAGGCGGAACCTGAAGTATAGGCCGTCAGTCGGGTTACGGTCAGCAATTCGATGGAACCGGGAGGCGAAAAGGTGGGCAGATCGGCCCTTTCACCGTCGAGGACGTACATCATTTCCGTTTCCGAGTGCCGGTTCTCGGTGTACAGGTAAATGATATTGCCTTCGTTGGCGTAGCGAATGCTCTCAATGGCCGATTTGATCCGCTTATAGTAATCGCTCTGCGTGTCGAGGGTTTTGAGAAACCCGCGATACCCGTCGGCATCCTGCTCTATCAGCACGGAAACAGCGGATGCAATACCCAGACATTTTTTTCCCATCTGCCGCTTGACGGTTTCCCCTGTCACGCGGTAGATGAAAATGCCGAAGCAGGTCATCAACAGAAGAAAAACAAGAAAGATATAAAGGAATACTTTGGTATAAAAAGGTTTCTGACCGGCTGCGACAAACATGGATGCCCTGCTGTCCAAGAACTGCGTGTCGTTGTTTTACGCGGGGGCCGGGGCATTTCAAAATTGAAAATGCCCGGGCGGCACAAGCGTGAAACGCCGCCCGCGTCCGTCCGCCGGTTCGACTCTATGCCGGCGGTCGGACGCGGGCGGATTGCCCTCCTTTTGAAGGACATGGTGTATATGTGCCCCCGGCAGGACTGCGAGTCAAGAGGAAATCCCCAACCACCCGCGATATGTTGTTGTGTGGCAAGTTACTGATCGTGCAAATCGGCAAATTGAAATTCGCCGGCATCGGTCAGGAGTTTTTGGAATCTCCCTTGTCAAGACGCTCGTTTTTCTGCTAAAGAACGCCCACCTGAATTGCTTCAGGAATTTTTGTCGGTCGGAGGACACGTATGTCGACAACTTCAGAACTGGAAACCGGCCTTGATGCCGAGCTGAACTTCGAGAGCGCCCTGGAAAGCTACCTTAATTCCGACTTCGGCGACCTGGAGGAAGGCTCCATCGTCAAGGGTGAGGTGGTGCGCATTGACGACGATCATGTGCTGGTCGATGTGAATTTCAAGTCGGAAGGGCAGATCCCGACAAGTGAATTCCGCGACCCCTCGGGAAAAATCTGCGTGAAAACAGGCGACAAGGTGGATGTCTACGTTGCCCGCAAGAACGAATCGGAAGGCACAATCACGCTCTCCTATGAAAAGGCCAAACGCATGCAGCTCTTCGACCAGCTCGAAGAACTGCAGGAGAATAACGGCATTTGCAAAGGGCGCATACTGCGGCGCATCAAGGGAGGGTACACCGTGGACCTGGGCGGCGTGGAAGCCTTCCTGCCGGGTTCGCATGTGGACCTTCGCCCGGTTCCTGACATGGACGCCCTGGTCAACCAGGAGTTCGAATTCCGTGTGCTCAAGATCAACCGCCGGCGCAGCAACGTCATCGTTTCCCGCCGCGTGCTCCTGGAAGAAGAACGCGACGCCAAACGCAAAGAACTCCTCGGCACTCTGGACGAAAACCAGAAAGTCAGGGGACGGGTCAAAAACATCACGGAATACGGCGTATTTGTAGACCTCGGCGGCCTGGACGGACTGCTTCACATCACGGACATGTCCTGGAAACGCATCCGCCATCCCAAGGAAATGGTCAGCCTCGGCCAGGAACTGGATCTCAAGGTTCTCTCCTTCGACCGCGACAGCCACAAGGTTTCCTTGGGCCTGAAACAGCTCATTGAGGACCCCTGGCAGGGCATCACGGAAAAATTCCCGACCGGGGCGCAGCTTTCCGGCAAAATCACCAATCTCGTGGACTACGGGGCCTTCGTCGAGCTTGAAGCGGGCGTGGAAGGCCTTGTGCATATTTCCGAAATGTCCTGGACGCGCAAACTGCGCCACCCTTCCCAGATGGTCAAGGCCGGCGACCCGGTGGACGTGATCATCCTGGGCGTTGATCAGGATAAAAAGCGAATTTCCCTGGGCATGAAACAGGTCAGGCCCAATCCGTGGGAAATCGTGGCCGAGAAGTTCCCGGAAAACACCGTGCTTGAAGGAGCCATCAAAAATATTACCGAATTCGGCATGTTCATCGGCATTGAAGACGGCATAGACGGACTCATCCATGTGTCCGACATAAGCTGGACCAAAAAAATCCGCCACCCCGGCGAAGTCTACCAGGTAGGCGATGTGGTGCAGGCCAAAGTGCTCACCGTGGATCAGGCCAACGAAAAATTCACGCTGGGCATCAAACAGCTCACCGACGACCCGTGGTCCTGCGTGCCGGATCGCTACCCCGTCGGCATTACGGTCACGGGACTGGTCACCAATATAACCGATTTCGGCGTATTCGTGGAAGTTGAAGAAGGCATAGAAGGTTTGGTGCATGTTTCGGAAATAAGCGGCAAAAAAATCAAGTCGCCTTCGGAACTGTTCAAGGAAGGCGCGAGCATACAGGCCAAAGTCATCCACGTTTCCGCCGAGGAACGCCGGCTCGGCCTTTCCGTCAAGCAGATCAGGGAAGAGGAGGAACGCAGGAAAAACAAGGAACTGCGGGCCACTACCGGTGAACCCGGCGGACAGACGCTCGGCGACTTCATCAAACAGGCCGCGGAGGAAACCCGGGACGGAGAGGACGGGCAGGACAACGGACAGGACAACGGACAGAGCTGACGCGACCGTGCGGACACCCGCGCAATGCCGCGCGCCGTATGAGGCGCGGGATTCGCATCCGGCATGAACGACGACAGGATACTTTCGGTCACGGCCCTTACGGAAGCTGTGAAAAATCGACTGGAAGGGGCCTTTCCCTTTGTCTGGGTCCGCGGGCAGGTCACGGATCTTTCCCGGCCTGCCTCCGGGCATGTCTTTTTCGCCCTGCGCGACGAACGCAGCACAATTGCCGCTGTCTGGTTCAAGGGCGACATCCGGCCCGCGGAACGCTTCGATCCGCTGACCGGCGAAGTCTACGGGGACGGGCCGCGCCCCAGCCCGGCCCTGAGTCTGGAAAACGGGCGTGAGATCGTCTGCGCGGGCAGGCTTTCCCTGTATGCCCCGCGCGGCATCTACCGTCTGGTGGTGGAATACGCGGCGGAACAGGGCACCGGCAGGCTGCATGAGGAATTCGGGCGTCTGCGGGCCAAACTGGCGGCGGACGGCTTTTTTGCGCCGGAAAGAAAAAGGCCCCTGCCCCTCCTGCCGCGGCGCATCGCTCTGGTCACCTCGCCGCAGGGCGCGGCCGTGCATGACTTTCTGTGTCTCTCGGAACAGCGCGGTCCCGGTTCGGAGTTCCGCATTTATCCCGTGCCCGTGCAGGGCGACGGCGCGCCGCCCAAAATCATCGAAGCCGTGCTCCGCATCGGGGAAGAAGGCTGGGCCGAGGTTCTGGTCCTGTTGCGCGGCGGCGGCTCTCTGGAAGACCTCTGGGCCTTCAACGACGAAGCTCTGGCCCTTGCCCTTTTCCGCTCCCCGATTCCTGTGCTGGCGGGCATCGGGCACGAGGTGGACTTTACCCTGGCCGATCTGACGGCCGACGTGCGGGCGGCGACGCCCAGCCATGCGGCCCAGATACTGCTGCCGGAACGCTCCGAACTTTTCCGGGCGCTCTCGGAACTGGACGACGCCCTGCGGGGAGCGGTCGAACGCCGTCTGGAACGGGCGACGGGACGCTTTGCCAGCCTGGAAAACGGCCTGCGCAGGCTTTCTCCGCGCAGAACCCTGGAGGCCCGTTGCGCGCGTCTGACCGCCGAAGTCCGCCTCCTGCGCGGCGCGGGCAAACTTCTGCTGCAACGCGGGGAAGCGCGGCTGAAACAGGCCGGCGACAAACTCGGGGTCTGGCCGCAAAGCTTCCGGCTGCGGGCCGCTCCCCTTGAAAACCTGACCGTGCGCCTTGAATCCCTTGATCCCCATGCCCCGCTGCAACGCGGTTACGCATTGGCCCGCAAGGCGGACGGCAAATTCGTCCGCCTCAGAAGCGACGTTCTTCCGGGCGAAGCCCTGACCCTCACGGTCACGGACGGGGATATCCCCGTCCGGGTCGAAGCCTGAGCGCAAAAGGCAAAGACTATGCGCCGTATCGGAAGAAAACCCGCCGCGCCCCTGATTCTGGTACTTGCCCCCGTCCTCCTGTACCTCGCGGGTTGCGCCGGAAACCCGCGGAGCGCCGATGTCGGTCCCGGCGGACAAACGCCCGTCCCCGCCGCCGCAACCCGGTCGGCGCTGGCCGAGGCCGGAAACAAGGCGGGTGCCGGCAGACAGGAAGCGCAGTCCGGGCGCTTCATGCTTGATATCCCGAAAAGCGCCGGCGACGGGGAAGCCTTTGCCCTGCGCTTCGGGGCCGAGAACGCGCAGGCCCTGGACCTGGACTTTAACGGCGGAAAACTGCATTTGGAAACTCCGTCAAAGAATTCCGGACTGTTTGAGGCCCTGCTGCCCGTTCCTCTGGGCACGAAGAAAAAAAGCCTCATCCTGACCCTGACCGTGCATTGGAAGGGAGGGACGAAAGAGGTCCTGACCCGCGCCGTGCCGCTGAAAAAACGCTCTTACCCCGTGCAGAAGCTGACCGTGGAGAGAAAATTCGTCATTCCTCCCCCGGAAGCGACGGAAAAAATACGCCGCGACCGGGCGGAAATGCGCGCCGCCGTCACGGCGACAAGTCCCGTGCAATACTGGCGCCTGCCCCTTGCCCTCCCTCTGCCGGGCGAGGTGACCAGTGTCTACGGAGCGCGCCGCGTCTTCAACGGGATTCCCAAAAACCCGCACAAAGGCGTGGATTTCGACGCCCTTGACGGCGACCCCGTAAGCGCCGTTGACGCCGGCACAGTGGTCCTTGTCTCGGAGCATTATTACGGGGGCAATACGCTGGTGGTGGACCACGGACTGGGCGTCATGAGCGCCTATCTGCATCTGTCCGGATTCAATGTGAAAAAAGGCCAAAAAGTCGCCCGAGGCGACACCGTGGGCTTTGCGGGCGCCACCGGGCGGGTGACCGGCCCGCATCTGCATCTTTCTTTCTATGTTCTGGGGGAGAGCGTCAATGCGCTTCCTCTGCTGCAAACGGGCGAATAACGAGGCGAACTATGGCGGCGCAAAGTTTTGAAAAACAGATGCAGAGGCTGGAAGAAATCGTGCGCGAACTCGAAAGTCCGGATCTGCCCCTGGAAAAAAGCGTCGCCCTGTACAGGGAAGGCCGCGCCGTTGCCCGCGCGTGCGGGGAATTGCTGGAAAAGGCCCGGCACGACATCCTGCTCTGCGATGAGGAAGGGGAACGGTCTTTTGCCTCCGCACCCGCAACGCCCGAATCCGGCGAGCGGGCAGAGTGAGCGCGTGAGCGGGCGCCGAACCGCCGCCGCGGATGTCCGAAAGGCTCTGAAAGCCGAGGCGGCCCGTGTGGAAGAACGACTGGATTCCTGCCTGCGCGCGGACGCCTGCCCGCCCGGCCTGCTGGAAGCCATGCGCTACAGTCTTTTCGCGGGCGGCAAACGCATCCGCCCCGTGCTCTGCCTGCTGTCCTCGCGCATTCCCGGCCGGCCGGCCGCTGACCTTGCCGAAGCCGTTCTGACCTTTGCCTGCGCTCTGGAGTGCATCCATACCTATTCCCTGATCCACGACGACCTCCCGGCCATGGACGACGACGACTTCCGCCGGGGAAAACCCTCCTGCCACAAGCGTTTCAACGAAGCCACCGCTGTTCTGGCGGGCGATGCGTTGCTGACGGACGCCTTTGCCGTCGCGGCCGCCTGCGCCGGACCGGCGCTGCCGGCGGAACGGGTCCTGCGCGCCGTCGCCATGCTCGCCGGGGCGGCGGGATCATCCGGCATGGTCGGCGGGCAATTCTTGGACATACTGTACACGGGCGGGCCGGAACCGGGACCCGAAGAACTGGCGGCCATGCAGGCCATGAAAACCGGCGCCATGCTCCGCCTGCCCTGCGCGGCCGGGGCTCTGCTGGCCGGAGCTTCCCCGGATACGGTCGAAGCCCTCTCGCGTTATGGGGCAGCCTTGGGCGCGGCCTTCCAGATCGCCGACGATATTCTGGATGTGACCGGCGATGCCGCTCTGCTCGGCAAACCCGTGGGCAGCGACGACGCGGCGCGCAAATGCACCTATCCCTCCCTGTTCGGCCTTGAAAAAAGCGGAGAAATCGCGCAACGGCATGCCGAAGAAGCCGTCGCGGCTCTGGACGGGCTGGAAGGCGAAAGCGCCGCTCTGCTCAGGGGACTTGCGGCCTATGTCGTCAACCGGATATCCTGAGGCTGCGCCGTGAACCGTCAGCACACAGGAGCGTCAGACGCGCACGGAGATCCGCAGGTTGAAACTCCGGCCCGATGGTCAGAGCCGGAAGCCCCCGGCGCGCGCGGAGATCCGGCCGGACCGGGGCGGGACGCCGTACGCGGTCCCCTCCTGTTGCCGGGGATCAAGGACCCCTCGGATCTGGCTTCCTTCAGCCCTGAAGATCTGCAGGTTCTGGCCGGCGAACTGCGAGAAACCATGGTGAGCACGGTGTCGCGCACCGGCGGGCACCTCGCCGCCTCCCTCGGAGTGGTCGAGCTGACCCTGGCCCTGCTCTCCACCTTCAACGCGCGGCGGGACAAAATCATCTGGGATGTCGGGCATCAGGCTTACGCGTGGAAGCTCCTGACCGGGCGGGCGGACAGATTTCACACCCTGCGGCAGACCGACGGGATCAGCGGTTTTCCCAGCCGCGCTGAAAGTCCCTATGACCATTTCGGCGCCGGGCATTCCTCCACATCGGTGTCCGCGGCCTTGGGCCTGGCCGGGGCGCGGGATCTGGCGGGCGAGGATTTCCACGTTGTTTCGGTGATAGGCGACGGTTCGCTCACCGCCGGGCTGGCGTATGAAGGACTGAATCAGGCCGGAGCCACGGCCGGGCGCTTCATCGTCATTCTCAACGACAATGAAATGTCCATTGCCAAAAACGTCGGCGCCCTGTCCCTGTTCATGAGCCGCAACCTGTCCGCCCGCTGGGTGCGCCGCGTCAAGCGCGAGGTGGAAGATTTCCTCTCCGGCATCCCCGGCATAGGCGGGGATCTGCTGGAAATCGCCAGGCGCAGCAAGCACAGTTTCAAAAACTTCTTCACTCCCGGCATTCTTTTCGAAGCCCTGCGTTTCAATTACATAGGTGCGGTGGACGGGCACAACATCGAAGAACTGCAGAAAACCCTGCGTCTAGCGGCCGCTCTGGATCGTCCCGTGCTGGTGCATGTGCTGACGCGCAAGGGCAAAGGCTATGCCCCGGCCGAGAAAAATCCCGAACTGTTCCACGGCGTCGGCAGCTTTGCGCCGGAAACCGGCCTGCCCTGCGGGGCTGGCCCCGATGCGGCTATAAGCTGGACGGAAGCGTTCAGCAGGGGGCTGTGCAGGCTGGCGTCCGGGGACGAGCGCATCTTTGCCGTAACCGCCGCCATGCCCGAAGGGACGGGCCTGAAAAAATTCTCCGGACTTTTCCCCCGGCGTTTCGCCGATGTGGGTATCTGCGAACAGCACGCCGTGACCTTTGCCGCCGGACTGGCTGCCGGCGGACTGCGCCCCTTTGTCGCCGTCTATTCCACCTTTCTGCAGAGAGCCTATGACCAGATCGTGCACGACGTATGCCTGCAGAAGCTGCCCGTCACCTTCTGCATAGACCGCGCGGGTCTGGTGGGGGAGGACGGCCCCACACACCACGGAGCCTTTGATATCGCCTTCCTGCGCCACATCCCCGGCCTGACGATCTTCGCGCCCAAGGACGAGGCCGAACTGCAGCACGGGCTGGCGACGTCCCTGGCCGGAAACGGCCCCTTTGCCCTGCGCTACCCGCGCGGGCCGGGCGCCGGCGTGCCGTTGCCGGAAACGCCGGTCCCCCTGCCCGTGGGCCGGGCCGAATACCTTGACCGGGGCGAAGACGGTCTTGCCGTTGTGGCTCTCGGCAACCGGGCGTTGCCTGCTCTGTACGCCGCGCAAAGGTTGCGGGAAGAAGGCGGGCCGCGCGTCACCGTGCTCAACGCCCGATGGGTCAAACCCCTGCCGGAGTTGGAACTGCGCGAAATCATCGCCGGGCACGACACCGTTATCCTGCTGGAAGAAGGCTCCCTGGCCTGCGGTTTTTCTTCAGCGGTTCTGGAATTTTACAACGACAACTCCCTGACGGCGGGGAAACGCATCCTGCGTCTGGGGTTGCCGGACGCCTTTGTTGAGCACGGCGCCACCGGAGAACTGCGCCGCCGGCTGAAGCTGGATGCGGCGGCGCTTTACGAAAAATTGCGTGCACTACATTTGCCTTAGGACCTGTTAACACTACTTGACAAAGAACAGATAGTTGCTGATTTCCACACATGGAAATTACACAAAACAATATGAGAGAATTGCCGACTGTTTTCCGCGCCGAAGAGGAAATGTACGTTTTGACAACCTCCAGGTATTGTAGAGAATCTCAGAAGGATTGTATAATAGTGTCAACAGGCCCTAGGAGCCTGTCGGACTTTGCTTTAAAATATTTATAACATACTGAAATTATTATATACGGCTTTCATTGATCGGATTTGCTATATATAAAAATATCAGTATGTTACAGAAA
>JAISRC010000144.1 GCA_031273845.1 Desulfovibrio sp.
CGCGACCCCGTGTCCCATTGTCCCCGTGCCCAGACAGGCGACAGTATTGATGTTTGCTGCACGCATAGCGCGACTCCTCCGTTTGAGGTTGACTGTTTTCTTCTCTGTTGCCATGATACTACGTTGACGGTGAAAGACAACTCCATGCACCGGGCATCAAAAACAGTGCGCGGCGCGATCCGCCATATCCGGGGACAACGGCTGCACACGGGACCGGTTTGTGTGGACGGCGTCCTCGGAGCGGGATATTGTTGTTTGCATGAGTTGTGGTGTAACGCAGGAAGGCGTCGGGGGCAAGTCCGTTCGACCACTTAGCATTTTCAAAATGAAATTATCCAATTTCACTTTGAATCATTTTTGGAAAAAACGCGGTTTTTCCAAAAATCCACGCCGCTTTTCGCGGCGCGGTGCCCATGCGGGCAACGAGAGCGCGTGGGCTTTTTCAAAGCCAAACCGCCCTATAGCTGTTGTCGGGGGGGGGCTTGCCGGGTGCGAGTGCGCGCTCACATTGGCGCGCGCCGGTCTTGACGTGACGCTTCTTGAACAGAAGCCCGGGCGGCGCTCACCGGCGCACACAAGCGATCATCTGGCGGAGCTTGTCTGCTCCAATTCGTTGCGTTCCAACGAAATCACCTCCGGTATCGGGCTTTTGAAAGCGGAGATGCGCGATCTTGGCAGTCATTTCATGGAAACGGCGGACGCCTGCCCCGTGCCCGCGGGCAAGGCACTGGCCGTTGACCGCGAGTCCTTTGCCGCCGCCATGACGGCGCGTGTGGCGGCGAGTCCGCGCATACGCCGTGTGGAGCATTGCGTGGAATCCCTTGCCGATCCTGTGCTGGACGGCGCGTGGGCCGTGGTCATCGCCGCCGGCCCCCTGGCTTCGGAGGGGCTTGCCGCTTCACTTGCGCGGGTGACAGGCGAGGAACACTGCTATTTTTACGACGCCATCGCGCCTATTGTCTGGACGCATTCCCTGGACAGGGGCCTTGTTTTTCGGGCGTCGCGCTACGGCGCGACAAACACTTCCTGCCCGGAGGGGCAGGGCGATTATCTTAACTGCCCCATGAGCCGTGAGGAGTACGAAATTTTTTATCGTGCCTTGCGCGACGCCGATACGGCCGAAGCGCGCGGCTTTGAAAGCCTGAAGCATTTTGAGGGCTGTATGCCCGTGGAAGCGCTGGCGGCGCGCGGCCCGCGCACGCTGACCTTCGGGCCGCTCAAACCGGTGGGTTTTATTGATCCGCGCACAGGCCGCCGCCCCTGGGCTGTGCTGCAACTGCGCATGGAAAACGCGGACAGCGCCGCGTGCAATCTGGTGGGCTGCCAGACGCGGTTGACGCAGCCGGAGCAGGCCAGGGTGTTCCGACTTGTCCCCGGCATGGGCGCTGTGGAATTTGTCCGCTACGGCAGCATGCACCGCAATACCTATGTGAACGCTCCCGCGGCCCTGAACGCCGATCTTTCCCTCAAAACGCTCCCGCGCGTCTTTCTGGCCGGTCAGATTACCGGCGTGGAAGGCTATGTGGAATCAGCGGCTTGCGGACTGTGGGCGGGCCTTTTGCTGGCGGCGCGCGCCTGCGGCCGCGAGTTGCCGCCGCCCCCGCCGGAAAGCGCTCTGGGCGCGCTGCTGCGCCATCTGCAACGCCCGGCAAAACATTTTCAGCCGTCCAACGCGCATTTTGGCCTGATGCCGGAGTTGGGTGAAAAAGCGCGTAAGAAAGACAGAAAAGCCCTGTATGCGGCGCGGGCAAGAGAGGCCTTTGCCCGGTGGCTTGCGGAATCAGACGGTAATATATCCCGTTGAAGCCTTCACAGTAGAAAAGCCTGCCGGAATATAGTTGTAGGCGACTATGCGCCTCTTGCCGTCGTCGATGGCGACAGCTAGGCGCAGGGCATCCGCGTAAGCGTTGCCGTATTGTTTTTCAAGCATCTGGCTCATGCCGGCGACGGCCGCTTTTACCGCCTTTTCGGCGTCGGCGGCGCGCTTCAGTTCAATGACGACGGTTTTATCGTTGTACCGGGCGACGATATCCATACGCCCGAGGTTGTTACAGACTTCCGCCTGCGCCCGGATACCGGCGCCGAGAAGGAAGGTTTGCAGTGTCGCGCGGTAAAACGACTCATTGGAGTTTACGCGGTAATCGTCATAGGAAACGGCGGCGTAGACACGGTTGAAAACCTTTACCAGAGCTTCGGCATCCTGATTTGCGACGGCTGATTGGACGTTTTTAAACAATTCATCCGCTACATCATCTTCATGGATCATGTTTTGGATGCAGTATGCTGACATTGCGGACAAAACCTCAAAATTCGGATAATCAAGGCAATACCCGTCGTCCCCCTTCCGCAGGGTCAGATAGCCCGCCTGATACAGAAAACCGTGCGGGGGCGTGGACTCGATTTCGCCCGGGGACGTGAGAAACGAACGCTGAACAGGGAGATTGCGAAATTGTTCGACGGTCAGTTTTTTTTCCCTGAGAAAATTGCGTATAAACGACGTCGAGCCGGATTCCATCCAGTAATTGTCAAAAAAACCTCTCTGCAGCAGGCTCAGCGTGGAAAAAGGATTGTAGAGCAGCGTCTCGCCGTCAAAAGAAAAACCATTGTAATATTCCTCAATTTTCTCCGGAAGTTCCGCGACAGCGATGCCGGTCTTTTTCGACAGACCTTCCAGATAGGGCTGGAAAGAGTTTCCGAATTCTTCATGCGTGTAACCCATCATTGCGGCAAATTCGTGATCAAGCGAGATGTCATAGAGGTTGTTCAGCGAGGAAAAAACGCCCATCTTGCTGAACTTGCTCACGCCTGTGATGAAGGCAAAATGAACGTAATCAGACGCGACCTTTATCTGTGTATAAAACCCGCGCATCACCTCGCGCACTTCCTTGAGTAAAGCCGGTTTGGATAGAGAATTGAGCACAGGCGCGTCGTATTCGTCAATGAGGACAACAACGGGCTTTCCTGATTTTTGAGCGAGATCCTGCATCAAAAACCTGAAAGCACTTGATGGGTCAGTGGAACGTATCTTCACGCCAAGTAAATCGGCAACATTTTGCAATTCGAGCAAAAGCTGACTTTGAAACGCTTCAATGCTGCGCAACAGCGGGATTGCGCTCATGTCGAGTTTAATGACCGGTCTCGGCTGGAATTCGGCCGAGTTCATGTACTCCTCGACAGCAAGTCCTTGAAAAAGTTCTTTTTTCCCGCCGTAAAATGCCTCAAGCGCGGAGACTGTCAGGCTCTTGCCGAAGCGCCGTGGACGCGCGCAGAAAACAACACTGCCCATTTTTCGCAATTCGGGAAGATAACGCGTCTTGTCAACGTACAGGTCGCCGTTTTGGCGGATTATTTTAAAGCTTTGTGCGCCTAGCGGCAATTGCTGAAGTGCAGACATGCCTACGCCTCCTGATGGGTACTCCGGTTTACGGAAAAACATACCCATTTTTGAGGTAAAAATCAAGAATTTTAATCGGTTCATTTATGCAGGACGGCTGAATCCAGGCTCAGGAGAGATGAAAAGGATAACGGGCCAGGGTGGATCATTTTTCAGTGCCCATTGCAGGCTCAGGCGGGGCATTTTTATATGCCGCTCAACGCGGGCCGCCGTGCCTTGACAAAAAGCCCCGGCGCATATAAACGGCATACAGAACAAACAACGCACAACGCCGTTTTGCCGCAACCGTGCATAAGCCGGACAAGGAGTGCACTATGATCAGGATGTTCACCGCATGTACAGAGGAAGTGGACGACGCCGACAGCGCCGTTGCCGAAATTCTGGAACAGATAGACGTCAGCAGACTTTCCGCCGAATCCGCAGGCATTCTCTTCTGCCATTATGAGTTCATTGAAACCGACCTGATCAGGGAAATCTGCAGCCGCCTGCCTTTTGAAGTAATCGGCATGACGAGTATGGCCGGCGCTTCCGATGAACGCTTCGGCACCTTTGTGCTCAGCCTCGCCGTGCTGACCTCGGACGACGTGTCTTTCCGGACCGCCGTCACCGTACCGCTGACAGCCGGGAATACGGCAGAGGCGATGACCGCCGCCTACAACGAGGCACGGGCAAAGTTGCCCGGCGACCCGGCCATGGTCATCAGTTTCTTTCCCTTTCTCTCCGACATAAGCAGCGCGGATATTCTGAAACAACTGGACATCGCCTGTGGCGGCGCGCCCGTATGGGGCAGCGTGGCCAGCGGTATGGACATGTCTTACGACCACGCCAGGACCATCCACAACGGGCAGGATTACGAAAAAAACGTGACCCTGCTGCTCCTGCACGGCCCTGTGGACCCTGAATTCATCGTGAACTCCATCCCCGACAGAAACATAGGCTATCGCCGGGTGGTCATTACCGAATCCGACGGTTGCGTTCTGAAAAAAGTCAACGATGTCCCCTTGATGGAATATTTTGACGAAACCGGCATAGTCATGCGCATAGGACAGGACAACACCACCGTCCCCCTGATGGTGGATTACGGCGACGGATCAAAGCCCGTGGCCGTGGCCATCTACGGCCTGACTCCGGAAAACTGGGCCGTATGCGGCGGCGAGATGCCGGAAGGCGCCTCCTTCTTCTGCGGCGAAATCGACATGGAAGGCATCGTGGAAAGCGCCGAAGATGCCCTGAAGCGCATTCTGGACATGAACAGGAAAAACGGCCTGCTGATGCTGCCCTGTGTTACGCGCTACATCATGCTGACTCCCGATCAGGAGGAGGAGATGAAACTCACCCGAAAACTGATCGGCGGGAAGATACCGTACACGCTGGGCCTTTCCGGCGGTGAAATCTGTCCGGTAAAAGACCGCAACGGCAAATGGCAGAACCGGCACCACAATTTCACGTTTTCCGCATGCCTGTTCTGACGGGGCAGGGGCGAGGACGCTGCAACCGGGATGATACGCGGAGACGTCATGTGTGATGCGGCCGAACTTGACGACATTCAGGTTTTGAAAAGTCTGATCGACGAACAGCGTCGGCGCATAGCGCAGTTGGAGAGAAACGAGAAAAAAAACGAGCGCGAAAACACCAGACTGCAAAGAGCCATAGAGCACGAGCGCACCGTCGGCATCGCCAAAATCAACCGGCAGGCGGCCAAAACCCATGCGCAGCGCGAGCGGGAACGCTATATGCGCCTTGTGATGGAAAACAGCCGCAACATTATTCTGTTGCTGGACAAGAATTTCAGGCTTGTATACTGCACAGCCGTTTTTCTGGAAAAAACGGGGATTACGGATTCCAGTCAACTGGACGGGCACAGCTTCAAGGAAGTCTTCGGCCGCTTCGCGGACGAGGAGACCACAGATTCCATTTTCGAAGCGTTGCATGAAGCGGTGCGCACGAACACCGTGCTTGAAAAGTCGGCGGCCATTGCCGCGCCGGACCCGCGCAGGTATATCGCGCAGTTCACTCCCATGAGCGGAGAGAGCGGGGCAAATGAAGGCTCCATGATCCTTCTCCACGATGTGACCGACATCGAGAGGGCGCGGGAGATGGCCGAACGCGCCAGCACCGCGAAATCCGACTTTCTCTCGAACATGAGCCACGAGATACGCACTCCCCTGAACGCCATTATAGGCATGACGACCATAGCCAAGTTTTCGGCCTCTCTGGAACGCAAGGAAGACTGTCTGAACAAGATAGAAGACGCCTCCAAGCATCTGCTCGGGATCATCAACGACATTCTGGATATGTCCAAAATAGAGGCCAACAAGTTCACGCTCTCGCCCGAAGAGTTCAATGTTGAAAAATTGCTCCACAAAGTGGCCGATGTGGTCAATTTCAAGGTGGCCGAGAAAGAACAGAACTTTTTCGTCAACATCGACAGGAACATTCCGCGCGTCCTGACCGGCGACGACCAGAGACTGGCGCAGGTCATCACGAACCTGCTCTCCAATGCCGTGAAGTTTACCCCGAAATCGGGCTCCATACATGTCGATGTGGCCCTGGAAGGCGCCGACGATGCCTTCTGCACGTTGCTGGTGCGGGTTACGGATACGGGGATAGGCATCAGCGAGGAGCAGCAGGCGCGCATCTTCAACGCCTTTGAGCAGGCGGAAGGCGGCACTACGCGCAAATTTGGCGGCACCGGCCTCGGTCTTGCCATCACCAGGCGCATCGTTGAAATGATGGAGGGGCGCATCTGGATAGAGTCCGAACCCGGCAAAGGATCGACCTTCGCCTTCACCGTGCGGCTTGAGAAAGGCCCCCAGGAACAGCGCGGACTGCTGGACGGCATGAAGTGGAATACGGTGCGCGTGCTTGCCGTTGATGACGACCCGCACATCCGTCTTTTCTT
>JAISRC010000019.1 GCA_031273845.1 Desulfovibrio sp.
TTTTTCGGCACACATTGAACATCCTCGCCACAAGCTCTTGAGTGTATTGCCCGGTTTTATAGGCAGCCAGGGCGCGCTGCCGTGTGTCTGCTGGTGTTATTTTCATCCACATTTTCTAAAGAAAATTTAGAGAAAAGTCAACTTTGAAATGCTCTAACTTTCCCACCCTGAAATAAAAAACGTGGTATTATTTGAAGTGCACGAGTATTGCAGCACGGTTGAATGGCATCAGGTTCAAAATTAATATCACGAGCAAGGTAAGGACAAAAAATCATAATCGATACTTTACTATGGTTTTTCGGCACATGTTGAAAATCCTCGCCACATGCTCTTGAGTGTATTGCCCAAAAAGATTTCCCCCCTCCCCCGGCCTTTCACTGCCCCAGCAGAATAAATTCTTCAACGTCCATGGAATAAACGATGCCGCCGCCGGGCTCGGCCAAGGCAGGCACCTTCCGGACGGCTTCAAGGATTGGGCCGACCAGGGTCTTTTCCGCGACGATCATAAGCACTTCCTTTTCCGGCACCAGGGTGATGCCGAAAAACTTCACATCTTCCTCAGACGCCGTGCCGCGCCCTGTCAGGATGGTGCCGCCGCGCGCGCCGGCCTTTCTGGCCTGGGTCATAACGTCGTCGGCATAGCCGTCGTTCACAATAATCGTCAGCAAAGTGTATCCGGAGTCCATTTTTTCGCTCCTCGCGCCTACGGCAGCCTCGGTGATATCGGTAGTGTTCCCGGCCTGTCGGGCAAGCATGCCGGAAACGTCCAGCACAAGGGCAATACCGCCCGACTTTTTGGGGTGCTCGCGGCAGATCGCGCGGACCGCGTTGATAACGGAAGTCGCTTCGTCCCGCATAAGGGTGAAGACTATATCCTGCTGCACATCGGCAAGAAAGAGCGCCTGCAGAATTTTACTGTCCACAACCGCGCGGCCGAAAGCGATGGTGCCGCCGCGCGCGCCCGCAGCCTTGGCAGCGGACACGAACTTTTCGCCCTTGTGACGACCTACCATACTGATGAGCAGTTTTCCGGGCAAGAAGGTAAGATTCATGGTTCACCGTCTCCCTTGAGGAACATTTCCCGCTGTTTTCGGTGTTTTTCCAATTGATGGAAAATCATGCCGAGAAATTGGATGGTGATGAGCGGCGACATGGCGATCATGGCAATCATGCCGAAGGCGTCGGTGGCCGGGTTCCCGCCGCAGGCCACGGACGCGCCGAGGGTCAGGGACAGGACGAACGTGGTGGCCATGGGGCCGGAAGCGACCCCGCCGGAGTCAAAGGCTATGGCCGTGAACAGCGGCGGACAGAATCTTGTCAGAATAAGCGCCGAGGCATAGCCGGGGATGAGCATGTACCAGATGCTCATGCCGGTAACGACCCGCAGCATGCCGAGAAGCACGGCCGCCGCGATGCTGATGGACAAGGCAGCAAACATGATTTTGCGCTGAATGTACCCGCCCGAGATTTCCTCGATCTGCCGGGTGAGAATCCAGACGGCCGGTTCCGCGCATACCACAACGGCCCCAAGGATAAATCCCACGGGGACAAGGACCGTCGCCGAATAGGAGCCCAAGGCAAAGCCGAGCGATTTCCCCACCGGGGAAAAGCCGCCGGAAACGCCGGTCATAAAAGCCACCAGACCGATATAGGCATAGATGAGGCCGAAAACCATGCGTTTTACCTGTTCCGCGGGCAGCCGCAGCAGCAGGATCTGAAAGATGATGAAGAGAATGAACAGGGGGAGCAGCGCCAGGGCGATTTCCTGCATTATGTGGGGCAGGACGGACAAAAACGCGTCGGCCACGGAACGGACAGCGGAAGCGCTTTGCCCGGTCGCGGCTTCGGACATGCTGCTGCCGGAGGTCAGGCCGAATACGGCCACTGCGGCAACGGGCCCGATGGACGCGAGACCGACCAGACCGAAACTGTCGTCGCCGGCGGAGCCGTCCTTTCTGCGCCCGACCGCGGCAACCCCCACGCCCATGGCCATAATAAAGGGAACAGTTATAGGGCCCGTAGTCGCGCCGCCCGCGTCAAAGGCCACGCCCACGAAACCGGAATCCACGAGGGCACATATACCGAACAGCGCGATATAAAATCCTGTCAGGAGATAACGCAGGGGAATCTGCAGAATGATGCGGCCCGTGCCGATAAGCAGAAAAAGACCGACGCCCGCGGCGATCATCATGAGCAACATGCTCCTGTCCATGCCGGGCATGATGTCGGAAACCTGGGTCGTCAGGACCTGCACATCAGGTTCCGCGATGGTGATGGCGAAGCCGACGGCAAAGGACGCGAACAGCATGAGGGGGAGGCTGCGCTTGCGCGTCAAGGCCGAACCCACCCGGTGGCCGAAAGGGACCATCCAGATTTCCGCGCCGACCAGAAAGATGCTGAGCCCCATGATCAGCAACACGCCGCCGACCAGAAACTGCAGGAACTGTCCTTCGCCCAAAGGGGTGATGGTCAGATTGAGCAGCACCACAATGGCCATTATCGAGACAACAGAAAGGGTGGATTCTTTGAATTTTTCGACAAAGTCAGCTATCAACCGGCACTCCTCGCATCGGCCGCCCACAAAATTGCCGGCGGTTAAAAAAGACTTTATCACAGAAACTCAAGAGGGAAAATACTTAGGGAAGCACTGATTTAATAGGGGAGCTGCCCCGAATCCCTGCCGGGGGAGTTTGAGGGGGGCGGAGCCTCCCCAAAGAAATAAATCAGCGTTTCCTTAGGGCGGAATAATCGCCGAAAAGAAACCGGCAACACGGCATCAATCCCCTGCGGAAAAGAGCGAGGCCGCGCGGCTGACGGCTTCCGCGCCCGCAAAGACATAGACTACGTCTCCGGCCTGAAGGACGAAACTTCCTGGAGGATTGGCCGTCGCTTCATCTCCGCGCCGCACGGCCATCACGGTGATCCCGTGTTTGGGACGAAGCTCGGAATCCGCAAGACTCACGCCGTCCAGGGCCGAGTGTTCTTCCACTCTCACCGCCGTGATGTTGATTTCCGGCATCTGCTTCTGGAGGGCGGCGATGGAGACGCCGGGCATGTCCAGATTCCTCGCCATGGCGTAATTTTCCGAGCGCACTTCGTGCACGAAGCGCTCAATATCCGCTCTGGGCACGAGATAGCCTGCAAGCACACGGGTAAAAATTTCCACGGCCGTTTCAAACTCTTCGGGTATGACGTCGCTTGCGCCGAGTTCGCGCAGGGCCTCGACCTCGGCCAGAAAGCGGGTGCGTACCGTGATGTGCAGGCCGGGGGCCATGTGTCTGGCCGTTTCCGTGATGCTGCGCACCGCCGCGGGATCGGAAATGACGATGGCCAGCACCCTTGCCCTGGTGACGCCCAGCGCCTGCAATACCGATTGGTGCGTGGCATCGCCGTGGCTTATGGGTTCCATGCCGGCGAAAGCGCGTACGGTATCAGGGTTCATCTCCAGAACGGTGTACGGAATGCCGGACAATTTCGCCGTTCTGGCCAGGTATTTGCCGCTTACGCCGAAGCCTATGATGATCAGGTGGTCACGCAAAGGGCTGGCTTCCGGCTCTTCTTCGTCAATGCGTATCTTGCCCGCGCTCAGGCGGGTGACGAGGGGCAGAGCGGCGACGGCGGCGGCGAAACGCGGGGCGACGGCAATGATGAAGGGCGCGGCGGTCATCGTCAGAATGCTGGCGGCGAGAAAAATCTGATAAAAATCAGGAAGGAGCAGCCCCTTGTCAAAGCCGGCTCTGGCCAGGACAAAGGAAAATTCCCCGATCTGGCAAAGGGCCAGACCGGAAATGATCGCGGGGCGCAGGGGATAGCCCAGGCTCAGGCAGACCAGCAGCACAACCAGAGCCTTGCAGAACATGAGAAAAACGGTGACACCGGCGACCTCCAAAAAATGCGAGGTAAAAAAGCCGAGGTTCAGCAACATGCCTACGGAAGTGAAAAAGAGGCTTGTGAACACCTCCTTGAAGGGCAGCACGCCCTCCAGCGCGCTGTGGCTGTATTCGGATTCGGATATGATCAGCCCGGCCATAAAGGCTCCCAGAGAAAGGGAAAGACCCAGGACGGAGGTGACCAGGGCAATGGAAAGGCAGATGCCCAATGTCGTGATCAGAAAAAGCTCTCGGCTGCGGGTTTTCACCACCATGGACAGCCCGACGGGCAGCAGTTTACGTGCCAGCAGAAAGCCGCCGCCCATCAGACCCACCGTCTTCAGCCCGGAAAGCAGCAGCTCGGAGCCCGTGCCTCCGTTGCTCATGCCGCCGCCGGCCAGCAGGGGAACAGCCAGCATCATGGGCACAATGATCAGATCTTGAAAAATCAGTATGGAAAGAGAAATGCGTCCGTAAGGGCTTTCCATCTGCCCGGACTGTTGCAGGATTTTCAGGACTATGGCCGTGGATGACAGGGCGGCCAGACAGCCGGCGAACAGCGCCCGGTTCAAAGACCCGAGCGTGAAGAACGCGACGGGAACGACCGCCAGTATGGTCAGGCCGACCTGCAGCGCGCCGCCGACGAACACCGGTTTGCGCAGGCGCACCAACTCGCTCACGGACAGTTCCATGCCTATGGAAAACATCAGGAGCACGACGCCGATTTCGGCCATCAGCTCCACTTCATGCACGGCGCGGACCAGCCCCAGGCCGTAAGGACCACATACCACGCCCGTCAGGAGGAAACCCACGACGGGCGGAATTTTTATTTTGTGGCAACCGTAAATAACGAGTATAGACAGACAAAAGATGGTTACCAGTTCGTCGAGGAGGGGCAACTCCATGCTGACTCCGGAGTCGTACGGCCGCACATGGGCGGCCGGAGAGTTGCGAAGTGACACGCAATCCTGCGTGATGAAAACACAATAACGTGCCCTTTAGGGCATTTCGGCCACGGCATGATAGAACCTCTCATTGAATTACGCAAGCTGAGCAAGAGCTTTGACCGCGCTTCCTTCCGTCTTGCGGGCGGAGAAAAGCAGCAGGCAGTGTGCGGAGTTTCCCTGCGCGTCGCGCCCGGCGAAACATTGGGGCTGGTGGGGGAATCCGGCTGCGGCAAGTCCACCTTGGGACGCATGGCGGCGGGGCTTCTGGAGCCGTCCGGCGGCGAGGTGCTCGTCAAGGGGCTGTCTCTGTGGGATAAAAAAGCACACAAGGACTATGCGGCCTTCCGCAAAAGTCTGGCCGGGGTCGTGCAGATGATTTTCCAGGACCCGTATTCCTCCCTGAACCCGCGCATGAGCATAGGCGAGAGCGTGGCCGAGCCGCTGCTCTGTTCCGATGCCTGGCGTCGTGGGCGGAAAGTTTCAAAAGAAGAAATCCGTGAGCGGGTGCCGGCGATGCTGTCCAAGGTAGGGCTGGAAGCGGACGCCGCCGCGCGCAGGCCGCACGAATTCTCCGGCGGGCAGCGCCAGCGCATAGCCGTCGCCCGCGCCCTGATTACGGAACCGGCTTTTGTGGTCTGCGACGAACCCACATCCTCCCTCGACGCCTCGGTGCAGTCCCAGGTGCTGAACCTGCTGCTGGATTTGCAGGACGAATTCGGGTCGTCTTACCTCTTCATCTCGCACGACCTTGCCGTTGTCCGGCACATGAGCGACCGCATTGCCGTCATGCGGGAGGGCCGTCTGGTGGAAGAAGGCGGTGCCGACGATGTTTTTTTTCATCCCGCTCAGGACTATACCCGCCTGCTTCTGGAGGCCGCGAGCTGAGCGGCGCCGGGGCCTTGACCGCGCACGGGCGCAAAGTTATGCTTCAGGCGGCGCAAGCGCGTAGCGTCGCCGCCCGCCCCGAAGGCCGAAGGCGCAGGCGAAACTTGCTTTCGCCGTTAAGCGCCGGAGGAAGCGTTTCAAAATCAAATTGCCCCAGGAGGCGGTTATGACCACAGCGTTGTGCATTCACGGCCACTTTTATCAACCTCCCCGTGAAGATCCCTGGTTCGGCAACATTCCGGCCGAGACAAGCGCCGCCCCCATGCGCAACTGGAACGAGCGCATCCTGCGTCAAAGCTACGCGCCTATCGCTTGGGCGCGCAGGGTGGATTCCGCCGACCGCATCATGGACATCATTAACTGCTATGAATGGATGAATTTTAACGTCGGGCCGACCCTTATGCGCTGGATGCGCGACGCATCGCCCGAAACGGTGCGGCGCATGCAGGAAGGCGACGCCCGCAGTCTGGCGCGTTGGGGGCACGGCAACGCCGTGGCCCAGATATACCACCACATCATCATGCCCTTGGCCACGGACGAGGAACGCGCCCTTGAAACGCGCTGGGCCATTGACGACTTCGCCTTTCATTTCGGGCGCGCCCCGGAAGGCATGTGGCTGCCGGAATGCGCCGTCGATCTGCCTTCCTTGGACTGCCTGGCCGCCGCCGGCATCAGCTATGTCGTCCTGGCCCCCGGACAGGCCGCGGCGGTCGTCCGGGACGGCAAGGCCGCGCCGGTCGACGAGAACACCCTGAACCCCGGCGAACCCTACCTTGTGCGCCTGCCGTCCGGCAGATCCATAACGGCGGTTTTTTATAACGGCGGGCTTTCGCACCGGGTCGCCTTCGACGGTCTGGCGCGGGACGGGGAATTGTTCTGGAGCCGCATAGCGCAGGAAGCAGCGGCCGCATCGCGGCAGGACGGCGAAACGCCCCTGCTTACCCTGGCTACGGACGGCGAAACCTACGGCCACCACTTCGTTTTCGGAGAAATGGCCTTGGCCTTTGTGCTGTCTCAAGGCTACGCCATGCGTGACAACGTCCGCCTGACCAATCTCGCCTCGTATATCGCAGCTGCCCCGCCTGTCCGCGAGGTGCTGATCCGTGAACCCTCGTCATGGAGCTGCATACACGGCGTTGAACGCTGGCAGAGCAACTGCGGGTGCCGGGACGGCGGTCACGCCGACTGGAACCAGGAGTGGCGCGGGCCTTTGCGGGAGGCCCTGAACATCATGCGCGCGACTGTGAGCGGGCATTTCCGTTCCGCCGGTGCGGCCTGTTTCACCGATCCTTCCGAGGCCCTGGCGGCATACGGCAGCGTCCTCGCAGACCCGGCAAAAAGCGATGCCTTCGCCGCAAGCCGCTTCACAAAAAAGGGAAGAGAAAAAGACCTTGCCTGGAAACTCCTTGATATGCAGGAACAATCCCTTGCCGCCTTGGCAAGTTGCGCCTGGTTTTTCGACGACATAGCCCGCATCGAACCGGAAAACGCCATGTCCTTCGCCTTGCGCGCCATGGAACTCCTGAAGGAATGCGGGGGGCCGGACATCAGCCGGGACGTGCTCGCCGCCTTGGAAAAAGCCGTGTCCAACCAGCCCGACGAAGGATCGGGCAAAGACATCTTTGAGCGGGAAATCATGTCGCGCAGCGGCGACCCGGCCACCGTCTGCCTCGTCACCTGGGCCTCGGCCGTTGCCGACGGACGGCACCCCGGCGCCGAAGTGCGCCGCGACTGGCCCAAGGTCCGTGTCGAACTCCGGCCGGAAGAAGACACGGTGGACACGTTGAAAGACACGGGCGACACGCTGAAAGGCACGGCCGTCATTCGCCGGAGCTTCGAAAAAGACGGCCGGCGCTTTTCATGGCGGCTGACCCCCTTTTCATCTTTGCCGGGAGAAACTTTCCTCCCCCTGGCGGAAGCTCGGATGCTCGTCCTGCCCGAAGAAGCCGGGACAACGGAGGAAAGCGCCCGGTCCGTAAAGGAACTTTCCCGCCCCATGCTGGACTATCTGCAGACGTTGCGGCTGGAGAACACGGAGCGCGCGTTGCGCCCGACCCTGGCCGCGGCCGCCGTCCACGCGGCTTCCATAGTCCTGCCCTGGAAAGAATACCAGCGCGATGTGCCGGCCGCGCACCTGTGGACCGGCCTCTTGCCCTATATGGTCGCGGAAGGCATGCGGAGCGGGTTTCTCGACGCCGGGACGCTCCGGCAAATACGCGACATACTCGCCTTGCACCTGTCCCCTGAAGCCGGGAGCTTCGCCGCCCGTCTCGCGCGCGATGTCCTGCTCGACGCCCTGTGGGGATCGGAGGACGGGGCGCATGAAAACGACGCCGCCCTTGCACAACAGGTGCGCGGGGCGCGGCAACTGTTGCCGGACACCGGATGGTGGGAGGTACAGAACGAAATCTGGGCACGGGGCATCAGCCGCTTTCCCCTGCTTGCGGCGGAACTCGGATTCTGCCTCTGAACAGGCATGCCCGGTCACCGATCTTCCGATAAAGTCCTGGTCTGGCTGGGCAATCCCTTTTTCCGCGAATATCTCGCGCGTCCCGGCCTGCGCGTGTTTTACGACCCGTATAGTCCGGGCGGAATATACACCCTTGAGGACATTCTGGAGCTGACCGGCGGAGTAATGCCGGATGCTGTGCTCGCGGCCGACGTGAGCGCCCCGCCCTTTGTGCTGGGTATGGAGGATTTTCCCTGCCTGACGATTTTTTACGCGGTGGACGCCCATATCCACAGTTGGCAGCCGATTTACGCCCGGGGCTTTGATCTGTGTCTGGTGTCCCTGAAAGAATACCTGCCGAACTTTGCCGGAGGCCGGACGGAGGGGCTGAGCGCCCTGCACTTCCCCCCCTACGCGGCGGACGGGAACAGACCGCCGGAACCTGCGCCGGCAAGAGATCTGGATATGGTCTTTGTGGGAACGATGAATGCGGAACGCGCGCCCCGTCGCCATGCTTTTCTCACCGAACTCGGGGAGCGCTTCCCCTCCCTGCATGTCGCACAGGGGCCTTTTGCCGCCCTGTATGCGCGCGCCAAGCTGATATTGAACGAGAGCGCGCGGGGAGAGTTGAATTTTCGCGTTTTCGAGGCCCTGGGCATGGGGGGGTGCCTGCTCACGCCGGACATAGGCCCGGCCCTGAGCGAATTTTTTACGCCGGGCAAGGAGCTTTTCACCTATCCTCCCCATGCGGTCGGGCCTCTGGTCGCGCTTGCGGAGCGGCTTCTTGCCGATGATGCCTTGCGGGAGCGGGTCGGGGCGGCCGGGCTGGCGGCGGTGGACGCGGGCCATCGCGCGAGCCGCCGCGCGGAAGCGTTTGCCGGCGTGATCAGGAATCTTTTCGCTTCCGGCCGCGCGGAGCACGCCGTTGCGGCGCGTCTGCGGGCCGCGCCCTGGATTCGCAGGAATTTTCTGCGCCCGCTCTACCTGCACCACGCCGAGTCCGTGGGCGTGGATTTTATGCGCGACCTATACCTGGAGGCGTCCAAAAAACGCTGACGCCCCGTTTGCCGAGAGCTTGCAACCATTGCCGCATCGTCATTCCGAGCCCTTCGGAAGCCTCAAGGCAGGCTTCGCAGAGCGCAGTACACAGCCCGACAAGAAGCGCGGCGGATTGTGGTCAGCGCCCTGCCTTGCGTTGCGTGCTTTTTTGAGCATCGGTCTTTTTTATATCGGCCTTTTTGGCGTCGGCCTTCTTGACGTCAATTTTCCTGACGGGGCTTTTTTCTTCAGCGTCTCTTTCAACGGCCTTTTTCAGATCGTCTGCGGTCACGTGGCCCAGGAAGGCGGCGATCTCTTTGCAGGCATAGCCTTCCTTCAAAAAATTCCTGACGTCCGGCAACATCAGCCTGATGAACTCTTTCTTGGAAACCGGCCCTTCGCCTGCCCGCGCAGGTTTGTTCCCCTGCGCGATCCCGGCGCGCAATTCCTCAATATACTCGCGGGTGACCATTTTCTTCTCGGACATGGGAACCTCCCGGTTCACGGTTTGCGCCCCTGCAGGCGTTCTGTATGCATGGTATGGATAAGGCCGTCCGCCAAACCGATTTGGGGTACGCATATCTCTTTTATTGAGGGGCAGTACCTGATCAGGCTGATGAAAATTTCCAGGGCCGGTTCAATTACGTCCGCGCGATAATCGTTCAGATTGAAAGAAATCATGCGCGCTTCAAAAGACATCGGCTTGATTTTCCGATACAAATCCGCAAATTCGTCCGGCAGTATCGGGCAACTGTCTTTTTTGCCCAACATTTTGTGGATCTTGTTGATGTTGCCTCCGGCGGCGATGACGCTCGCCGGGGCATAGCGATCGTATATTCCGCGCAGGTGGAACCGGAATCTGCGCCGCTCTGCCTCATCCACCGCGCCGCTCAGCATCCGAACGGTGCCTATGCGGAACGAGTCGCCGGCTTCTTTCCGCCGGCCGCCGTAAACGACGACTTCCGTACTGCCCCCGCCGACATCGACATACAGACAGGAGGCACGGTTGTTCAACACTCCCCGCATGGCGCCGGCGGCGTAAATAATGTCGGCTTCCCGGCTGCCGCTTATGATTTCAACCTCTATGCCGGTTTGCTCCCGGATCGTCTCCGCGATCCCGCTCCCGTTCTCTGCATCCCGCATGGCGCTGGTGGCGCAGGCGCGGAATCCGGAAACTTCATAGGCCCGCATGATATGCGCAAAACCCTGCACCGCTTCCGTAAGACGCGCGGCCTTGGCGCAACTGACCCTGCCCGTGGTGAAAACGTCTTCCCCGAGCCGCAGGGGAACCCGCAGATAGGCCCTTTTCCTGAAGACCTGCCCGCCTCCGAGTTCTTCAACGGTCTTGATCAGCAGACGGGTGGCGTTGGAGCCTATATCGACGGCGGCGAGAGTTTCCAGAATCATGACGGAACTCCGGAAGCCAAGCTTCGATAATGTTCATAAAGAACCGCCTGTGACCGCACCGGCGTCCCGCCGCTGTTGCGGACATAGGCGTTCTCGCCTGCCACGGCGAGGTCCCTGGCCTTTACGTTGTCCGACCACTGAATGTCAAAAAAATACTTCAACTCTTTCTTCAACTGCCTATCGAGAATGGGGGCGGCAATTTCCAGTCTGCGGTCCAGGTTGCGCGTCATGAGATCCGCGCTGGAAATATACACATCGATATCATCATTATTACAAAATATCATCAACCTGGCATGCTCCAAAAAGTTGTCAACAATACTTACTGCTTTTATATTATCGCTCAAACTCGGCTTATTAATGTATAAACAACACGAACTTCTGACTATTATCCGGATATCGACGCCGTTCATTCCGGCTTTGTAAATATGATTTATAATCTTTTCGTCAGTTATGTTATTACATTTTATGTATATATAGGCATGTTTTCCTTCCTTTGCATTTTTTATCTCGCGGTTTATAAGATTTTTAAGTTCTCTGCGTAAGAAATAAGGCGAAGTAAGCAATTTTTTACACACAAAGCGCTTGTGCATGGTGACAAGGAAAGAAAAAATAGTCCGGGCGTCGGCGGCAAAATCTTTGTCCGAGGTAAGCAGTCCGAAGTCGCTGTAAATTTTCGCTGTAGCCTCGTTGAAGTTGCCTGTGCCGATATATACATACCCTCTGCAGTTACCTGCGCTTTCCCTGCGCCGGACCAAAAGCAGCTTGCAGTGGACCTTGAGGCTCGGCACGCCGTGGATGACCTGTATCCCGGCTTTTTGCAGTTCATCGACGATGTCCGCATTGTGTTCCTCGTCGAATCTCGCCATCAGTTCAATGAAGGCGACCACTTTTTTCCCGTTCTGCGCTGCGCTGACCAGGGCGGTGACCACTTTCGATTCCGGCGCCGTCCTGTACAGCGTTATATGTATGGATTCAACTTTCGGGTCAACGGCCGATTCGCGCAAAAAATCTATAACATGGGTAAAGGTCTGGTACGGGAAAGCCAGGAGGATATCCTTCCGCGCCGTTTTTTTGAATATGCCGGAAAAGGGCACTATGTCCGGATGCAACTGGGGAGGCATGGGTGGGCTTTCCAGTTCTCGGCGCAATACGGGGAACATGATGAGGTCGCGCATCATGTGGTATCTTCCGCCCGCCTGGAGTTCATTTTCTTTAAGTTTGAGCTTGGAAGCCAGGGTCCGCAGCAGATCGTCCGGCATTTCCCTGTCGTAGATCAGACGTACGGGCTTGCCGTGCAGACGTCTGCCGAGCCCCTTTTCCATTTTTTCCAGCAGGCTTTTCGACAAGTCGTCATCAAGGGTAAGACTTGCGTCGCGGATGAGCTTGAAGGTAAATGCCTGTATTGAATCATAACTGAACATGAAGAAAATGTCTTTCAGGCAAAGGCGTATTATATCATCCTGAAAGATAATGTCACATCTTTTATCGACGGACGGGAGTTGAATAAAACGCGGACATGAGTTTCCGACAGGTATCTGAAGGATGGCGAAGTTGTTTTTGGAAGTTTTTTTCGACTTCATGCAGACGCCGAGATATATTTCATGGTCCGGCAAAAAGGGGATGGGGACAGTTTTGCGGAGGAAGAGGGGAATGATCCTGCGGCTGACGGTTTCCAGAAAATATGTGCGACAAAACTGTTCCTGCTCCCCATTCAGCATCGTTTCATCGACCATGTGGATGCCGAGCGCGGCCATTTCCGAGAGAATCTGTTCATAGATACGCGAAAATTTTTTTTGGGCTTCGTCTATTTCTCCGGTTATTGTACTTAGGAGGTCCTTGGCTCTGTATCCGCCGCTCAGTATTCTGTTCTTTTCTCTTTTATCTTTTTCTATACGTACAAGGTTGGCCACCCTGACTTTCACAAATTCATCATTATTGTTTGAATATATGCCGAGAAAGCGCAAACGCTGAAACAGGGGGACGCTTTTGTCTCCGGCTTCCTGCAGGACACGGCGGTTGAACGCCAGCCAGCTCAGTTCTCTGTTATAAAAATCGTCCATTGGGTTCATAGGAGATATCTCCATGAATTACAGATAGATGTATTGAAAAAAATACCCTTCGGCGCACATGCCGATAGCGGTGCCGGGGTCTGAAAAAAGCGCATGGGAGAGAGGTTAAAGGAGCTTTGTTACAATGCGGCGTCGAATATGTTAAAAACCTGTGCGGGCCGGTCGGGAATTTGCCGTGCGGCTCGGCGTCGCATGAATTCGGTATTGACGGATTCGTGGCACCCTCCTTTACTGCGTGTCGAAAAGAGGCTATATTTTACAAGTACGCTGTACGTTTAAGGCAATTAGATTTTGAGACGCCTTTTCCGACGCTTAACGGCGAAAGCAAGTTTCGCCTGCTCCTTCGGGGCGGGCGGCGGCGCTTCGCGCATACGCCGGCTGAGTATTTTCAACGTTGAAATGCTCTAGAAACTGTGTTTTTAAGCGGCATATCGTAAAGGCAAGGACCAGTCCGGGGAAAAGGGGGCAGGCATGGTTATGAACACGACCGGCGATCATACGGGTTCCGCGGCGCTTTCCTCCGACGAAGCCTCCGATTTTGTGCGCTCGCGCATCAGCGCAAAAATGGCGGCCTACGACGATTATGCCTTCACGGACAGGCAGGCGCGGGCAATGAACATTTTTTTTGATCTTGCCCAGGAATTTGACAATGTCATGCAGATACACATCCTGTCCGTCATGGTCCTCGACATGCTTTTCGGTTACGAAGCCGGGCTTTATCTTCGGGACGACTCCGGGCATCTGTTGCCGGCGGCTTCGGGCTTCGACATCGGGAACCCGGAAATCGGCGAAGTGCGTAACGAGCTTTGGAGTGCGGGCGGCTTTTGCTTCGCGCCCGTGCACGGCAAATCGGACGGGCAAACGGAGCATGGCGGCGAAGAGCTCCTGGGGCTGCTGATTCTGAAAGAAAGGCAATGTTTTCCGGAACACGAACAGCTCTTTCTCCAGAAATACGCCAACCGTCTGGGTTTCTGTCTGCACAACAAGCTCATGGCCGCGCACAACGCCGGTCATCTGCTCTTTCTGCGCAAGCTGTCCAAGGACATAGGGCACAACATCATCAACCCCAACATGCGGCTGAAGCGGCAGTTGAATATTTTTCAGGCCCATCTCAGCCGGCTTGACGACCGCCTGGAGACCCTGTCCGGGAAAAGCGGCGAGGGCATATTTCAAGAAATCCGCGCTCTGTGCAAGACCATGGGCGAGCAGTTCGCCGCCATTACCGCCGGTTTCAACAACAGTTCCCTGTTCATGGAAAGCCTGATGCGCCAAAGCCATTTTGAACTGGGCCGCTTTGTGCTGCGCATTTCCCGTCTGGATGTGGGCCAGACCATAGTCGTCCCGCAATTTGAGCGATACCGCTACCTCTTTGATGAGCGCGGCGTGGACACGGACGGCGGCCGGCCCGTCCTGCCCGACGATCCCTGTTTCGCGGAAGTGGACCACGGCCTTATCAGCCAGGTGCTGGCCAATCTGCTTTCCAACGCCGCCAAATATTCGGTGCCGGCACCCGACGACGGCCGGCGGCGGGTGCGTTGCTCACTGGAGAGGGCCGGCGACAAGGTCAAGGTCGTCGTGTTCAGCTCCGGCCCGCATATCCCGCCCGAGGAAGCCGCACGGCTGTTCGACGACGATTTCCGCGCCTCCAACGCGGCGGGGCGCTACGGCACGGGGCACGGATTGTTCTTTGTGCGGGAAATTATGGAAACCCACAAAGGAGCGGCCGGTTACGAACCCGCGCCCGGCGGCAACAATTTTTATTTTATGCTCCCCCTTGCCCGGCAAGAATGAGCGGAAGAACGTGTTTCTACAGCAAGTTACACCTGCGCCGGGGGGAGGGGACGGGCGGCGATGCTTCGCGCTCACGCCGCCTGAGCGTTGTCAACTTTGTAATATCCTAAAGTGATAGGAGAACACCATGTATGCACTGGCCGTCAACGGCAGCCCCCGCAAAAAAGGCAACACGGAAATTCTGCTGAACGCCGTTCTCAAACCTTTGGCGGACGCCGGCTGGACAACGGAGCTTGTTCAGATCGGGGACAAGGGGATCAGGGGTTGCATGGCCTGCGGGAAATGTTCCGAAAGAAGGGACGGAAAATGTATCAACACGGCCGACGTCTTCAACACTGTCATGGAGCAGATGATCCGTGCCGATGCGATTATTCTGGGATCACCGACCTATTTCTCCGACGTGACCGCGGAAATGAAGGCACTGATAGACCGCGCGGGGTTCACGGCCATGGCCGGCGGCTGTCTGTTCGCGGGCAAGATAGGCGCGGCAGTGGTCGCTGTGCGCCGGGGCGGAGCGGTTCATGTATTTAATACCATGAACCATCTCTTTCTCATTTCCCAGATGATAATTCCCGGGTCCACCTATTGGAACATGGGCTACGGGCTTGATCGGGGCGATGTGCAGAAGGATGACGAGGCGTTGATGAACATGGCGCATCTGGGGCGGGCGGTGGACTGGCTGGGCAAGGCGACGGCGCCGCATAAAGCGGCTTACCCCGTGCAGAAGTAGGTTCGCTGATCATTTATGCCGCGTTTCGCCGTTACAGCATTTTACACTTGAAACAGTTGCTTACTGCGGGCAAAGCCCGCCCGCAACTATCCGCTCTGCAGGAAGGCATCCGCATAGACATACAGGGCCGGGCTTCCGCCGGTATGCAGAAAAATTACGTTCTGCCCCTTGCGAAATACCCCTTTGCGGACAAGGCCGATAAGCCCGGCCATGGCTTTCCCCGTATACACTGGGTCCAGAAGCACGCCTTCCGCCTTGGCCGTTATCCTGACGGCCTCCAGCATGCCCCCCGTGGGGGCCGAGTATCCGGGGCCGACGTATTCATCGTGAACGACGACATCCCCGCGGGCGATCACTCCGCGCAGGCCTGCCTGTTCCGCCGTTTTGCCGGCCAGATCGCAGACCTTGTCCTCCTGTGCGGCGCGGGGGCGGTTGACACTGATGCCGTGCACGGGGATACGGGCGTTGCAGCCCGCAAAACCGGCCAGCAGCCCGGCATGCGTTCCCGCGCTGCCCGAAGCCGCCACAACCGCATCCGGGGCCGCCCCGAGAAAAAAGCACTGTTGCAGAAGTTCCTCGGCGCAGGCCGCATAACCCAGCGCGCCCAAGGGAGAAGACGCCCCTCCGGTTATGATGTACGGCTTTTTGCCCTCGGCGCGCAGGGCGCCGGCGCTTTTTTCCATTTCCGCGTCCATGTCGGAACCACCGGGAACTACGCGTATGGATGAAGCTCCGAGAAGATGAAAGAGCAGGTTGTTGCCGGAAGCCGCCGGGTTGTAGCTGTTCGGAACGCGCTCTTCAAGGACGAGAAAGCAGTCCAGACCTTCGCGCGCGGCAGCCCAGGCCGTGAGGCGGCAGTGGTTGGACTGCACGGCGCCGCAGGTAATGATGCTGTCGGCCCCGCGTTTCAGGGCGTCGGCCATGAGGAAGTCCAGTTTTCTCGTCTTGTTGCCGCCCCCCGCACCGGGCAGCAGATCGTCGCGCTTTATGTATATATTCGGGCCGCCCAAAAGTGCACTGAGTTTCGGGGCCGGCACAAGAAGGGTGGGGGCCTGCACATAGCCGCGCCGGGGAAATGTTGTCAGGTTCATCAAAATTCCCTTTGTGGTCTGAAACCTCCCTCTTCAAGGGAGATCGCCGGTTGACTCCCGGCATTTCCGGGGGCACATTTCGGTAAGCCATCCTTTTAAGGCAATTTGATTTTGAGACGCCTCCTCCGGCGCTTAACGGCGAAAGCAAGTTTCGCCTACGCCTGCAGGGCGGGCGGCGGCGCTTCGCGCTTACGCCGCCTGAGCATTTTCAACTTTGAAATGCTCTAGGAAGAAGCAATCCACGCGGTCCCCATCCGCTGGGACGGAGTTAGGGAAGCACTGATTTAGAATTTATCCGTAAAAAGTATTTCACGGGCAATACTGCGTCAAAATGGCTTTTTTGTCTTTACCTCGCGCTCCATTTTTTTTACGGAAAGATTCATAAGTACTTTTCTAAAAAGAATCAAGAACCGAATAATCTTAATTTCGCGGGGAGGGAGGTGAAGCATTATGAAAAGTATGCTGGATATCGGACAGGTATTGGAAGTATCTCTCGGCGCGCATGCGGGCACCGAAAATTTGGAACTGGCTGTTTTGGGCACGGACCGGGTAGCGATTCTGGGTACCGGCCTGTATGCGGAACGGATCGGCACGCGCCGCCCGAGCGACTGTTATTTCTCCCTGAGCATGAAATACACCCGCTCCTTTGCCGTGCATGACCCGACCGAGATGGTGGAATGCAAAGGCTGCGAGGCCCGTGAAACTTGCCCGTTCAGCGTGGTGCTCTCGACGCCCATTGTGCTTGACGGCGAAACCATCGGCATGGCCGGGGTGCTGGGGCGCGACCTGGAGCATCACGAAACAATTACCGCCAACATGGAGCACTGGCAACGCTATCTGAGAAAACTAGCCTATTTTTATTCGCGGAACAGTTCCATGTCCTCCATTCTCAGAGTGCGCAAGCTGGCCGAGGACCAACTGGCTCGGCTGTTCAAGCTGCATTCCCGGCAGGGCATCATCATTGCTGATTCGGACATGAGCATTATCCGCGTCAACCAGACAGCCGTCGGCATGCTGGGATGCCGGGAGGAGGAGGTAGCCTTCGACAAACCCCTGGCGAACGTTTTCGGAGAGGACACTCTCCGGTTGAGGCTGCCGTCCGTGGAATCGAAGCTGAACCTGAAGTTGAAGCTGAGCCGCAACGGCAGGGTGCTGGATCTCGGCATTCGCGATGCGCGCGACGCGCTGCTGCGGCATGCCTACGCCATTGTGCTGGAAGACATGCGTAGCGGCCGCGCGCCCAAGCCGTACAAGGAGGCTTCCGTCCTGAACCGGATCATCGGCCAGTCACCCGCAATTCTGAAAACCAAGCGGGCCATAGAAACCGTGGCTCGCTCCAGCGATATGCCCGTGCTCATTCTGGGGGAAACCGGTTCCGGCAAGGAATTGGTGGCCGAGGCCATCCATAGCCTGAGCCCGCGCGCCAGCGGCAACATGATTTCCCTGAATTGCGCCGCCTTGCCGGAATCCTCAATAGAAAACGAACTGTTCGGCCATGAGCGCGGGGCCTTCACTGATTCCTGCCCCAGCGGCAAAAAGGGCAAATTCGAGATGGCCGACGGCGGCACCCTGTTTCTGGATGAAATCGGCGAACTAAGCCTGTCCGCACAGGCCAAACTGCTGCGGGCCATTGAGCAGCGGCAGTTTTACCGTTTGGGCGGGCAGACCCCCATTCGGGTGAATATACGGATCATCGCCGCCACCAACGCCCCCTTGGAGCAATATGTGGCTGAACGCCGCTTTCGCGAGGATCTATACTATCGGTTGAACGTGTTTCCCATCTGCCTGCAACCGTTGCGCGCCCGGCGTGAAGACATTCCCATGCTCTGCGCCCACTTTCTATCGCTATACCGCTTGCTGCAACGGGATATTCCGAGTGAGGAATTCAGCCCCTCGGTGATGGATCTTTTCCAGCATTATAGTTGGCCCGGCAACATCAGGCAACTGAAAAACGTAGTGGAATACATGGCTGTCATGTCCACCTCGCCATGGATCGACGAGCACTGTCTGCCGGACTTTCTGATCGCGTCCGGATTCGTTCCAGCCATTCAGCCCGTGCACGAGTCGGTTCCAGTCCGCGCTGCCTATCGGCAGGCTACGAAGGACACACCCCGGAGCATTCCGCAGACCGTTTTCTTGAACGCTCCCGCGACCACTCCGCTGTCCAAGCCGACCGCTGAAATGGTGCGTGCGGCTCTGGAAAGGCACGGTACCACGACCACAGGCAAACGCCGAGCAGCCAAAACTCTGGGCATCAGTCTGGCCACCCTCTACCGGATGCTCAAGAATGCGCCGTAAACGGATCCTCGCCGGACAGGCGGCTGCGTCGCAGCCGCCCCCAGGCAAAGGCGTTGTCGCGAGGCAAGGTCGGAGGAAGCCGGACTGAATGGAACTGCTGAACTGAACTATCAGAGGGAAATCGCCGGATGCGATGAGCTTGTCCGGTGGTTATGAGAGAGGGTAGTCGCGAGGCTACCCTCTACTCGAATATTCTCAACAATATTCATTTTTTCTCAATTCTCATTTTTCTCAAAAAACATATCCGACACTGTTCCCATAATCTGCCGTCATTCTTGAAAAAACACTGCGCCATGCTTGTGGCACGGTGTTTGCTATTATGTTGGCTGTCCGTTGAGGGGATATTTTCCGGTTTATATTGCGAAAAGCAGCTTGAGAATTGTTTTCAGCGAGATTTTTACTCTTTATCAAAATTTTATAATGCAGGAGGATGTATTATGCATTGGAGTAAAATCTACAATAGTAGGCTTTGTGATGCTGATACAGCACTGAAAAACGTAAATAACGGTGACAGAGTTATGATCCCCTTTGCCGCTGGCCAACCCAAAAGCACAATGGACGCGCTTGGACGCCGTATTCGTGAGCTTGACGGAATCGGTATCGCCCAGCTTGTCACCATCACAAAGGAGCTTCCCTATCTTGATGAAGGAGCGGTGGAAAAAGTCGATTTCACCACGTCCTATTGCGGCGCGCGCACTAGGGATCATGTCAACAAGGGCACGGGCGCGTTCGCTCCGGTGTTTCTTAAGGACTTTCCGCGCATGTATTCCACAGAATACGACCCCACAGTGGCCTTGGTGCAGGTGAGCCCGCCGGACAAGCACGGCTATGTGAGCCTAGGCGTCGCCGTGGATCAGAACAAGGCCTCAGCCGAACACGCCAAGGTGGTCATCGCCGAAGTCAATCCGCAAATGCCGCGCTGCCATGGCGACTGTTTTCTGCACGTCTCCCAGCTCACCCATATTGTGGAATACGATCACCCAATGCTGGAAATTCCGCGCCCGGTCATTACGGACGTGGAGCGCAGCATCGGCGAACACGTCGCTTCGCTGGTCCGCGACGGCGACTGCCTGCAACTGGGCATCGGCTCCATTCCGGACGCGGCCGTCCTTTTCCTGAAGGACAAAAAGCATCTCGGCATTCATACGGAAATGTTCAGCGACAGCGTCGTGGACTTGGTGGAATCGGGCGCAATCGACAACAGCGCCAAAACCCTGCACAAGGGTAAGATGGTTTCCGCCTTCCTGATGGGCACGCGGCGGCTCTACGATTTTGTGGACGACAATCCGACCGTGTGGATGTTTCCCTGTGACTATACCAACGATCCCTTTGTCATTTCCCGAAATGACAACATGGTGAGTGTCAATTCCTCGGTGGAAGTGGATCTCATGGGCCAAGCCGCCTCCGACACCATCGGTCCTAGGCAGTATAGCGGCGTCGGCGGCCAGATCGATTTCATCCGGGGAGCGCTGGCCTCTAGAAATGGGCGCGCCATTCTCGCTCTGCCCTCCACCACCGGCAAAAATAATGAAATTTCCAAGATCGTGCCACGCCTTGCGGCCGGCACGCCTGTAACCACCACGCGCAACGATGTGGACTATGTGGTGACGGAATACGGCGTGGCCTCCTTGCGCTTCAAGACTCTGCGCCAGCGCGCCGAACAGCTTATCAACATCGCCCACCCGGATTTCCGTGAGGAGTTGCGCGCGGCAATGCGGAAAATGAACTTTTAGCCGTTCAAACAACCAACATAATTGAAGGAGTTCAACAATGGCATTCATGACAAAAAATCAATACCTGAAGACCATGCAGGAGCTGAAACCGAATTTGTATGCGTTCGGCAAAAAAGTGGACAACGTGATGGAATTCGGCCTCACTCGGGCCAACATCAACGCCGTGGCGCTCACTTATGAACACGTTGCGGATCGGCCCGTGCTGCGTGCCCATTCGGATCTGACCGGCGGCGAAATCAACCGCTTCACAAGCGTGCATATGACCCAGGACGACCTGTTCAAACGCCTGGAAATGATGCGCTGGCTCACTCCGCAACACGGCGGCTGCGTGGGCGCGCGTTGTGTGGGCTGCGACGGTATCCAGGCCGTGTACGCCACCAGCTATGACATCGACAAGGCCTGTGGCACCCATTACCACGACAACTTTAAAAAATGGCTGAGAAATGTGCAGGAAAAGGATCTGTCCGTGGCCGGCATGATGACGGACATCAAGGGCGACCGGCGCTGCAAACCCAGCCAGCAACCCAATCCGGACGCCTTTGTGCATGTGGTGGAACGGCGGGAAGACGGCATTATTGTGCGCGGGGCCAAGGCCCACATGTCCGGTGCGCCCGTCGCCCATGAATTCCTGGTCATGCCCACCGAAAATATGCTGGAGCCGGACGCCGATTACGCGGTCAGCTTTGCCCTGCCCAACGGCACGGAAGGTGTGACCCAGGTGTTTGAAGCCCCGGCCGGAAACTGGCGCTGGATTGACGGCGGCGATCTGGACAAGGGCAACTTCAAGTACGGTATCCACGGAGCTTCGCTGGTGGTTTTCGACAACGTATTCGTGCCTTGGGAACGCGTGTTCATGTGCGGAGAATGGCAGCGTAGCGGTGACATGGTCCTGCGCTTCGCCGACATGCACCGTTTCACCTTCGCAAGCTGTAAGAGCGGCCACTGCGATCTGGTCGCCGGAACCTGCTCCTTGGCGGCAGAAATAATCGGCGTGGAAAAGGTCAGTCATGTCAAGGACAAGATCAGTGAAATCATTGAAATGTCCGAGTTGTGCTACGGCGCGGCCCTGGCCTCGGCGGCCTTATGCCAGCAAACGCCCTGCGGCAGCTATATGCCGAATACCCTGTATGTGAACCTAGCCAAAATCCAGGGCATCAAGTCCGTATACCGCGCCGGTGAAATCTGCGCCGAAATCGCGGGCGGACTGGTCTGCACCCAACCCACCCAGAAGGATTTCGACAACCCGACCACCGGCCCGATGCTAGACAAGTATCTCAAGGCCCGGGGCGACATCAGTGCAAAAGATCGCATCAAGTTGCTGCGCTTCGCCGAATACCTGATGGGCCAAGGTTCGGTCATCCCGGCCGAAAGCCTGCTCGGCGGCGGTACGCCCGCAGCCTGTCGCGTGATGGTCAAGGCCAGCAGCAATGTGAAGTACTACAGAAAGTGCGTGCAAAACATTATTGACCTTGATGAATTCCCAAAAGGTTGAGGTACGAATGAACACCCGCCGCTGCATCGGCTGCGGCGGGTGCATGGACATTGCGCCTGGGCTGTTCCGCCTCGGAAAGGCGCATTCCGAATACATCGGCGGATCCATCGTGAGCGACGAGGATCTTCGGGACATCCGGATATGCGCGATCACCTGTCCGTCGAGAGCCATAACTGTCTTGGTCGATGCCTTTTCATACTGTTCATGAACTTTTTTTCTTGGTGTTTGTTGCGTATGTGCACGTTTCTTCTACAAGGAGGGCACCCGGTATGGCATTGTACAAAAGAGAATATGGGGCAGAACAGCCCTGTTGGCCCCTGTTCGGCGGATGGTTCAAGGTTCGACTGCCTTTTGTTCATTACAGTTGGTCCTGGCAGGATTTTCTCCAAGGTGCGGTGCTCGCCGCCACCGGGCTGGCGGCCATTCCAGTGCTGCAAACCTGCGGCATTCCCTATGAAGTGTGCGTGCTGATGGTGTTCATAAGTTCCTGCTGCTACTTGGTGCATGCCCAACTCGGCGACCCGGTGGTGCCCGGTTGGATCACCCCCGGCATTCCGCTGATTGTAGCCTACCTAGGTACCTTGCCCATGGAAGCGCGGATTGATCACATCATCGCGACCCAACTAACCATTGCAGTCATTTTCTTTATGTTCGGCATAACGGGTATTGCCGGGAAGATCATGAACTGGCTGCCCGCAAGCATCAAGGCCGGCATTCTGATGGGGGCCGGATTCGCGGCCATTATGGGCGAATTCGCCGCTAAGGGCCGGTTCCACAAGTATCCGATTTCCATCACTGTGGCGGTGCTGGTGGCTTTTTTCATCCTCTACGCGCGAGGCGCGCAACGATTAAAAAAGAACAACAAGTTCTTTGCCAAAATCGCCACGCTCGGCATAGTGCCCTCCATCGTGGTGGCGGCGATTGCCGGGTTCTTTGTTCAGGAAGTGGCCTGGGGACCGATAAAATGGGGATTTTCCTTTTCCATCTTTGAATTCAGAACCCTGATCAATGACTGGAGCGTCTGGGGACGCGGACTGCCCGATTGGAGTATATTCGTCAAAACCTTCAGTCTGGCCGTGGCGCTCTATATTATCGCGTACGGGGATCTGATCACCGGCTATGAACTGGTGAAAGAAGCTGATGAGGTGCGGCAGGACGAAAAGATCGACATCAACGCCAACCGGGTGCATTGCTTGTGCGGCATCCGTAATACCGTGCTTGGGACCACCTCACCCTACGCCGTATTCCACGGCCCGATTTGGGGCGGCGCGCATGTGGCTACAATGGAACGCTACAAACTGGGCCGCCAAGCCATGGATTCCATTTTCGACGGCGCGGGCTTCTTCTATCTCGGGGCCACCTTCGTACTCTGTCTGGCTCCGTTCGTCGCCATTCTCTCGCCCATGCTGCCGGTGGCCCTGTCCCTGACCATGATCATGCAGGGTTGGGTGTGCGGCCAAGTGGCCGTGGCCATGGTCAAGAACAAAACGGACTTGGGGATTATGACCGTCATGGGTGGAGTTATCGCGGTCATGGGCGCTTCCTACGGACTGATCACGGGCTTTGTTCTGTACTTTCTGGTCAGCTTGGGCAGCCCCAATCCCATCAAGAAGCAGTTGGAGGCCGATGCAGGCGATGCGTAGTTTTTTTAGAGCATTTTGACTTTGAAATTGTATAAACCGACCTACGCGGGTTTGCCTGCAAACCCGCGTAGCGAGATGGGAGCAGGTGGGTTTTGCCCGCCACAAGCGACAATCTCAAGCGTAACATGCTGTTATGATTGAACCTGTCAATAAGCAAAAAGTTGCCCGTCCTCGAATCTTTCGAGGGTTATGTTTTGCAGGAAGAAGAAGGCGGAGCACTTGGACGACGGTTGATCACTCTGTTATGCGCGGGTTGGTTACCGCATGATATCGTGTTCGTCACGGAACTTCCTCTATCTCTAATCGGGCGTAGGCCATACTGCCTGCCCAGGCATTTCCCGAGGGTTTTCCTGACCGTGGCTGCGCCGTCCTCCTTTCCTGCAAATATGTAATCAAGTCAAGAAATTACAGCTATAACGGACTGCATTCGCCTTCTTTCACGCTGCCGCCTTTTGGGCTTTTTGCTCTTCCTGACCTGATAAATTTATCAACGCCCACATAAATCCCGCCAATTCGCGCGCTATACCGACTATAATCTTTCCTTTGGGTTTACCCTTTTGGAAAAGTCTTTGGTAGCGCCCGCACAGGCGCACCTTCGCTTTCCAGGACAGCTCGGCGACTTCCGCGCTCACTCCCGCCTGACGTTTCAGCAGATGCGCAGTCTTACGCGCCTTGAGACGATAACTCCAGGCTGACTCCACAAGCAGCCAACGCACATGCGTGTTGCCCGTCTTGGTAATGCCTCGTCGCCTCACCTTCCCTCCACTCGAATTTTCAGACGGTACCAGTCCGGCATACGCCATAAGTTGCCGCGCTGATTTGAAGCGGCGCAAATCACCCAACTCCGCAATAATTCCCACGGCACTAGGAGTCTGTCGGACAATCAACAATCTTTCCGAGCAATAAGGCATAAAGTTTGGAGAACAGACAAGGAATTGACGTAAATAGACGCCGAAGGATGCCTGCAAGAGCCACTTGGTC
>JAISRC010000006.1 GCA_031273845.1 Desulfovibrio sp.
ATGTATTTTCTGTAACATACTGATATTTTTATATATAGCAAATCCGATCAATGAAAGCCGTATATAATAATTTCAGTATGTTATAAATATTTTAAGGCAAAGTCCGACAGACTCCTAGAGCATTTCAAAATTGAGAATGCTCAAAAATGCATGGATTGCCGCGCGGCTTCGCCGCTTGCAATGACAGCCCTCTGTGCAACGACAACTCACCGGCATTCAGGATAATTTTCTGTCATTCCGAGGGCCGCTTGCGGCCCGTGGGAATCCATGCCTCTTGCCTTCAAAAGAAACTTTTCCCGTGTTTTCCCGCTCCAGTGCGGCCATAGAGCATGTTCAATGTTGAAATGTTCTAAAAAAATCAAAAAGATGGATTCTTCGCTACGCTCAGAATGACAAGACAAGCAATGCGGCGTATTCTGGTCAAAATCAAATTGCCTTGGGGAATTCTCAACGTAGAAATGCTCTAAAACATCTTCTTTTCAATTGAGGTTAAGTCAGGGCTATATCTTGGTAGAAATTGTATCCGGCCGGAGTTTCCGTACGTCGTGTTGAGGATATCACCGAGGCGCTGTGGGGAAGCCGGGTCAGTTCGAGCACAATAAACGACCTAAATCTGGAACGCTATGCCCATGACCGGAAAACACGCTCTCGCAGAATGGAATAACCGTATAGATGATGGTTCAGGCCCTGAAAATGCCCAAACAGGCATTTTGATAAGTCGCCGGTAACAGGAAACAGCTTTTTTGCAAGTTGCTGCCGTTTCGGTCACGTCCCGTCGGGCGGTGTAGGGCACAACCGGCACCATACACCGCTTGCGGGGACGCAATTTGTTATTTTTTCTTGTCCAGTTCCACGGCTTTGAAAAAGACCCTGCCCTGGCGCGAAATGTGCAGCACGACCGCGCCGCGTTGCTTGGCCGCTTTGGTGATCTCCGTATCAAGGTCCGCCGCCGAATTTACAGGATGCATGTTCACGGCCGTGATGATATCGCCGATCTGCAGTCCCGCAACGGCCGCCGGGCCTTTATCGTCTACGGAAACAATGAGTAGGCCGGTGGTGTCGTTCAGATTGAAGCGCCGCAGATCTTCCCGCGTCACGGGCCGGGCCTTCAGGCCGAGCAGATTGTCCCCGGCCGGGGAACTTTTGTCGCCCGTCACGCCGGAGGCGCTCAACCCGCTGCCGCGTTCGGCCGGTGTAAGGGTGATTTTTATTTCCGCCGCGTCACGCCATACGGTTATCTGCGCCTTGCTTCCGGGGGACAGCAGGGCCACGGCGCGCAGCAACTGCTCCGTATTTTCGATTTTGTCATTGTTGACGGCAAGGATGACATCCCCTTCCTTGATGCCCGCTTCAGCCGCCGGCTGGCCGGGATGCACGGTATTCACCAGCGCGCCTTTGGCGTCTTTCATGCCCAGCGCCTTGGCCATGGCGCCGTCTACATTCTGGATGGTCACTCCCAGCCAACCCCGGCTGACTTTCTTGTGGTTCCTGAGATCACCAATGATGCGCTCGGCCATGCTGGAAGGAATGGCAAAGCCGATGCCTTGGGCGCGTTGGGCGATGGCGGTGTTGATGCCCACCACCTCGCCGTTCATATTGAGCAGGGGACCGCCGCTGTTGCCCCGGTTGATGGAGGCGTCGGTCTGAAGAAAGTCGTCATAAGAGCCGGACTGTATGTTACGGCCTTTGGCGGACACTATGCCTGCGGTCACAGTGTGGTCCAGGCCGAGGGGGCTGCCTATGGCCAGCACCCATTCACCGACTTCCAGGATCTGGGAATCGCCGAACTTGAGGAAGGGCAGTTCGGTCGCGTTGATCTTCAGCAGGGCCAGATCCGTTTCCGGGTCGGAACCCACGATTTCCGCCGTGTACTTATTGTCTTCCTTGTTTTTGCCGCCGAGATGCACGGTGACGACATCGGCGCCTTCAACAACATGATTGTTGGTCACGATATAGCCGTCGGACGAAATAATGAAACCGGAACCGAGAGAATGCGAGGTGCGCGGCCGCGGCGACGGCGCGCCCCTGTTGTAAAAGTCTTCAAAAGGACCGAAAAAGCGTTCCATATCCGGATGCCCCCGGAAAAAATCAAAGGGGTTGCCCATGGAACGCGCTTCCTCCGCGCGTTCGGTACTCACGTTGACGACGGCGGGCATGGCCGCCTTGGCCAGATCGCTGAAGTCCGCGGCAGGCGCGGCCGGGACAGGGGAGGCGGAAAAAAGGGCGAGCAACAGCAACAGTGCGGCGCTTGCGGGAAAAAGACATCTTTTTATCATATATACCTCTCTTTTTATCATAACTGTACCTCTTTTCATCAAAATTCCCTTTATGGTCTGAAACCTCTCCCTTCTAGGGATATTGCCTGTAACTCCTTCCTTAACAGGGAGGGGGCAAGCCGGCCGGCGCCGGTTGTGGATTGAAACATTGTGCCCGGCATTACATACGGCTTATTCGGGCCGTGTAAAGGGTAAAAAGCCGCAAACAGGACAAAAAAAGTCGGCCCGCCGGAGGCTCCGCCGTCAGCGATGGTAGGGGGTCTTTCCGCAAATGTTCTCGGCTCTGTACAACTGCTCCAGAAGCAACACGCGCGCAAGCTCATGCGGGAAAGTCATGCGTCCCAGGGAAAGAACCTGTTCCGCCGCCGCCCGTACGCCGGGCGCAAGCCCGTCCGGGCCGCCGACGACAAAACAGGGCACACGGCCGGCATCGTGCAGGCCGCGCACAAATGCCGCAAATTCCCCGGAGCTTTTCTCCAGACCCTTTTCATCAAGACAGAGCACGGCATCCGAAGGCCGAATCACGCCGAGTATGCGCTCGCCTTCCTGCTTCCTGCGCGCATCGGCGGGCAGGGCGGCATCGGCGTCTTTCACCGTCAGTTCCTCAAAAAGCACATTGAAACGCCGCAACCGTTCCGCATAATGGGCGAAAGCCTCATTCCAGAAGGCGGACCTGATGCGTCCGACGGCTATAAGTCTTGTCTTGCGCACGATGCAAACCCGGCGTCCGCATAACGAAGAGCGAGTACAACGCGCTTTTCTTGCCCTCAATGCGGCAAAGCAGTATAATAGGTTCGCTTCATTAAAGCAATTTGATTTTAAGACCATAATCCGCCACGCTTCTTGTCTTGTCATTCTGAGCGTAGCGAAGAATCTATCTTCGGGGTTTGTTTTTTCAAGGCACTCGAATGGAATCTTCGCCTTCGGCTCAGAATGGCAATGCGCTGTGCTGCAATGCTTACAGGCCCTTCGACTGCACCCGGGAACGACAGGGCCTGACGGATTATGGAAGACTCCTCCTCCGGCGCTTAACGGCGAAAGTGCCGGAAAGACGCCGTCATTGCCGTGGAAAAATTATGGACTGCAGATCGTGCCTTACTCTTGCGGAAGCGGCGGACGCCGTCCGCAAGGGAAAACTTGTGATTTTTCCCACGGAGAGCATCTTCGGCTTGGGCTGCGGCATTATATACGCCGATGCGCTGGCCGGGATTTTCAGCCTGAAAAAACGCGCCCACACCAAGGCCTTGCCGGTGATCATCGGCGGGCGCGGACAGCTCGGGCTTGCAGCGGTGCATGTTCCGCCTGACGCTTTGCGTCTTATGGATGCCTTCTGGCCGGGGCCGCTTTCCATAGTCTTCAAAGCCCGACCCGATCTCCCGCCCCTGCTGACTGCCGGGAGCGGCCGTGTCGCCGTGCGCGTGCCCGCACATCCCGCCGCGCGCGAACTATGCCTGCGCAACGGGATGCCGCTTGTCGCCACCAGCGCCAATATAAGCTCCGCGCCGGCAACGGCGAAGCCGGAGGAACTGGACCCGGAACTGCTGCGAGGTACGGCCGGAATTTTTTTCGGGGATCCGGCGCCCTCCGGAGGTCTGCCTTCGACGGTCGCGGAACTTGTGCAGGACGGGGCGGTGCATGTGCTGCGCCCCGGCGCCGTTTCCGAAGATCACTTGAGGGAAGCCGGTTTTGCCGTTGTGTGAATGAAGCGGCGAAACGGGCGGAGATCTTTCCCGGTGTTCCGGGAACAGGGGGGTCCGGCAAAATTCCCGTCGAATTCCGGAAAATCTTGTGTTTATCCGCAACATCCGCTATATTTTTAAAACAATTCGGTTTTAGAGCATTTTGACTTTGAAATTGTATAAACCGACCTGCGCGGGTTTGCCTGCAAACCCGCGCCGCGAGATTGGAGCAGGCGGGCTTTGCCCGCCGCAAGCGACAATCTCAAGCGTAAAATGCTCTAAGACGCGCCGAAACAGGATGCAGCTTTTCGTCCGGCAACAATCGACGAACAAGGGCCGAGGAGCGATACGCGGGAGAAAGGACGTGAAAGGGACAGCGCAATGCCCGCGGTGCGGCGCGACATTCACATATACGCCGTACCCCGTACCGACCGTTGATGTGCTTATTGCCTGTCCGGGCAAGGGCATAGTGCTGGTCGCGCGGCGTTTTGAGCCTTTGGGCTGGGCCTTGCCCGGCGGTTTTGTGGAAACGGGAGAAAGGGTGGAAGACGCGGCCGTACGCGAAGCACTGGAGGAAACCGGCCTCTCGGTGCGCCTGTGCGGTTTGCTCGGCGTGTATTCCGACCCCGGCCGGGACCCGCGCCTGCATACCATAAGCACGGTGTTCATAGCCCGCGCCGACGATCCGGAGGCGATAAATGGCGGTGACGATGCGGCCGAGGCGCGCTTTTTCCCCTTGTCGGCGCTGCCTCGCACGGTCTTTGACCACGACCTGATACTTGACGACTTTTGTAAAGGACACGCGGCAGAATACGGAATGTAAGGAAATGCTGATTTATTTCTTTGAGGAGGCTCCGCCCCCTCAAACTCCCCCGGCAGGGGCATGATGCCCCTGCACCCTCAATGAATATTTCAGCAGGTTATATTTGAGGGGGTCCGGGGGAAGTCACTTCCCCCGGCGGGGTTCGGGGCAGCGCCCCGATTAAATCAGTGCTTCCGTAACTTTCATGCGCGGCGCCCCGCGCCGTGTACGGAGATACCGCCATGCCACAGCGGGTTTTCTTTGTCACATCCGAGGTTTATCCTTTTTCCAAAAGCGGCGGTCTCGGAGACGTCATGGGAGCGCTGCCCGAAGCCATGGAGAAATCCGGCCGGCCCTCGGCGGTCATTTCTCCGTATTACGGACGGATAAGCACCGGCAATGTCCGCGTTCGCCGCACCGTTTCCGATCTGCACGTCGGCTATCCCTGGGCGCCGATAACGGCCGACGTCTATGAAACCGAGTACCACGGGGTGCCCCTGTATTTCATCGACAGAGGCGAATATTTCGACCGTCGCTATTACTACAACGACCCGTACAAGGGTGATTATTTCGACAACGCCGAGCGCTTCATCTTTTTCTGCCGTGCCGCCATAGCCCTTATGGAACATCTCGGCACATCGCCGTCCATAGTGCATGCCCACGACTGGCAGGCCGCGCTGCTGCCCGCCTACATCCATTTCATGCGCCCCCGCGAGCCCTTCTGGACAAATACCGGCACAGTGTTCACCATCCACAATGTGGCCTTTCAGGGCCGCTTTTCCTCCCGCCTCTTCGAGTCCTGCGGATTGCCGAGTGAAGCCTGGGATATAAACGGGGTGGAATTTTTCGGTGACTTCAACCTGCTCAAGGGCGGCATCGTCTATGCCGACGCCGTGACCACGGTCAGCCCGAGCTATGCGCGTGAAATCCTGACGGAAAAATACGGCTACGGCCTGGACGGGACGCTCCGGCAACGCGAACTGCACCTTTACGGCGTACTCAACGGAGCGGACTATACCGTCTGGAACCCGGAAGACGACCCCTATCTGCCGTGCCGCTATTCCGTAAAGGATCTGTCCGGAAAACAAAAATGCAAGGAACACCTCATTTCCGAGCTGGGCCTTGACCCCGCCCTTAAAGACAGGCCGCTTCTCGGCTTCATAGGCCGCATGCGCGGGCAGAAGGGCATAGACCTGCTGAACGCGATCATCCCGGACCTTGTGCGGATGGATGTGGGCATCGTCGCCCTCGGCGAAGGCAAACCGGAGCACGAGGCCAAAATCACAGAACTTATGGAGCAATACAGGGGCAGGGTGGCAGCGGTAATCGGGTATACTGAAGACCTCGCCCACCGCATGCAGGCCGGCTCGGACATTTTCCTCATGCCCTCGCGCTATGAGCCCTGCGGCTTGACACAAATGTATGCATTGCGTTACGGCACCCTGCCGATAGCTACGGCGGCGGGGGGCTTGCGCGATACCATAGATCCCTGGCCCGGAGAAAACTCCACAGGATTCATCTTCACCAAAAGCGAAGCCGGAGAACTGCTTAAGAGCGTCAGGGAGGCCGTGAATTTCTGGACGGATAACCCGGCCGGCCGGCTGAAAATGATCCGCAGGGCCATGCGCCGGGAATTCACCTGGGATAGAGCGTGCCGCGAATATATGGACATATACAGGAATATCCGCCTGAGGTTGTGACCCGCAATGCATAAAAAAAGCCTGCCTCTTTATATAGAGCCTTTTGACCTTTATCTGTTCGGCAAAGGACGGCACCTTGACCTGTACCGCATTCTCGGCGCACACCCGCACCGGGAGGAGGATACGGAGGGATACCGTTTCGCGGTATGGGCGCCCAATGCCGAAAAAGTCTGTCTGGTCGGGGAATTCAATTACTGGGCCTGGGATGAGATAGCTCTTTTCCCCGTAGGCAGCTCGGGTATATGGGCCGCCTTCGTGCCGGGCATGACGGACGGCAGGCTGTACAAAATCGGCATCAAGGGCCATACAGGGGAGATCGTGTACAAGACCGATCCCTTCGCCTTTGCCTGCGAATACCGTCCGGGCACGGCGGCCCTGACCTGCGGTCTCGGCGGCTATCAATGGAACGACGCGGCCTGGATGCAGGAAAGGGCGCAACACGGCGCCCAACTGGACAGGCCCATGTCTGTCTACGAGGTGCACGCCGGTTCCTGGCGCAGGCACGCCGACCCCGTCCGGCCTTTTTATTCCTACGACGAACTCGCGGAAACCCTTGTACCCTATGTCCGGGACATGGGATTCACGCATATAGAATTTATGCCCCTGGCCGAACATCCTCTGGACCAGTCCTGGGGTTACCAGACGGGTATGTATTTCGCGCCATCGGCCCGTTTCGGCGCGCCGGACGGACTGCGCCGCCTGATCGACGCCTGCCACCGGGAGGGCATCGGGGTCATTCTGGACTGGGTCTCAGCGCATTTTCCAAAAGATTTCTGGGGGCTGGCGCGCTTTGACGGCACTGCGCTCTATGAACACGAAGATCCCAGGCTCGGCATGCACCCGGATTGGGGTACCCTGATTTTCAATTACGGCCGGCATGAAGTGAAAAATTTCCTGATCAGCAACGCGCTCTACTGGTTGAAGGAATTTCACGTGGACGGCCTGCGCATGGACGCCGTGGCCTCCATGCTTTACCTCGACTATTCGCGCGAAAACGGAGAGTGGCAGCCGAACCGCTACGGCGGGCGCGAAAACCTGGAAGCCGTGGATTTTCTGCGCGAAGTAAATACGGCGGTCCACAGCGAAGCGCCCGGAGCCATAACCCTGGCCGAGGAATCCACCGCCTGGCCGGGGGTTTCCCGCCCCGTTTACGCCGGCGGGCTGGGTTTTACCTACAAATGGAACATGGGCTGGATGCACGATACGCTCCTGTACATGAGCAAGGAGCCGGTATTCCGCAAACACCACCAGAACTCCATGACCTTTTCCCTGCTCTATGCCTTTTCGGAAAATTTTCTCCTGCCTCTTTCCCATGACGAGGTGGTGCACGGCAAAGGCGCTCTCCTGTCCAAGATGCCCGGCGATACATGGCAGCAGATGGCCAACCTGCGCGTCTTATACGCTTTCATGTGGGCGCATCCGGGCAAAAAGCTGCTGTTCATGGGCGGGGAATTCGGCCAATGGAACGAATGGCGCGAGGATCGGGAACTGGACTGGGTGCTGACCGGCTTTCCGGCTCACGACGGCATACGGCATCTGGTGCGCGACCTGAACGGCATTCTGCGGCGGGAACCGGCAATGTACCGGCATGACCATGACTGGAGCGGCTTTTCCTGGCTGGACTGTTCAGACTTCAACGCCTCGGTGCTCAGTTTCGTGCGCAGGACCGAAGACGGCCCTCCGGTGATCTGGGTCTTCAATTTCACCCCCGTTGTGCGCCGGGACTATAGAATACCCTGCCCGGACGGAGGAGTCTGGAAAGAAATACTCAATACCGACAGCATATTGTACGGCGGCAGCAATGTCGGCAATCCCTTCCCGTGCGTTGCAGGCCCTTCCGAATGGAGCAATGACCCGTCCCTGTCGTTGACTTTGCCGCCGCTCGCGGCTATGGCTTTCGTGTCCTATGCGGAGTGAACCCGCACAACCGGTCGGAGATGCGGCCATGGAGATCCGGACATGAAGAATACAGTTCTGACGTTCAGGCAGGCCAAGGAGAAAAAGGAAAAACTGGCCGTTCTCACCGCCTATGACTACAGCATGGCCGGACTCATGGACGAGGCCGGGATCAACGGTATAATAGTCGGCGATTCCGTGGGCATGGTCTGCCTCGGTTACAAGGATACCCTGTCCGTGACCATGGAGGACATGATACACCACACCCGAGCCGTGGCGCGCGGAGCTTCGAATACGTTGGTGATCGGGGATATGCCTTTCATGTCCTTCCAGACTTCTGTGCGCGATGCCCTGGTCAATGCCGGACGTCTGATGAAGGAAGGCAACGCACAGGCCGTAAAAATTGAGGGGGGCAGGGAGGTCTGTCCCCAGATCAGGGCCATAGTCAGGTCGTCCATCCCGGTGATGGGCCATGTGGGTCTTACCCCCCAGTCCGTACGCAGTTACGGGGGCTTCAAGGTGCAGGGCAAGGACGAAGCGGGCGCCCGCAAGGTGCTCGACGCGGCCAAGGCCGTGGAAGAGGCCGGGGCTTTTGCCGTGGTTCTGGAATGTATCCCCGCCGGACTGGCCGAACTGGTGACGCGCTCCCTGTCCATACCGACCATAGGCATAGGCGCCGGGAACGCCTGTGACGGCCAGGTGCTGGTCTACCACGACATGCTCGGCATGCTGACGGATTTTTCTCCGAAATTCGTCAAACATTACGCGGAAATAGGCGCTCAAATGCGTACCGCTTTCACGCAGTACATAAGTGAAGTCCGGGAAGGCGTTTTCCCCGCTGCCGAACACTCGTTCGACGCCGCTGATGATTTTTTGAAGAAACTGTATTGACGGGCGGAAGGCAGGAGCCGGCGGCAATGAAAATCGCAGGGGCGGCGGAAGCGGCCGCAACGGCGGCGGCATGGCGGAAGGAAGGGTTGAGCATCGGTCTGACGCCGACCATGGGTTGTCTGCACGAGGGGCATCTTTCCCTGATTCGTCGGGCACGTCTGGAAAACGACCGGGTGATCGTCAGCATTTTCGTCAATCCCATGCAGTTCGGGCCGAGTGAGGACCTTGACCGTTACCCAAGGGACCTGGAACGGGATGCCGCCCTTTGCCGGGAGGCCGGGGTGGACATGATTTTTCACCCGACGCCGGAAGAAATGTATCCCGAAGGTTTTCAGAGCGGCATCAGCGTGGGCGCGTTGGCGCAAACGCTGTGCGGCAAAAGCCGGCCGACGCATTTTACCGGCGTGTGTACCGTGGTCGGTAAACTGTTCAATCTGCTGCGCCCGGACCGGGCCTATTTCGGGCGGAAAGACGCGCAACAGGTGATCATAGTCCGGCGCATGGCCCGCGATCTGAACATGGGCGTCGAGATTGTCGAATGCCCCACGGTGCGGGAAGACGACGGTCTGGCGAAAAGTTCCCGCAATATCCATCTTGACGCGGCGGAGAGAAAATCCGCCCTGTGTCTGTTCAAGGCCCTGTCTTCGGCCGGGGAGCAGGTTGCCGCCGGGGCTCGGGACACGCAGGCTCTGGTCCGGCACATGCGGGACCTCATTGAGTCCGAAGTTTCAGCTTCCGTGGATTATGTCGAGATCGTGGACCCGGATTCCCTGGCCCCCGTCGGCCGCATTGAAAAGAAAGTCCTGGCGGCCTTGGCTGTGTTCATAGGGAAAACCCGACTCATAGACAACGTCCTGCTTGAGCCGTAATGCCGATGCCGAATTAGAGCATTTCAAAATTAAGGATACTCTAGGAGTTTGTCGGACTTTAAGCATGTATTTTCTGTAACATACTGATATTTTTATATATAGCAAATCCGGTCAATGAAAGCCGTATATAATAATTTCAGTATGTTATAAATATTTTAAGGCAA
>JAISRC010000075.1 GCA_031273845.1 Desulfovibrio sp.
CCGGTGAAATTATAGCGTGGAAGAGTAAGAAAGTCTGTAAAACAAGAGTGATCCAAGATAATTTGCCCTTGGCAAGAGGCAGAAACACGCTATAATTATAGCGTGGATACTATAAGTAATCCCTAAGAGAGGAGCCCGGACGACCCGAAGGATAGAGTATTTATTACTGTAAAATCAATGTCTTGAAGTGAAAGCCATGTCTTGCTTCGTGGTGGAAGCACCAACCACGCTATAAATCTCCGGAGCTTAGGTTACCAAGGGATTTCGCCGGGATATTTTTGTGTATTTAGGAAAAACAGCTTGAACTAATTGTATTTATGATATATTTATATTCCATGAAACACCAGTTTGGTTTTTTCGATGAAAGTAATCGTCTGAGGCGTTTAAGCAGTATGGGCGACCCGCTTGAAGAGATATCGGAGGTTGTTGATTTTGAAATGCTCCGGCCTGTCCTGGACGAGGTTTTCAAGCGAGAAGACAAAGGCAAGGGAGGACGTCCCGCCTTTGATCATACAGAATGACAAGAAAATTGCGCTTCGCTGAGCCTGCCCTGAGGGTTTCCGAAGGGCTCAGAATGACAAGACAAGAAGCGTGGCGGATTATGGTCGAGAGGCATGCTTTCAAAATCCGACTGATTGCTGTATATAGGGCGCGTATATCCGTAAGGAAATCGGAACGGCAGATTATGGCGGAGAAAACGATGAAGGTGATAATTTTCTGCGGCGGTAAAGGCACACGCCTGCGCGAAGAAACGGAATTCAAGCCCAAACCCATGGTGGAGATAGGCGGCAAACCCATCATGTGGCACATCATGAGCCGCTACGCCCGCTACGGCTTCAAGGAATTCGTGCTGCCTCTCGGATACAGAGGCGAAGTCATCAAACAGTATTTCCATGATTACACAATACGCAACTCCGATTTTACCATAGACCTCGCCTCCGGCAACGCGGCGATACACAACCCCGGTGACCGCCTGGACTGGAAGGTGACGCTCTGCGATACCGGCGAAGAGACGGAAAAAGGCGCGCGCATCAAACGCGCGGCCGCGCACCTGGACGACGGTCCCTTTATGGCCGCTTACGGGGACGGCGTAGCCGACATAGACATAGACGAACTCTTGCGCTTTCATAAAAGCCGCGGCACAATCGGTACCTTTACAGGCGTGCGCATGCCTTCGCGCTTCGGCACCGTCAGCACGGATGAAAAGGGCAACATAGCAAGCTGGGAAGAAAAACCCCTGCTCAACCAGTTTACAAACTGCGGTTTTTTCGTATTTGAGCATGAATTTCTGGACTACCTCAGCACAGACGAACACTGCGACCTGGAAAAAGCCCCTCTGGAACGTCTGGCCCGCGAAGGACAGTTATCCATGTACAGACACAACGGCTTCTGGCAGTGCATGGATACCCTGCGCGACTACATGCTGCTGAACGAACTGTGGGACAGGGGCAACGTCCCCTGGATGAAATTTTCCGGCAAATAACCACATATTCCGCGAGCTGCAAATGTTTCAGAACCGCTATAAAGGACGGCGCGTGTTCGTCAGCGGGCATACGGGCTTCAAGGGTTTCTGGCTGACCGCCTGGCTGCTTGAACTCGGAGCCGAAGTGACAGGCTGGTCGCTCGACATTCCCACAACGCCTTCAGGATTTCTCGCTCTCGGCCTGGACAAACGCATAACGCACCTCCGGGGCGACATGCGCGACCGGGAAGGACTGTCCCGCGCCCTTGCGTCCTGCCGGCCGGACGCGGTCTTTCATCTTGCGGCCCAGGCGCTGGTGCGCAGATCATACGAAGATCCGGTCGGGACCTTCGAAAGCAATGCCGCCGGCACGATGAACATTCTGGAAGCGGTGCGCGCAACGCCGTCTGTCAAAGCCCTGGTGCTCATCACCAGCGACAAGTGCTACCGCAATGACGAATGGGTTTTCGGATACAGGGAAACCGACCATCTGGGCGGCAACGATCCCTACAGTGCATCCAAAGCCTGCGCGGAACTCATCGCCCACGCCTATTTCAAATCCTTCCTCGGTCCCCGGGACAACGGTCCGTGCGCGGCAACGGCCAGGGCGGGCAACGTGATCGGTGGAGGGGACTGGGCGGAGGACCGCATAGTGCCCGACTGCGCGCGCGCTTTCGCCCTCGGCACGGACGCGGGCATCCGCAACCCCGCTGCCACGCGACCCTGGCAACACGTTCTGGAACCCCTGTCCGCGTATCTGCACCTCGGCGCCTGTCTTCTGCGGGAAAAGGAAGACGGACCCGATGCCGTCCGCGGGAGCCTGCACGCCGAGTCCTTCAATTTCGGACCTCCGGCCGATGTCAACGCTTCCGTCGGCCGGCTGGCCGAGGCTTTGCGACAACACTGGCCTTCCTTTTCCTGCGCGGCGGACCCCCAAACGTCCGCGGAGAAAAAAGAAAGCACCCTGCTGAAGCTATGCTGCGACAAGGCTCTGGCCCGGCTCGACTGGAAAGCGACGCTGTCTTTTGCCGAAACGGTGCGCTTTACCGCCGAATGGTACCGCGATTTTTACCGACAAAGCGAACGCGGCGGCAATCGGCCTTCCGATACGGCCGCCATGTACGCGGCGACCGTGGAGCAAATCGTCCGCTACCGCGCCTTTGCCGAAGAACGGGGTCTGGCATGGGTCCTATAGACGCGGGCCATGTAAATACGGTTCAGGTTGAAAAGCCCGGCATGGAGGGTGTGCGGGCGGATCTTCTGCCCGTCATTGAAAGCGCGGGCGGTCCGGTATTGCGTATGCTGCGGGCGGACAACCCGCATTTCACGGCCTTCGGTGAAATTTACTTTTCCCTTGTCAACCCCGGCGCGGTAAAAGCCTGGAAAAAGCACCGCATACAGGAACAGAACTTCGCCTGCCCCTGCGGCCTGATCCTGCTCGTCGCCTACGACGAGCGCCGATCTTCATCCACGTTCGGGAAACTCGCGTCATTCACCCTCGGCCTCCCGGACAACTACCGCCTGCTGCACATCCCCCCCGGCATACGCTACGGCTTTACCGCCCTGAGCGACTGCCCGGCCGTTCTGGCAAACTGCGCGAACATGGTCCACAACCCGGACGAAGCGGAAAATCTGCCCCCGGACAGCCCGCTCGTGCCATACTCCTGGTCCGGAATTTTTTGATGGACATGCCCGCGCGGAAAGGCCAATGCCGCTGTCTGGTGACCGGAGGACTCGGCTACACCGGAACATGGATAAGCCGGCACCTAGCCTCCAAAGGGCATGAAGTTTTTATCTTTTCCAGAAACAGCGCGAGGATCGAACCCGACTTCCCCTGTACCCTTATCCGCGGCGATGTGGAGCGGCTCGACTCCGAAGAAACGGCGTGCCGGCTGCCGGAGGGGCTTGACCTTGTCGTCCACACGGCCGGCCTGACTGAAGACAGCCTGCCGGATTACCCGCGCCGCGCCCTGCGGGCCAACAGCCTGGGCACGAGAAACCTCTTGGATGCCCTGCTCAGGTGCTCCGGGGAGCACGGCGGCCAGCTTCCTCTTGTCGTTTACTGCAGCACCATCCATGTTTACGGGCGGAACAACGGCCTGATCAGCGAGGAAAGCCCGGCCGCGCCCATGAACGATTATGCCGTAACGCATTTTTTTGCCGAGGAATACTGCCGTATGTTCATGCGTATGTACGGCCTGCCCTGCGTCATATTGCGCCTGAGCAACGGGTACGGAGCGCCCGGATCGCCGGACGGCGCAGCATGGCGTCTTCTGCTGAACAACCTGTGCAGAAGCGCGTTGCGGGACGGGGAACTGCGTCTGCGTTCGGACCCGTCCACGCCGCGCGATTTCGTCTGGCTCGGCGATTACTGCCGGGTCATTGAAGCCCTGATGCACAGAAGGGATCTGGCCGGACGCATCTTCAACGTATCGTTGGGGAAAAGCCTGAGTATCGGTGAAGTCGCGGCGCGCACGGCAAAAACGGTATCGGTCGTAACGGGCAGGGAAATTCCGCTTTTTCAGGGCAAAACGGAGCCGGGACGGAAAAATTTTCTTGAGATCAGCAACAAGGCCCTGACTTCGGCGCTCAACATTTCTTTTGAGGACCGTATGGAGGATGAAATCAGGAAAATCCTGCGCCTGCTGCAGGAAACAGATTCATAAAGCGGGCGGCGGCGCTCGGCCGCGACGCTGCGATGGGAGAAAACCGCGCCGGGAGTTTTCATTCCCCCGTCGTCCAGCTCCCGCAAAACAGCGAGGGCGTCGATAACCCTGAGGAAACGCTGATTTATTCCTTTGAGGATGCTCCGCCCCTCCCTCAAACTCCCCCGGCAGGGGCATGATGTTCCTGCACCTCCAATAAATATTTCAGCAGGTTATATTTGAGGGGTCCGGGGGAAGTCCCTCCCCCCGGCGGGGTACCTCGCCATTTGATTTCAGATTCCGTGACATTTAGAACATTGCGGGCTGCAACGGAAAGTTCCCGGAGAACGGCCCGAAAAAAATTCTTGCCAAACCCGGAAATCCGCGCTATATATACTTTCTTTATTGCACAGCCGTAAAACACTGCTGTAAAATTCGGGCTGCAGGTGTTTGTACCCCTTTTCGCATAATAAATATCGCCGGTTCGGTTCGGCTCGTTTCGCGCGCCGGTCCGTTCCCTTTTGCTTTTTTTTTGCGGAAGGCACAGGCCCCCCCCTACCTTTCCGAGGTGAATCATGGCCCAGCTTATCAAACAATTCGGCAAGATAAAAGTAAGTATCCCCACTCCCCACCTGCTCAACCTCCAGGTCGATTCCTACAGGAAGTTTCTTCAGGAGGGCGTGAAACAACGCAAGCCGGACGAAGGACTGGAGGGGGTTTTCCGCTCCGTCTTCCCCATTGAGGATTTCAACCGCACGGCCAGTCTGGAATTCGTGAGCTACGAGATAGGCGAGCCGAAATACGACCAGGCCGAGTGCATCGCCAAGGGACTGCCTTACGAGGCCCCGATACGCATCAAGGTACGCCTCGTGGTCTATGATGTGGATGAGGAAAGCGGCAGCCGCAGCATCCGCGACATCAAGGAGCAGGACATCTATTTCGGCGCCCTGCCCCTGATGACCGAGAAAGGCACCTTCATCATCAACGGCACGGAGCGGGTCATAGTCAACCAACTGCAACGCTCGCCGGGCATCATCTTCGAGCACGACGCGGGCAAGACACACTCCAGCCGCAAGGTGCTCTATTCATGCCGCATCATTCCCATGCGCGGAAGCTGGCTGGACTTCGACTACGACCACAAAGACATTCTCTATGTGCGCATAGACCGCCGGCGCAAGATGCCGGCCACCGTGCTCTTCAAGGCCATGGGCATGAGCAGCGTGGACATCCTGCGCGCCTTTTACAAGACGGAACAGTACGTTCTCGAAGACGACGGCGGGCTCTCCCTGAAGCCGGACCCGAACCTGTACCGCAAGGAAAACGCTTTAGCCGACATAGACGACGGCGAGGGCAACGTCCTGGTCAAGGCCGGCAGGGTCATCAGCAAAAAAGTGTGGAACCGCTTGTGCGAGACAGGGATCAAATTCATACCCGTAGCCCCGGAATCCATAGAGGGCCTGTATCTGGCCGAGGACGTATACGCCCCGGGCGAGGCCGGCGAGGGCGGCAAGCCCCTGGCCGCGGCGGCCGACGAACTGACCCCCGACCTGATCGAAACCCTGCGCGCCAAGGGCGTCAAAGGACTGGCCGTACTCCACACCAGAGGCACGGACACCTCGTCTTCCATCCGCGACACCCTGGTGCTGGACAAGACCGCGGACCGGGAAAGCGCCCAGGTGGAAATTTACCGCCGGCTGCGCCCCAGTTCCCCGCCTACGCCGGAAATAGCCGCCGGCTTCTTCGACAACCTGTTCCGGTCCCCGGACTACTACGACCTTTCCCCGGTGGGCCGCTACAAGCTGAACCAGCGATTGGGTCTCAAAGAGCCGGCGGACATGCGCGTGCTCACGGACAACGATATCCTCACGGCCATCAAAATCCTGGCCCAACTCAAAGATTCGCACGGCCCGGCCGACGACATAGACCACCTGGGCAACCGCCGGGTGCGCCCCGTCGGCGAACTGGTGGAAAACCAGTACCGCATCGGCCTGGTGCGCATGGAGCGGGCGATCAAGGAACGCATGAGCCTGCAGGAAGTCGGCACCCTCATGCCCCACGACCTGATCAACCCCAAGCCGGTGACCGCCGTGCTCAAGGAGTTCTTCGGCACCTCCCAGCTTTCGCAGTTCATGGACCAGACGAATTCCCTGTCCGAAGTCACGCACAAGCGCAGGCTTTCGGCTCTGGGTCCCGGCGGTCTGACGCGCGAGCGCGCGGGCTTCGAGGTGCGCGATGTGCATACCTCGCACTACGGGCGCATTTGTCCCATTGAAACCCCCGAAGGTCCGAACATCGGCCTCATCGTTTCCCTGACCACCTACGCCAGGGTCAACGACTTCGGCTTCATAGAAACGCCGTACCGCATCGTGCGCGGCGGCAGGGTCACGGACGAGGTCGTGTACATGGACGCCTCGCGCGAAACGGACGAGGTCATAGCCCAGGCCAACGCGGCCGCGGACAAGGACGGCCTGCTGCCGGAAGGTTTCGTGACCGCCCGCTCGCACGGCGACGTGGTGAACAGCCCCAGAGAAGACGTCACGCTGATAGACATCTCCCCGAGCCAGATGGTTTCCATATCCGCGGCCCTGATCCCCTTTCTGGAACATGACGACGCCAACCGCGCCCTCATGGGCTCCAACATGCAGCGTCAGGCCGTGCCGCTTCTGCGCAGTTCCCGCCCCCTGGTGGGCACGGGCGTGGAGCGGGACGTGGCCGGGGATTCCGGGGCCTGCATTCTGGCCGAGGCGGACGGCGTGGTGCGCTACGCGGACGCCGACCGCATCATCGTCAGCTACAACGCGCCGGCCTGCCCGGAAACGGGCGACGTACGCTCCTATGTCCTGCAGAAATTCCACAAGTCCAACCAGAACTCCTGCTTCGGGCAGAAGCCCACCTGCCGGCCCGGACAGACCGTGCGCAAAGGCGACGTGCTGGCCGACGGACCGGGCATAGAGGGCGGGGAACTGGCCCTGGGCAAGAACCTGACCGTGGCCTTCATGCCGTGGGGCGGCTTCAACTTTGAAGACTCCATCCTCATATCCGAACGCTGTGTCAAGGACGACACCTTCACCTCCGTGCATATCGAGGAATTTGAGGTGGTGGCCCGCGACACCAAACTCGGGCCGGAAGAAATCACCCGCGACATACCCAATGTCGGCGAAGACATGCTGCGCAACCTGGACCTGTCGGGCATCATCCGCATAGGCGCCGACGTGAAACCCGACGACATCCTGGTGGGCAAAATCACACCCAAGGGCGAGACCCAGCTTACCCCGGAAGAAAAACTGCTGCGCGCCATATTCGGCGACAAGGCCCGCGACGTGAAGAACACCTCCCTCAAGGTGCCGCCGGGCATTGAAGGCACGGTTATCGAAGTAAAGTTGTTCAACCGCAGGTCCGGGGAAAAAGACGAGCGGACCCGGAACATCGAGGAATATGAACTGTCCTGCCTGGAACGGCGGGAAGCGGACCATGCCCGCGCCCTGGCCGATTCCGTGCGCGAGAAACTTTTGGCCTTGGCGGCCGGCAAACAGATCTCCGGCAACATCGCGGGCAAAAAGAAGGGCGAAGTGCTGGCCGAGGCGGGCAGCGTGCCCGAGGCGGCCGTGCTCGCCGCCCTGCCTGTGAAAAAATTCTCCGGCCTGTTCAAAAGCAAGGAGGTCAACGAAGGCGTTTCCGCCCTGCTTGCCGGCTACGAACGCAGCCTGTCCTTTATAAAATCCCTGTATGAAGCCAAGCGCGGCAAGGTTACGGAGGGCGACGACCTGCCCCCCGGCGTGATCAAGATGGTCAAGGTCTATGTAGCCGTCAAACGCAAGCTGAACGTGGGCGACAAGATGGCGGGCAGACACGGCAACAAGGGCGTGGTGTCCTGCATCCTGCCCGTCGAAGACATGCCCTTTTTCGCGGACGGGCGTCCGGTGGACATAGTGCTTAATCCCCTGGGCGTGCCCTCGCGCATGAATATAGGCCAGATTATGGAAACGCACCTGGGCTGGGCGGCCAAGGAACTGGGTACGCAGCTCGCCGCCCTTGTGGACAGCGGGATAGCCGCGGCCGACCTGCGCGGGCAGGTCAAGGACGTCTTCGACAGTGAAATCACCTCCGCTGTCATCGACGAACTCGGGGACGAGGAATTCCTGGAGGCGGTGCGCGGCCTGCGCGCGGGCGTAGTGACCAAAACCCCGGTTTTCGACGGCGCGTCCGAGGACGAAATCTGGAACTGGCTGAAAAAGGCCGAGTTGCCTGACGACGGGAAAATCACCCTGTACGACGGACGTACGGGCGAGGCTTTCCGCAACAAGGTGACGACCGGCGTGATGTATATGCTGAAACTGCACCACCTTGTGGATGAAAAACTGCACGCGCGCTCCACCGGCCCCTATTCGCTGGTGACGCAACAGCCGCTGGGCGGCAAGGCCCAGTTCGGCGGGCAGCGCCTCGGCGAAATGGAAGTGTGGGCGCTGGAAGCTTACGGCGCGGCCTATCTGCTTCAGGAATTCCTCACCGTCAAGTCCGACGACGTGACAGGGCGCGTCAAAATGTACGAAAAAATCGTCAAGGGCGAGAACTTCCTGGAAGCGGGGTTGCCAGAATCCTTCAACGTGCTGGTCAAGGAACTCATGAGCCTGGGGCTGGACGTCACCCTGCATCAGGAAGAAGGCAAGAAGCGGCCCAAGCGCTCCGGAACCGGCATGTACATACACAACGATGCGGACGTCTGGACGGACCCGGTGGCGGAACGCGCCGCCCGGCGCGAGGCGGAGGAAGTCTTTGCCGATTCATTCGGCGCCGGCCGGGAGGCGGATGAGGAAAGCGATGAAGAAGAAGGCTCCCCGGCCCTTGCCGGCGGAGAAACTTTCGGACCGGGCGAGCCTGAAGACGCATGACGCAATTACTGGTGTGTGCGTTGAAACATAAACTTTTCAAAGCAGGATTGCCGGCCGGAAAAGATGCTTTTCGGCCGGTTCATGTCCTTTGCGGAACATCGGCCCGACGGCCGGCGTTCAGGGTTTCCCTGCGGGAATCATTCTAAAAAACGGCAGGTACCGGCATGACACTGGATGATCTTTTCACGGTCCGAGGCTCAACGGCCACCGTTGCCAATATAAAAAACCTGAAATCCATACAGGTATCCATCGCCGCGCCCGAATCCATCCGGGAGTGGTCGTACGGCGAGGTCAAAAAACCTGAAACCATAAATTACCGCACCTTCAAGCCGGAGCGGGACGGGCTGTTCTGCGCCAAGATATTCGGCCCGGTCAAGGACTACGAGTGCAACTGCGGCAAATACAAGCGCATGAAGCACAGAGGCATAGTCTGCGAAAAATGCGGCGTGGAGGTCATCGCCTCCAAGGTGCGGCGTGAACGCATGGGACACATAGAACTGGCCGCTCCGGTGGCTCACATCTGGTTCCTGAAAACCCTGCCTTCCAAGATCGGCACGCTCCTGGACATCACCATGGCCGATCTGGAAAAGGTGCTTTACTTCGACTCCCACATCGTGCTGGACCCCGGCAAAACCACCCTGCAAAAACTGCAGGTGATTTCGGAAGACCAGTATCTGCAGGTGCTGGACCGCTACAACGAGGAAGACCTGACCGTGGGCATGGGCGCCGAAGCGGTGCGCTCCCTGCTTGAGGAACTCAACCTTGAGGAACTGCGCGTGCACCTGCGCGAGGAATCCCAGGCCACGCGTTCGCAGACCAAGAAGAAAAAACTCACCAAACGCCTGAAGATCGTCGAGGCCTTTCTGGAATCGGGCAACAAGCCGGAATGGATGATTCTGGAAGTCATCCCGGTCATCCCGCCGGAACTGCGTCCCCTGGTGCCCCTGGACGGCGGCCGTTTCGCCACCTCGGACCTGAACGACCTCTACCGCCGGGTCATCAACCGCAACAACCGCTTGAAACGGCTCATAGAACTCGGCGCGCCGGACATCATCATCCGCAACGAAAAGCGCATGCTGCAGGAAGCCGTGGACGCCCTCTTCGACAACGGCAGACGCGGCCGGGCCATTACCGGGACCAACGGCAGGCCCCTCAAATCCCTGTCCGACATGATCAAGGGCAAACAGGGCCGTTTCCGCCAGAATCTGCTCGGCAAACGCGTGGACTATTCCGGACGTTCGGTCATCGTGGTCGGTCCCAAGCTGAAGCTGCACCAGTGCGGGCTGCCCAAAAAGATGGCCCTGGAACTCTTCAAACCCTTCATCTACGCCAAGCTGGAGGAACGGGGACTGGCATCGACCATCAAGAGCGCCAAAAAAATGGTGGAGCGCGAAGAACTGGTGGTCTGGGACATTCTGGAAGAAGTGGTGCGCGAATACCCGATCATGCTCAACCGCGCCCCCACCCTGCACCGCCTCGGCATCCAGTCCTTTGAACCCCTGCTTGTGGAGGGCAAGGCCATACAACTGCACCCTCTGGTCTGCTCGGCGTACAACGCGGACTTCGACGGCGACCAGATGGCCGTGCACCTTCCCCTGTCTCTGGAAGCGCAGATCGAATGCCGCGTGCTCATGATGAGCACCAACAACATCCTTTCCCCGGCCAACGGCAGCCCGGTCATCGTGCCCAGCCAGGACATCGTGCTCGGCCTTTATTACATGACCGTGGACCGTGACTTTGAAAAGGGCGAGGGCAAGATTTTCTGCGACCCCTGGGAAGTGATCGCCGCCTATGACGCCGACGCGCTGGCCCTGCACGCCAAAATCAAGGTGCGCATAGACGGCGTGCTGGTGGATACCACGGCCGGGCGCATTCTGGTGCGCGACATCCTGCCCGAAGGCATCCCCTTTGAAAACGTCAACTGCGTGCTCTCCAAAAAGAACATCGCCAAACTGGTGAGTTCCGCATACCGCGATGCGGGCACCAAGGCCACGGTCATCCTCTGCGACCGACTGAAGGATCTGGGATACGAGTATGCCACCAGGGCCGGCGTGACCATAGGCGTCAAGGATCTGACCATACCGGCGGCCAAGAAGGAGATCATCGCCACGGCCAAGGCCGAGGTGGAAGACATAGAGCGCCAGTACCGGGACGGCATCATCACGCGCACGGAAAAATACAACAAGGTGGTGGACGTCTGGACCAAGGCGACCCAGGACGTTTCGACCGAAATGGTCCGGGCGATATCCCACGAAGCGGCGGTGGACCGGGAAACCGGGGAAAAGAGGATCAACCAGAGTTTCAACCCCATCTACATGATGTCCACTTCCGGCGCGCGCGGCAACCAGGACCAGATGCGCCAGCTTGCCGGGATGCGCGGACTGATGGCCAAGCCTTCGGGCGAAATCATCGAGACCCCCATCATCTCCAGTTTCCGCGAGGGGTTGGACGTTTCCCAGTACTTCAACTCCACCCACGGCGCGCGCAAGGGTCTGGCGGACACGGCCCTGAAAACGGCCAACTCCGGCTATCTCACCCGGCGTCTTGTGGACGTGGTGCAGGACGTGATCATCAGCGAGGACGACTGCGGCACCGTGGACGGCATCGAACTCACCCATCTGGTCAAGGGCGGGGACATCAAGGTGCGTCTCTCCGAGCGCGCCGTCGGACGCGTCACCCTGTACCCCGTACTGCACCCCGAGAGCGGTGAAGTGCTTTTACCGGCCGACACGCTGATCGACGAGCACGCGGCCCAGGTCCTGGACGAGGCCGGGGTCAATTCCCTGACCATCCGTTCCGCCCTGACCTGCCGCTCGGAACGGGGCGTGTGCTCCGCCTGCTACGGGCGGGATCTGGCGCGCGGACACCTCGTCAACATAGGCGAAACCGTGGGCATCATCGCCGCCCAGTCCATCGGCGAACCCGGCACCCAGCTCACCATGCGCACCTTCCACATCGGCGGCACGGCCTCGCGTGAAATCGAGCGTTCCGGCATAAGCGCCCAGAACGCCGGACGCGTCATCTTCTCCCGCGTCAAGGCCGTCCTGAACCGCGACGGGCAGAGCATGGTGCTCGGCAAAAGCGGGCAGGTGAGCATCGTGGACGAGCAGGGGCGCGAACGGGAAAAATACCTCCTGCCCAACGGTTCGAGGTTGCTCGTGCGCGAGAATGAAGACGTGAAGAACGGCACGCTCATCGCCGAATGGGATCCTTTCAACGAACCTTTCGTTTCTGAAGTGCGCGGCGTCATCCGTTTCACGGATATCCTGGAGGGTAAAACCATGCAGGAGAAAACGGATGAAGCCACGCAAATGGCCACGCGCAGCATCATTGAATACAGGACCACCAACTTCCGGCCCACCATTTCCGTGTGCGACGAAAACGGGGCCGTGAAAACCCGGCCCGGCTCGGCAATTCCCGCTTCCTACCCTCTGCCCGTGGGGGCACTGCTCATGGTCAGCGACGGGCAGGAGATAGAGGCTGGCGACACCCTTGCCCGCAAACCCCGCGAATCTTCAAAGACCAAAGACATAGTCGGCGGTCTGCCCCGCGTGGCGGAACTCTTTGAGGTGCGCAAACCCAAGGATATGGCCGTGGTTTCCGAGATAGACGGCACCGTGTCCTACGCCGGCGAATCCAAGGGCAAGCGCAAGCTGGTCGTGACCCCGGAAACGGGCGAGGCCAGGGAATATCTGGTACCCAAGGGCAAACACATCACCGTGGGTGACGGCGATTTCGCGGAAGCCGGGGAACTGCTGACCGAAGGGCATCCCGAGTTGCACGACATCCTGCGCACGCGGGGCGAAAAATATCTGGCCGCCTATCTTGTGGATGAGATTCAGGACGTCTACCGCTTTCAGGGCGTGGGCATAGACGACAAACACATAGAAGTGATCGTGCGCCAGATGCTGCGCAAGGTGCAGATACTGAATCCGGGCATGACCAGTTTCCTGGTAGGCGAGCAGGTGGACAAGCAGGAATTCAAGGATGAAAACGCCAAAGCCGTTGCCGAAGGCCGTACCCCGGCCACGGCCGAACCTCTGGTGCTGGGCATTACCCAGGCATCCCTGACCACCTCCAGTTTCATCTCCGCCGCCTCCTTCCAGGAGACGACCAAGGTGCTGACCGAGGCCGCCCTGCGCGGCAAGTCCGACGCCTTGCGCGGTCTCAAGGAAAACGTCATCGTCGGGCGGCTCATCCCGGCCGGCACCGGCTACAGGGAATATGTGCATGCGGACATCCAGGTGCCGGAACAAAAGGAACGCCCGGACAAGTTCCTGGAAGAACTGGAAGACAACCCACTGTTGGTTGAAATAAACTGATGGAGCATATTCAACTTTGAAATGCTCTAAAAACACCCCGCCGGATTCGCGCATCCCATAAACAGGGAAAGCGGAATCCGGCGGGGAAAATCGTCCGGCGAGGCGGAAAGGAACTACGCTACTGTGAAAGTCCAGCGGATATTCGCTTTACTTCCTCAAGCGACAGGTTGGTAAGCCTGACAACTGTTGCAACAGGCATTTTTTCTTGCAGGAGATTTTTCGCAATCATATACGCTTTTTCCCGTTCCCCTTCCTGTCGCCCTTCCTGCCGCCCTTCCTGTCGCCCCTCCTCCAGTGCGTCGGATACCCAAGATTCTATATCCATAAGTGCTTTGTCTCTGGATTCAGCAATCATACGGGCTGATTCATCCGCGCTCAAATGTTTGATGACACCCCAGGCTTCTGCTATAGCGGGATTGGTTTGTGAAAGCATCTCAAATTCCTCCTCTTCTTTTGCCGCAAAAAAATGCATCCAATTACCAAGGTCCGTTTGATCTTCTTTAGGAACTTTGGTGATTTCCAATATATCAATCTCAATAGAGTCAGGATAGCGGACTTTAGCTTTTTCATCATATAAACGAAAGCAGTGGTGATATGTTTCATTTTCCTTTATCAGTACAAAATCAGCAATAAGTATAGTTATCACATGCGGTATTTTTTGATATTTACCTTTGTTTTTCAATTGTTCAGCAAGTAATTTTGCAGTATAATACTGTATTCGTTTCCAGATATTCGTCTGATATTTTACCTGAATTTCGATATCGACAGCATTGCCGCTATGTGTATAGAGCTTTATATCCAAAACACAATGCTTATTTTCAATGTCTTCCGGCAACAGATTGGGATCAATCACTTCCAGACGTTTGTATTCCTCAACGGGAAGCTCCAACACCTTTTGCAGAAAGTCGGCCAAAGCGAACATCTTTTCGCCGAATATTTTTTTGAATACATAGTCGTTTGTCGGTAACAACGGCTTTTTTTTCATATGTCCGGATTCTCTCCTGTCTGAAACATAACTCAGGTTTGCCGATATTTCAAGGCAGAGCAATGTTGTCCGGCTAACGAGAATGGAAAGCTTGGAATTTATATAGAAAAATCCACTGGTTATCATTGCTAAAAATTTAAGTGGACATGCTCATTTGCGATCCTGCTATTTCAACGGG
>JAISRC010000013.1 GCA_031273845.1 Desulfovibrio sp.
CGCGGGACACAACCTCAAAAGTAGCGGCTTGCGCTTTGGCATTTGCCGTAGCAGCGGCCTTGACGGCGCGTTTGTGCTCTCCAGGATCAATGCCCTTGGCAAGCTGTTCTTTGGCCTCTTCCCGTTTCTGGCGGGCGTCTTTCAAACTCACGGCGGGATATGCGCCAAGGCTCAGCGTCTTTTGTTTTCCGTCAAAGCTGTACGCCATGCGCCAGAGTTTCCCTCCGGAAGGTGAAACATGGATGTACAGCCCGCCGCCATCGGCTTTTTTCTGGACTTTCCCCGTGACCTTGACGGCCCGCAAAAAAGTATCCGTCAGTTTGTTCATCTCTCCTCCCTCTGTCCGTAGGCTCTCCAGAATTCTTGGTATCTTTGTCGCGGCGTCCTCTCGGATCACCTCCGTTCCAAGGAATGTACCAAGAAAGCCTTGGTATGTCCATAGACTTTGTGAGAGGACAATAGACGGACGTATCCATAAAAAGTTAAGTCCCGCAAGGCTTTTTAGGCTTTACGGGACTTCATGATATTCTTATCTGGCGGAGAGGCAGGGATTCGAACCCTGGATACCTTTTGAGTATACACGATTTCCAGTCGTGCTCCTTCGGCCAGCTCGGACACCTCTCCGCAAAGGGCTGCTTCTAACTCACGGCAGTCAAGAACACAAGCCCGCAACGGTGCATTTACTTTCAGAACCCCGCCGCGCCCTCATCACTCGGTCTCATTATGATTTTCACTTCAAAACGGCATCTTTGCAGTTTTGCAGCGGCGGCTGCGGCGCAAGCGCTGTTGCGCCTTGCCTCGCGAAATGCTTCGCATTTCGGTACGGCATCCTGACGTGCTTTCCGGCTCCAAAGCAAAAATCAAAACATTTTTGTTTTGGAACCGGAATCATGCCTTGCCGGAACAACCGAGCACATTCTTGAGTTTATGCCGTACCATGTTTTTGACCGCTTCCCGTGCCGGCTTCAAGTACGCGCGCGGGTCAAAGTCCGCCGGGTGCTCCGCAAAATATTTCCTGATGCTGGCCGTCATCGCCAAGCGTATGTCCGTGTCTATATTGATCTTGCATACGCCGAGCGTTCCGGCTTTGCGCAACAGATCCTCGGGCACGCCGCGCGCACCGCCTACCCGGCCCCCGTATTTGTTGCACATTTCCACAAATTCTTGCGGCACACTGGATGATCCGTGCAACACCAGCGGATAACCGGGCAATAACTCACTTATCTTTTCCAGGCGCGGAAAATCCAATTTGGCATCGCCCTTGAATTTGTATGCGCCGTGGCTGGTCCCGATGGCAACGGCCAAAGAATCGCAACCCGTGCGCTCAATGAATTCCTTGGCCTGGTCAGGGTCCGTATACACGCTTTTTTCCGCCTTCACGTCATCCTCGACGCCCTCAATGCGCCCCAGTTCGGCTTCCACCCATACGCCGCGGTCATGGGCATAGGCGACAACCTTCGCGGTAAGGGCGATATTTTCTTCAAAAGGCAGATGCGAACCGTCTATCATCACCGAGGTGAAGCCCCCGTCTATGCAAGCTTTGCACAATTCAAAATCAGGCCCGTGATCCAGATGCAGAACTACCGGAAGCTCCGTTTCCAGCAACGCCGCCTCAATCAACTTGACTATGTAATTCTGGCCCGCGTACTTGCGGGCGCCGGCGGAAACCTGAAGGATGATCGGCGCTTTTTCCTCGGCGCCGGCCTGCATAATTCCTTGGATAATCTCCATATTGTTGACGTTGAACGCGCCTACGGCATAACCTTCCTTGTACGCCTTCCCGAACATGTTTTTGGGACCGATCAGCGGCATGATATCCTCCTCCTTCCGGCAGCTTGCGGTTGATGAGTGCAACAAAACTTCGACCGCATCCTATCACAGGTCGGCGCATAATGGAATATGCGCCGCCGTATGACACGCATGCCGGCTTTTATCAAAATTTCCTTTATGCTTTGAAATCAGTAAAGAATATGGTGGGCCCACGAGGATTCGAACCTCGGACAGTCCGGTTATGAGCCGGAGGCTCTGCCAACTGAGCTATAGGCCCGGCAAAGACGTTGCATATGCGCTGTATTCATAGCAACGCCGTCTCCCGGTTGTCAAGCCGTCCGCCGGTCCGTCAGGGTAAACGCATGTCCGGACCCGCCCCGCGGAAAAGTATACCCTTGTGCCCCACTAGAGCGCTTTTGCCGCCGGGGAAGAGATGTTTCGCCTGCCCGCGCCCGGCCGGCAAGGGATCGTCCAGAGCCGACAGGGAAAAAAAGCGGACCTGCCCCGGACCGAGTTCGTCCAGAATTTTTTTATACAGGCGTAGGCGCAACGCCTTGGGCAATGCGGCAAGACGTTCCCGCTCGATAAAAATTTTCCCGCTCCCCGATGCAAGGGCAAAATCCGCCGCAAAAGCCGCGAAATATTCCCTGTCCACCTCTCCCTGCATGTGCAACGCCCTGACCGCGCGCAGAAAAGCCGGGTTCTCGGCAGACAGCAGAGGAACTATGTCCAGCCGAACACGGTTGCGGAAAAAATGCCTGTCCGCATTGCTCTCGTCATGTAGACACCCGATGCCCGAGCACTTCAGAAAATCCTCTATGTCCGCACGCGGCGTATACAGCAGGGGGCGGACCAAGGCAAAGGAATGCCGCTCCGCATCGCCGAAGCATGCCGCGCTTTCCTCCGCAGAAGGCTCCGGAGAACGCCCCGCGTCGAACGCCTTCATCCCCGCAAGCCCTGGCCATCCCGCTCCCCGGATAAGACGCATCAGGATATCTTCAGCCAGATCGTTGTTGTTGTGCCCCAAGGCTACAAAGTCCGCGCCGCTTTCTTCGGCCTTTTCCGCCAGAAAGACGTATCGGGCCGCCCTTGCTTTTTCTTCAAGTCCTGCGGAACGAGGGCTGAGTTTGCCCACATCCCGCCGGCCGACCAGACATTCCACCCCGGCTTGCGCGCAGAAACGCCGGCAGTAATCCGCCTCCGAGGCGGAAGAAGGACGCAGCATGTGGTCCAGATGCGCGGCGGCAAGGGTGAAGCCGGCCTTGCGACCGAGGCAATGCAACGCAAGAAGCAACGCGCTGGAATCCGCCCCTCCGGAGAAGGCAAGCAGGACTTTCGTCCCGCGCAGACGCAGTCCGAGTTTTTTTTCCATGAAACGCAGGATGTTGAGACAAAAATGCGCTCCCCGCGCAGGCATGTCCTTCAGGTCCGCGGGCAGGGTGGGAATGTCGCCGGGCATGACGGGAACGGTTAAAAAGTGATCCCGAGTTCCGTAAGCATGCCCTCAAGATACCTGATCATGCAATTGCGCAGTTCTTCCGGGGCAAAGGCCACGCATTCGCAGCTTATGCGCCCGAGGCCGCGCACCAGCAATTCCATGTGAATGCTGCCCCCCCCCACTTCCAATGCCAGACAGTACGGCCCGCATTCTTCCACGTGTTCCGCCTGTATGCGGGAAAGCATATTTTCCGGAACCGGCAGACGGTAGACTCCCTCCAGTCCGGCCTGCAGGTTCATGTCCAGCAGCCGGGCGTTCACGGCTGCGATATCCTTTTCGTCCAGTTGGTCTATACTGTATGTTCTCATTCTGTTCTCACAAAAATTGTTGCGGGAACAAAGCCCGCAGGCCGTCAGCGGCCTTTGCGGTATTTATCAGGCGTACATTCGTTGTCAAGGTTGAAAACATCGCGCACCGCGGCGATGTGCGCATCACCCGCCGCGCCCCTCCCGGGGTATCGGCCTTTGAGATACATGAGCGGCTCGTGGTTGAGTTTCCCGGCCAGGGAAAGGAATGCCGCCTTCAGGATGTCCGTGCCGCCGGCGGGCAACGGTCCCAGGCGTTTCAGCGTGCGCTCCAGTTCCTGCCCGGCGATCCGTTCTCCTCTGTCCACGATGTCCACGATGGTGGGCTGAAGGTCGAGGGAGCACATCCAGGCGCGGAAATGTTCCGCTTCCTCGTCTACGATGGCCCGCCCCCGCGCAGCCTCCTCGCGGCGCCGGCCCATGTTTGCCTCCACCACTTCCCTGAGGTCGTCTATGTCATAGAGATAGACGTTATCCAGATTGTTCACTTCCGGGTCCACATCCCTGGGCACGGCGATATCTATGATGAACACCGGCCGGTTCCTGCGCCTGCGCATGACCCCGCGCATGTCCGCGGCCCGGACTATGGTTTCCTGCGAACCTGTGGAACTGACGACGATGTCGGCCTCGGCCAGATGCTCAAAAAGCTTTTCAAAAGGCGCGGCGCGACCGCCGAAAGACGCGGCGAGCTGCTCGGCGCGTTCGGGCGTGCGGTTGACCACCAGCACGGAAGACACGCCGGCACCGACCAGATGCGCGGCAGCCAGTTCGGCCGTTTCCCCGGCTCCGATGAGCATGGCCCGGATACGGCTCATGTCCTCGAAAATGCGCTTGGCCAATTCCACGGCCGCGTAACTGACGGACACCGCCCCGGCTGCCGTCCCGGTTTCGGTCCTCACCCGCTTGGCAACGGAAAAAGTCTTGTGCATCAGCCGGTTGAGAATAAGCCCGCAGCCGCCGCGCCCCAGGGCCGCCCGGTAGGCTGCCTTGATCTGCCCCAGGATTTGCGGTTCCCCGATGACCATGGAATCCAGCCCGGAGGCTACGGCAAAGAGATGCCCGGCGGCGGCGGGACCGGAATGCGTGTACAGATACGGCCGCAACCGCCCGGCATCCTCGTCCGCCGCCTCCGCCCAGGCCGGGATCAGGCTTTCCGCAGGCGCGTCCGGACCTCCCACGCCGAGCAGTTCCACCCTGTTGCAGGTCGAGAGAGCGAAGTATTCGCTGAGGGATCTGCGCACGGCGGCGAAAAGCCGCTCCTCGCGCAGGGGATCGCTGAGCGCGAAACGCTCCCGCACCTCCACCGGGGCCGTCTTGTGATTCAGGCCTACGAGATGTAGTTCGCTGTTCATATCAGGACATAAGCCCGGTGCTGTGGTGGGAGAACAGATGATCCGTAAGCAGAGACAGGACGGAAACGGCGAAAATGGCTATGGCCATGACGGCGGTCTTTCTCCCCCTGTAGCCCAGGGCGACGCGCCGGTAAAAGAGCAGGGCGTACAAACACCAGATGAAGAGCGAGAGCAGAACTTTGGGATTTTCGGCAGCGGCGCTGATTACCGGCGCCCAGACGAAGCCCGCCATAAGACCCAAGGTAAACAGAGGAAAACCCGCTGTCACGGCGACCCTGTTGATGCGGTCGCAACCGTCCAGAGAGGGCATGTCCAAGGTAAAGCGGGCCGGCGATTTTTTCTTTTTTATCCTGCCGTCGGTGTAGATAAAAAGCAGCCCGGCCCCGAAGGCCATGGCCAGCAGGCCGAAGCTCAGGTACAGGGACCAGATGTGCAGGCCGAAGAAGAGCCCGGAGAAGTGTTCCGGCAGGATATTTTTTACCCCGGCCAGACGCATGGACAGTATGTAGAGCAACAGGGCAAGCGGAGCGGCCGTCAGACCCAGAAAAGGATAACGCAGCCGCCGTCCGGCCGCAAGATACAGAACGATCACACACCAGGCCAGAAACTGTATGTTCCGGCCCGCGGAAAAAGCCTCGTGTCCCACGGTGATGAAGGCGTACAACAAGGATACGCTGTGCAGGGCGAAGCCGGCCAGGGTCAGCCGGCCGGCGGCCTTGCGCAGGGAGGGACGCATGGACAGTGCGCCCATGAGAATCCCGAAGGCCCCCAGTGAATAGAGCAGAAGCACAGCGATGGAAAACAGCCGTTCATAATCCATGCAGAAATTCCCCCGCGCGGGACCGGAGCGGAGCCGGCAGAATCCCGCGCAACAGTTCCTCCGCCTGCCGAGCCTCGCCTTTTTCAAGATGTTCGGCCAGAGGCGACCGGACAAGAGAGCGGAATACCCCGGCATCGGCCTCCGAGCCCAGGCCGAGTTCCAGCAGACGCGGACGCATGCGTTCCAGCAATTTGAGCAGGGTATCAAAACGCGCACCTACGAAGGCTTCAAGCTCTTCACGCAGGAGCCGGGCCAGAGCCGGGCTTTTGCCTTCCGTGCCGACGGCCAGACACAGCCCTTCCCGGTAAAAGTGCGCAGGCACGAAAAAATTTCCCTCCTCCGGGACATCGGCGCAGTTGCACAGGATGCGCCGTTGCGCGCAGAGCGCGGCCGCCGCTGCGTCGGCTTCCCGGTCCGACCCGGCGACAAAGACCATGTCCTGCCCGTCCAGATCTTCCGGGCGAAAGGTCCGCAGACGGCATTCCACGCCTTGCCTTGCTGCTTCTTCCACCTCCGCAGGGGATAGGCGGGGATCGACCAGGGTCACGTTCAGGGGGGCGGCCTGCAATACGGCGCGCAACTTGCGTCTGCCCACGGCTCCTGCGCCGATGATCAGCACTTTTTTGCCGGCAAGATTCAGAAAAATCGGGAAATACCGCATCACGCGCCCGCGCTGCCGAAAAAAAACACCGTCCCCTCCGGCGCCTCAACCTTCCGCGCCGGACAGAAAACGGACCTTGTTCCTGCGCAGAATATCCAGAGCCGGCGCGCCCTTGTCGAAACGGAATACCAGCAGGGCTTCAGCCGCGGGACCGGCGTGGAAGCCGTACATATACTCCACGTTTATCCCTCCCGCTTCAAGCAGTCTGAGTATCCCGCACAAGGCGCCGGGGCGGTCCGGCATTGCCACGGCCGTTACCGGGGTCAGGCTGACGGTGAAACCCCGCTCTTTGAGGGTGACGCAGGTGTCATGGGGCTTGTCCGTGATCAGGCGCAGAATGCCGAATTCGGAAGTGTCGGCCAGAGAAAGCGCCCGGATATCGGCTCCGGCGTCCTTGAGCACCTCGGTGACTTCGGCCAGACGTCCGACCTTGTTTTCAAGAAATATCGACAACTGTTCCATAATGTGCCTTTCCCGCTCTGTGCAATATAATTTTTTATAACAGGGAGCGGCAGACTCGGCAATGTTTTTCGCGCATTGACAGGAGCGGAGGAAAAAGGGAAAAAAGAAAACTCGGCGGATGCAGCGCCGGCTGGAGAAAGGGCGTTGGAAACAGAGGACAAAAAAGAAAACGAACGCTACCTCGGTGTGCGCCTGCGCCGGGGCGGACAGGTATATTTTTTCCCCGGCAAAGGGCTTGCCGTAAGCCCCGGCGACAAGGTTCTGGTAGACACCGAACAGGGAAGGGTGTTGGGTACGGTGGACAGCATCCTGTACGGCGTGGAAGAATCCGTGCATTCCGACAACGGCAACGCCTGCCCCGGCACCTTGAGCGGCATCGCCGCGGCCGAGGACATCGCCCGCCACGCGGAAAATTCAATACTGGCCTCGGAGGCCGCAGCCTTCTGCAAAAGCTGTATCAAGCGCCGCAACCTGGATATGAAACTGGTGGACGTGGAAGTGCTGCACAACCGCAGCAAGATCATCTTTTATTTCACGGCGCCGGCCCGCATTGATTTCCGCGAACTGGTCAAGGATCTGGTGCATACCTACCGCACCCGCATCGAACTGCGCCAGATAGGCGTGCGCCACGAAACCCAGATGGTCGGCGCACTGGGTAACTGCGGCATGGTCTGCTGCTGCCACCGCTACCTGCGCAAGTTTGCCCCCGTGACCATACGCATGGCCAAGGAGCAGAGCCTTTTTCTCAACCCCGCCAAACTTTCCGGCATGTGCGGGCGCCTGCTCTGCTGTCTTTCCTTTGAGCAGGAAAATTACGAGGAATTCAACCGCCGCTGTCCCAAGCCGGGAAAAAAATACTCGACCAGCATGGGGATTTTTAAGGTCCTGCGCGCCAATATGCTCAGCCGGAGCATAGCCGTCCTTGCCGAAGACGGGGAAGAAAAGGAAGTCGGCCTTGAGGAATGGGAAAGCCGGAAGCCGCAACGCGTCGAAGATCGGGATCCCCTCGCCGGACGGGCAGGCCGCGGATATAAAACACCTTGAAGCACACAGAGAACCTGTATGACCCCTTACTATCTCACCGCACCCATTTATTATGTCAACGCCGCACCACACCTGGGCCACGCATACACCACCATAGTAGCCGACGCCATGACCCGTTTCGCCCGCCTGACGGGCAGGGAGGCCATGTTCATCACCGGCGCGGACGAACACGGGGACAAAATCGTGCAGGCCGCCGCCCGGTCCGGCCGGCCGGTGCGCAAGTTCACCGACGAGATGAGCGCCGCCTTCCGCGCCCTGTGGCCGGAACTGGACGCCGAGCCCGCGCGCTTTGTGCGCACCTCCTCCCCGGAACACAGGGAAGTCGTCCGCGCCTTTCTGCAAAAAATTTACGAGACCGGGGATATATATTTCGGGGAGTACGGCGGCTGCTACTGCTACGGTTGCGAACGCTTCTACACGGAAAAAGAGCTGGAAGACGGGGTCTGCCCGCAACATCGGGTCAAGCCGGAGTATATAAACGAGAAAAATTACTTTTTCCGTATGTCCCGCTATCAGGACAGGCTGAAACAGCATATTCTGGACAACCCCGGCTTTATCCGCCCGGAGCGCTACCGTTCCGAGGCGCTGGCCCTGCTGGAAGGCGACATTCTTGATGATTTATGTATTTCGCGGCCCAAGGCGCGTCTGGACTGGGGCATTGAGTTGCCCTTTGATCCTGACTATGTCTGCTATGTCTGGTTCGACGCCCTGCTGGCCTATTTTACGGCTCTGGGCGGCCCGGAAAGCGCGGAATTCAAACATTTCTGGCCGGGGGAACATCTGGTTGCCAAGGACATACTCAAGCCGCACGCCGTATTCTGGCCGACCATGCTCATGGCGGCCGGCCTGCCCCTGTACAGCCGGCTGCATGTGCACGGATACTGGCTCTCGCGCGCGGCCAAGATGTCCAAGAGCATAGGCAACGTGGTTCCGCCCCTAGAAACGGCGCGCAGCCTGGGCCTTGACGCCTTCCGCTACTTCCTCCTGCGCGAGATGCGCTTCGGCTCCGACGCCGATTTTTCCGAAGAGGCGCTGACGGTCCGTTACAACGCCGATTTGGCCAATGACCTCGGCAATCTGTTCTCCCGCGTGCTGACCATGGCCGCGCGTTATTGCTCCGGCAAGGTTCCCGCCCCGGGAGCGGATACGGAAACGGAGCGAGATCTCAAAAGTCTGGCTTCCGACAGTTTGGCGGATTTTCAACGCCTCTTCGCCGGATCTTCCTTTTCCGATGCTCTGGAGGCGCTCTGGAATCTGGTGCGCGCCCTGAACAAATATGTGGACGCAAGCGCGCCCTGGACCCTGGCCGCCGCCGGCGACCAGGAGCGCCTGGATACGGTGCTCTATACGCTTCTGGAATGCATGCGCAAAACAGCGTTGCACCTCCTGCCGGTGATGCCCGGAAAATCCGCCCTGATGCTGGCTCAGCTCGGCGTTCCCGTGGATGAAAAGGAAGGCCCGCCTTCCGGCGCCCTGAACGGGGAAGCGGAAAACTTCGGCCTGTTGCCGGCCGGAGCGCCCCTCGCGCCCGCTTCAAACCTCTTTCCGCGCGCAGAAACGGACAAAAGTAAAGGCAGGATCGGGAAAGGCCGGGCAACCCCATAATCCGCCGCGCTTTACCCGGCCTGATCTGAAACTTGAGAGTATTGCCGCATGCGCGTCTTCGTTCCGTTGCTTCTGTACCTGCTCGCGGCGGTTTCCCCCGCCGGCGCTGCCCGCCCCGACCACGGGTCGGGCCTGTCAGAAGATTTCCGGAAGAACGGCGGCCTCGTGATATATCGGCAGGCTTTTTACCTGAACCGGGAACCGCCCCTTTCCTCCCCGGTTGCATTCCCCTCGGCGGCATCTCCGACCGCCCGACCGGACAGGACGGGAGCCGGGCCTTCCGTTTTGCTGGCCCTGACCCTGGTTCCGCCGGCCGACAGCTATCTGTACGGCTCTGAAAGCGAAGAAGGATTGCCGACCTCCGTACAGGCAAGCGTTCAGGCGGCGGCGGCCTTTCCCATGCGCGGGCCGCGCCCTTCAATACCCGCGCCGGGACGCGCCGGGCTTTCCGGGACGGCGGACGAAGAAAGCCTGCCGGTGCGCGCTCCGCCCGCGACGCCGAAAAAAGAAACGCGCTTCGCATCCCTGCGTTTCCCCGGCATGGAGGGCGACAATCCCCCGGTCTATGCCGGGCCTGTCACCTTCTGGACGCAATTTCCCGCGCCTGAAGGCCTGGGCGGTTCCTCCCTGCGGGTGAACATAAGCGGTCTGCTCTGCTCGGAGCGCAACTGCACGCCTGTTTCCGTTTCCCTGAACCTGGATTTTTCCGCCCGCGACGTGTCCATGTTGCCCCGTGCCGAAGACGAGGCTTGGCTGGAGGACTTCGAGGCCGGTGAAAGCGTGCTCATTCCGCCCCCTTCCGGCACCCTGCATACCACCGCCGACCCTGCCTTTGCCGGAGGCTCCGACCTCGGCGCCTTTGTCGCGCCCGGCGGGACGACGGAAGGCGCGACAGCGGGCGGCAGATTCGCCTCCCTGCAGCCTGTGCCCTTCAGGACGGAAACGGAGATCACCTCACTGGGCGAAGCCCTGTTTTTCGGTCTGCTGGCGGGGCTTATTCTCAATCTCATGCCCTGTGTGCTGCCGGTGATCAGCCTGAAATTCAGCGCCTTGCTCGCCGTATCCGCCATGGACGACAAAAAGGAGCGGAGCAGGGCCTTTCGGGAGCATTGTCTGCTCTTCGCGGCCGGCATACTGACCTGGTTCTGCGTTCTGGCCCTGCTGTTCGGGGGAGCGGGGCGGCTGTGGGGCGATCTGTTCCAGCAGCCGGCCGTTCCGGCCGCCCTGGGCCTGATACTTTTTCTGTTGGCACTCAGCCTGTTCGGGGTGTTCTACCTGCCTGTCCTTAACCTCCGGGTCGGAGGCGAAGGGCACCCGCGCAGGCAGGCCTTTGTCGGCGGTATGCTGGCCACTCTGCTGGCCACGCCCTGCAGTGGTCCCCTCCTCGGCGGTGTGCTGGCCTGGGCCGTGAATCGGCCTCTGTCCCTGCTTGTGCCCGCCGTGTTCAGCGTTGGGCTCGGCATGGCTCTGCCCTATCTGCTCTTGTCCCTGCGCCCCGGACTGGTGCACCTGCTGCCCAGGCCCGGTCCCTGGACCTTGCGTCTGGAACAGTTGCTGGGTTTTCTGCTCATGGGAAGCGTCGTTTATATCAGCACGCTGTTGCCGGAGCACTGGGTCGCGCCTTTCCTGTACAACCTGCTGGCCGTGGCTGCAGCCGCCTGGCTGTGGGGGAGCATCGGCCATCTGCGCGCCGGCAGGGTTCGCCGCATCGCCGCCAGGGGCTCCGCCTGCGCCCTGCTGATTCTTTCCATCGTCTGGGGACTGAATTCCCTTGCCCCCGACCGGACCTGGGAAAAATTCGACGCGGACCGCTTCTTGGCCGCTCTGGGCAAGGACCCCATGCTTCTGGATTTTACGGCCGACTGGTGCCCGAACTGCAAGGCTCTTGAATACGCCACCTTGAGTCCGGGCCGCATGGAGGACTTGCGCAAACGCTATAATGTGCGTACTATAAAGGTTGATCTGACCCGTGACGCGGAGGCGGGCAACGAACTTCTGAAGGCGCTGCACAGCGGCAGCATCCCGGTAATAGCCCTGTTTCCCGCCGGAGAGAAAGCCGCCCGCCCGGTGGTTCTGCGCGATCTGGTCACGCCGGGGCAGCTTGGGGAAGCCGCGCGGGCCGTGTTTGCGGAGTAGCTTTTGCAGACGATTGTCGCCGGTGTATAATATTAAGGTGAGCCATGCCCAACTATTCTCCTCCGCTGTCGGCGCTTACCGCTCTGGATGTGGTCATGCAGACAACGGCCAACAACATAGCCAATGTGAATACGGACGGCTTCAAGGCCCGCTATGTGGCGCTGGAAACCGGGCCGATGGATGAGGGAGTGCGCATCGGCGGCACATTCCGCGACATGAGTCCCGGTCCGGCGGTAATCAACCATCTGGCGGAAAACGATGTGCGCATGGCCAACGATGTGGCGGCCAGGGGTATGCGCAATACGCAGGAAAACTACGATACCGCCGTAGCCCAGGATTGGGACCGCCTGCAGCAGGGCAATACGAACGATGCCTGGGCGGTGGAAGCCTACCGCGAGGGACAGACGGCGCGGGACACGATCAACGGCATGGTCGAAGGATCGAACACTGATCTTGCGCGGGAGTTCACGACCATGATTTCCACGAAAAACGCCTATACGGCGCAGGCCGCCGTAATCCGGGCCTGGGACGAAATGACCGGATCCCTGTTGAACATCCGGGGCTGATTCGTAAAGATGTCCGGCGCCGGATCGATGCCTGCCTTCCGAAGGAACGCGCACGTGCCGGTATCGCTTTTTCCTCAGGCGGACGTGACTTCCCGTACACGCATTGCCGCGTCGTCAGGGACGGCGGCTCGGATGTCGCTTTTTCCCCAAGCGGGAGCGGCTTCCCGTACAGCGTATATCTCTCTCGGTTCCAACCTCGGCGCCCCCGCGGCCAATCTTGCCGCCGCTCTGGAAAGTCTGGCCCGGCTCCCGGGCGTCCGCGTCCTCGCCGTATCCCGCGTTTTCCGGACAGACCCCCAGGATTTCAGAGACCAGCCTTTTTTTCTCAACATGACCGCCGCCTTGGACTGCGCGCCGCCGCGCGATGCTTCGGAATTGCTCGACGACCTGCTGCGTACGGAAGAAGAGATCGGACGCGTCCGCTCCGGACAGCGTTCCGGTCCCAGGGTTATTGATTTGGATTTGCTGTTGTTCGGCAATCAGGTTATGAATACGCAACGGCTGATTCTGCCGCATCCGCGCATACTGGAGCGCGCCTTTGTCTTGGTCCCGCTTTCCGAAATCGCTCCCGGCCTTGCGTTGCCCGGCGGACCGGAAATAGGCGAAGCCTTGCTGCGCATCGCATACAGGCGCGAGGGCGACCTGATCCGCCAACCCTGAATTTCACGGCGCCCGGCGCAGGGCAAGGAGAAGCGCATGCTCAAATGGCTGATTATAGCGGCCGCCGTCGTCATCCTCTATAAGCTGATCACCAATGAACGCGGGCGTAAAGACAAAGATGACCGCAAACGCAGGGAACGCAGGATAGCCGCAGGCGAAATGGTTCAGGACCCGATATGCAACACGTATGTGGAGGCGGATTCCTCGATAAAAGTGCGCGACGGCGCGAATACCTGGCATTTCTGCAGCTACGACTGCCGGCAGCGCTTCTTGGACAAGCTGGAAGCGGAAGGCCGCACCTTGCCGCCCAGATCCGAAAACGACGATGAATGAAGCTGCCCGGATTCTTGAAGACAGACTCGAAAGCTATGCCTTGGACGAAGAAGAGGCCGCGGCCGCTTACGAAAGCGTGGGGGCTCAGGCCAGGGCGGCGCTGAAGAAATGTATAGCCCGCCTGTACCGCATCTACGGCGAACTTGACGCGTCCCGCTCCGTCACCAGGCGCTTCCGAGACGGCTTTACCCTGGAAACGCATGAGGTGCCGGCGGCCTTTGCCCTCATAATCTGTTCCGCCGCCTATCCCTGCCCGGCCTCTCTGCCGGCCGCGACGCTCCCGGCCCTTCTGGCCGGTGTGCCTCTTTTCCCCTGCTTTCTGCCCGACCGGGAAAAATCTTTCCCTGCCCTGTCGGCGGTCGCTCTGGAACTGGCCGGCGCGGGCTCCGCGCGGATCGTTCCGGAGAACGTCCTGCTGAATATCCTGCGCGAGCTTGCCGATCCCCGCGCGGGCAGGCTGATCCTGCTCGGGCCTCCTGCCCCTGCCCCTGCCCTTGCAGCCTATGCCCATGCCGGGGCCGTGCCTTGCCTCTCCCTCGCGCCGCCGCTTCCGCGCCTCCGGCCTGAAGAGGAAAACCGCTCGGGAACAAACCGGCCCGCAACGGGTGGGGAAGTGCTCCCTTTTCTGGAACTCGACGCCGCGCACGAAGATCTGCGCATCCTGCCCAATCTTGAGCCGGCATGGTTCCGCTCGCGCGGCCTGAAAATATATTCCTCCTGAACGCTTTTTCCGGAGGAGGCGTTTCAACCTTGATCTGCCGTGCCTTATCGTTCCGAGGCACGGCCGAGAGCTTGCAACTGTTGCAGCATCGTCATTCTGAACCCTTCGGAAGCCTCAAGGCAGGCTCCACGGAGCGCAGTGAAGAATCTATCTTAAAAAATCAAAAAGATAGATTCTTCGCTACGCTCAGAATGACAAAAAATATGGCGAATTATGGTCAAAATCAAATTGCCTTAGAGAATTTTCAACTTTGAATTGCTTTCAAGGAAGATAATACTCCCGTGGACTGTCAGCATCTGCGCAATATAGGCATCATCGCCCACATAGACGCCGGGAAAACCACCTTTTCCGAGCGCATACTCTATTATTCCGATATGATACACCGCATGGGCGAAGTCCACGAAGGCGCGGCCACCATGGATTTCATGCCGGAAGAGCAGGCGCGCGGCATCACCATTGCCTCGGCCTGCATAAGCTTTCCCTGGCGCGACTGCGCGGTGAATCTGGTGGATACCCCCGGACATGTGGATTTTACTGTGGAAGTGGAACGCTGCCTGCGTGTTCTGGATGCGGCGGTCGGCATATTCTGCGCCGTGTCGGGGGTCGAGCCGCAGTCGGAAACGGTGTGGAGGCAGGCCGACTTTTTCGGCATCCCGCGTCTGGCCGTGATCAACAAGATGGACCGCTCCGGAGCATGTTTTTCCGCAGTGTTGGAAGACATGCGCCGGCGCCTGGGGGCGCGGCCTCTGGCCGTGACCGTCCCTCTGGGCGAAGGCGGCGAATTCCGGGGTGTTCTGGATGTGGTGCGGCAGGAAACATTGCTTTTCGGGGCTCAGGAGCAGGGCAGAACGGTCACGCGCATCCCTTACGGGGCGGAAGAGTCCGCTCTGGCCGCGCCTTGGCGCGAGGCCCTGCTCGACGCCCTGAGTCTGGAGGACGACGATCTGCTGGAGCGCTGCCTGACAGGCGCGGAAATCCCCGTGGACATGCTGGATGCCGCCCTGCGCAAGGCTACCCTGGCCCGACGCGTGACGCCGGTCTTCGCGGCGTCCGCCCTGCGCAACATAGGCGTACAACCGGTGCTGGACGCCATATGCCGATACCTCCCCGGTCCTTCGGACATTCCTCCGCAAAAAGCCGTCAATGTTGAAACAGGAGAAGAAAGCGTTGTAGTCGCCGACCCTGCCGGCCTGACCTGTGCGCTGATCTTCAAGGTCGGCATGGGCGGCGGGCGCAGGACGCTCTTCCTGCGCCTCTATTCCGGCGCCGTCCGCGAAGGGGACCGCTTGCTCAACTGCGCCAAAGGCAGGGAAGAGCGCGTCATGCGCCTGTTCCGCATGCGGGCCGACAGGCGCGAGAACCTGGAACAGGCCGAGGCGGGCGATATTGTCGCCGTCCAAGGTTTTAAAGAGGCCGAGACCGGCGATACCCTGTGCAGTCCCGGCCTGCCTCTGGCGCTCGAAGGGCTGCGTGTCCGGCTGCCTGTCGTCTCCCTAGCCTTTGAGCCCAAAAACAGTGAAGAAGGCGAAAAACTGGGTCAGGCTCTGGAGGCCTTTCGGGCCGAAGACCCCACCTTGGCCGTGGAAACGGAAGAGGGTTCCGGCCGGCGCATTGTTTCCGGCATGGGCGAGCTGCACCTGGAAATTCTGGCCGACCGCCTGCACCGGGAGTGGAACATCAGCCCGCGCGTCGGCAACCCGCAGGTGGTACGCCGCGAAAGCGCGGCGGCAACGGCGGAAAGCCGGGGCGAATTTGACCGCGAGCTGGGCGACAAGCCGCATTATGGTTGCGCGGAAGTCCGGGTGTCTCCCCGGGAGCGCGGCTTGGGCGTGGTCGTGGAATTCGCCCCCGGCGCGTACACGGCCGGTGAATGGCGACCTTCCCTCGTCGCGGCGGCGGAACAGGGGGCGCGCGACGCTTGCTGGTCCGGCCCCTCCGGTTTGGAAGTGACAGACACTGCTGTATTGGTCACGGGCATCCGGCGCAGGTCCGATGGGCTGTGCACCGAAGCGGGCATGCACATGGCCGCGCAACTGGCCGTGCGCACGGCGCTGGAAAAAGCCGGAAGTCTGGTACTGGAGCCGATCATGCGTCTGGATATTTCCGTGCCGGAGGAATTTCTCGGGGCGACGCTGGCCCTACTCGGCGCCCGTCAGGCCAAGGTAGAGGAAGTGGACGACCACGCCGGGCTGAAGCTGGTCCGGGCGCCGGCCCCCATGCGTTCCCTTTTCGGTTTTGCCGGCGCCCTGCGTTCCGCCACCCAAGGCCGCGCCGGGCTGATCATGCAGTTCCTGCGCTTTGACGCAATGCACTAGGAGTTTGTCGGACTTTAAGCATGTATTTTCTGTAACATACTGATATTTTTATATAGCAAATCCGATCAATGAAAGCCGTATATAATAATTTCAGTATGTTATAAATATTTTAAGGCAAAGTCCGACAGGCTACTAGGAAGTGGTACGCCCTTTTTTGAGATACTCCCCCGGAAAAGGGTCAAAACAGGCGAAAAACATCAGACTATGAGGTAATGAAGTCCTGCTGAACCGAAAAAAAACGTCAAAAAATCCATCGGGTTTATGGCCGGCTCGAAAAAGTGATTTTTTAGAGGTTCCCTATATCTCTAAAAATAGCAGTAAGGCTGAACGCTTCCGACTATTTTCCTATCATTTTGAAGGGATACGCCAAATTCTTTATTTTGACTATCTTTATGTAAACACTCTCGAATTTTGCTTGGAACCCATGTCCTCTTTTTTTGTCAAAAATACGCTTCCGCCGGATGCACTTTTTTCAGGTAGGGCGTATTGCAGGGCGCGTTCCAGTAACGGAGCAGTTCGTCATCCATCCGCGCCAGGAACATCTGGAACCCCGCCTGCTCTTGCACCGTGAGGAGCTCCCCCACGTAATTCGCCGCGATTGCGACGTTCTTCGCTTTCAGGAGCTGTTCGCAGCGGCGGTAGATGATGAAGAGCTCCATCAGTGTGGTCGCGCCCGCGCCGTTCAAAATCAGCATCACCTTTTCGCCCGCCCGGATGGAGAGGTCGGCCAGCAGGACGTTCAGCATGATTTCGGCTGTCTCGTCGGCGCTCTTCAAGGGCTGCCGTCCGCCGCCGCCCTCGCCGTGCTGCCCCACTCCGACTTCCATCTCGTCTTCTCCCAGACCTGAATCGGCCAGAGTCATGCCTGTGGAGGGGTGGGTCGCTCCGCGCACCGCCACGGCCAAAGTCGCCATATTGTCCGCGAAACGCCGCGCGACGGCGGCCACCTCTTCGAGTTTCCTGCCTTCGGCCGCGGCTGCGCCCGCGATCTTGAAAGTCGGCACGCAACCCACAAGCCCGCGGCGGTTGCCGCTGTTTTCACGCGGGGCGTTGGAAACATCCTCCTGCGTGACCACCTTGACCACATGAAGCCCTTCCTTTGCGGCCTGCTTCATGGTCAGATCTCCGGCCAGCATGTCGCCGGCGTGGTTCAGGACGACAAACAGGACGCCTTTGCCCCTGTCCGCCAATTTGATGGCATCCACACACGCTCTCGGCCCCGGAGCGGCGAAAATGTCCCCGACCACGCTGACATCCACCATCCCCTCTCCGACAAAGCCGGAGAGCGCGGGCTCGTGACCGGCTCCGCCCTGGGTGACGATGGTGACGCGATCGGCTTTTTCCAGCCGATTGTTGACCACCATATTGCCGGGTTTGAGCGTCACGAGGTCTCGATGCGCGGAAGCAAAACCTTCGAGCAGTTCTCTTGTCAGGTTTTCCGGGGAATTGACAAACTTCTTCATCTTCATCGCGTTTTCTCCTCTTCTAGGAGCCTGTCGGAGTGAGAGACCCATGTCGAGTTAACATATTGATATTATTGAGTGTTATGAATACAACAAAAGTTATGCGCATTAATAAATTCAATATGTTATAATTAAAGTCCGACAGGCTCCTAGAGCATTTTACGCTTGAGATTGTCGCTTACGGCGGGCAAAGCCCGCCTGCTCCAATCCCGCGGCAAGGATTTGCAAGCAAATCCTTGCAGAGCAGATATACATTTTCAATGTTAATCTGCTCTATGTCAGCACTGCAGAATATGCTCTTCAACACCGCGCTGGAAACCTTTGAACAGGAGCGCCGTACTCACCGCTCCCACGTCGGGGGTTCCGAGGGTCTTTTCTCCGTAGTTGCGGGCGCGTCCGAATTTCGACACCTGGTTTTCGGTTTCCCGGAGTCCCCGGGATGCGGCCTCCGCGGCCGCCTGCAGGATGGACAAAATGTCGTCCGGCGCATTTTCCGCGGCCTCCGTCGCAGGGATCAGGACATCCATCAAAGTTTTGTCGCCGACTCGAGCTTTGGTTATCTCGAAAAGCGCGCTTCTGGTGGAGGAGAACATCGCTTTCAGCGTTACGGGGGTAATTTCGGTATCGCCGTCGGAAAGCGGTCCGGCAAGCCCTTCCAACAGTACGCCATAAAGAGGCCCGGCACTGCCGCCGGCGATCTCCATACACCCGGAGCCTAGGCTTTCAATGAAACCTTTCGCGCTTTCGTTCTGTCGCTCATTCAGACGCGACAAAATCAGATCTGCCATTTTGCCGATGGTGACGCCGTGGTCGCCATCTCCGAAACGGGAATCAATTTCGCTGAGACGCGCGGTGTTTTCCTGCCAAAGCAAGGCCACGAAACGGAACATGGAAAAAAGGGATTCTTTCGTCAACAACATGCACGACACCTCGCAAAATTGTGATCCTCGTCAAAATTCGCTATCACGCGAAACTGCGGACACCGTCCGCACCCGCCAAGAAACCGGAGTCAGCCTGCAAACGTAAGCACTGCAAAACCCGTTTGTTCCGCGCCCCGTTGTTTCAAGGCGCCTCTGAACTTACCGGGGCCCTGCTCCCGCGGCTTCCGGCAGAATTCCGTTTATTCGGGCAACCATTTCGGAAAAACGTTGGATAAAAGCCTCCAGATGCGTCTCTATCAGTTCAAGATCGCCATCCCTCCCCGCTTTTTCCAGGAGCATGGCATCGTTCGACAAGGCTTCCGCACCGACACAGGCAGAGGCGCTTTTAAGCGCATGCACCTGAATAACAAAGGCTTGTATCCACGGCAAGGGAGATGCGCCGGTATGTATCCCTCCCGTTTTTTTTATGTCGGCGGTGTTTTTCAGCGTTTCTCTCAGGGTCGGCAGGAAGGTTTCCGCATCCCGGCAATATTGGGCGAGGAGGTCTCTATAATTGGCCTCGACTCCCCCGCACATGATGATTCCTTTCTCCACATCCAAGCCTTCGACCGAACACAGGTGTTCCATGACGGTTTGCGGCGTCCTGCCGGATGCGGGAGTATAGGATAACCGGCGTTTATTACTCGGGATCCATTTGTTTATGAGCGCGTTCAGCTTAGTGAGTTCAATCGGTTTGGCAAGGTAATCGTTGAAGCCCTTGGACAAAAACATTTCCCGCATCCCCGCCAGAGCATTGGCGGTCAGTGCGATTATGGGAACCTGCTCGCAATATTCGTTCCCTAAAGCACGAATTCGGGCTGTGGCCTCAACTCCGTCCGTTCCTGGCATCATGTGATCCATGAAGACAATGTCATACCGCTGGTTCTTGACCATTTCGACGGAAAGATCTCCGTTGTTGCAGGTGTCAATCTTCATCCGGTAGGGCGCAAGAAGCCCCGCGGCAATCTTGAGATTGGTATTGATATCGTCCACAATGAGTACCCGGGCATCGGGAGCGGTGAATCCGACCTTGATTTTTTTTTCGTTCCGGTTCTGCCGGACGCCGACGCCGTTCAGGAGATTTGCCGCAGGAATGGCATAAACCGGCATGGGAAGAACCGGCAGGTTGCTGAAAGGCATATTTTCCCCTGGAGCGGTCATAAGGACAAGACAGGTCTTGAGTTGTAAACTTTGGACAAGCGCGGCCGCGCGGTTCAGAATGCCGACCGGCATAAACGCGAAAGCATGACGGTCCGTTTCCAATTCCCGTAAAAAATGATCCGGACTGTCCGCGTCAACTACAGGCACCCCGAGATTTCTCAGGGTGTCCGAAACCGAATCGGCAAACAGCGGGCTTTCGCCATACAGGAGCACTCCTTTTGCATCGGGATTTTTCACCATCGCCAGTTGAGCGCCTTCGGAATATTTCTGCGGGATAACAACGGTAAAGGACGAACCCCTTCCATATTCGCTTGATACGGTGATATCACCTCCCATTTCAGCACAGAGTTTTTTGGAAATCGCCAGTCCGAGGCCGGTGCCCTCGACATTTCTGTTGCGTTGAGCATCAAGGCGGGTAAACCCGCTGAAAAGTTTCGGCATATCTTCCTTCTTGATGCCGATGCCGGTGTCAGAGATTTTAAACTGCAGTAAAATAATATGGTTATCCATCGCAGTTCCCGTTACGGTAAATCTGACAAAGCCGTTTATGGTGTATTTCACCGCATTGGTGAGCAGGTTGAACAGAATTTGACGGATCCGCACTTCGTCCCCAGTCAATTCGTTGGGGATGCGGGAATCAATATTGACGAAAAACTGGATGGATTTTTCATAAAACCTCACCCGGATCACGTTGATCACATTGTCGATGAGAGACGATAAACTGTATTGGGCCAAAGTGAGTTTAAAGTTGCCGGAGTTGATCTTCGACATATCCAGAACATCATTGATGATGGAAAGCAGATTTGATCCGGCCTGACTGATGCTGATAAGAGGCTCTGACAGACTCGTCGATGCCGGCGCTTCCCGCAGGGCCAGTTCGCTCATTCCGATGATGGCGTTGAGCGGGGTGCGTATCTCATGGCTCACAGTCGCCAGAAAATCCGACTTATATTTGTTTTCCTTATCGGCCCGTATGTACTTCGCGCTTATTCCGATTATAATGATGCACAGAAACAGGGCCAGCAAGATTCCGAGGAAAATCATATCCGCGATAATTTTGTTCATCGTGATGTTTATATTTGTATTGAAGGAGAGATTTTCCGTAAAGTGTTGTTGCAACAATCCAAAAATAGAGAAATACCCCAACAAGACCATCAAGGTTACGCCGAGCATCATGAGCACGAGATAGGGCGCGGCTGTTTTAATTATCCGTTTCCATTCCATACCGTCTCCGTCTTTGAATCGACAACCCACCTACTCATATTTTGGAGAAAACGTCTCCCCCGCCATATTCAGCTCACGGTTCCCGCAGGCAGGCACAGGCTCACAGCAGATGACGGATGAGTCCTTACCTGCATCCGTAACTAATGGTATTATGACAGTCTATGGCCAAACATGAAGCGGGAAAACGTATGTGCGACAAACGCGGAACGACCCTGCTTCTCAAAGGCGGCAGAGTCGGAAAGAAACGGCGACACCGCGCTGTTCCTGGTGGAAAGTGCGTTGGGGGTAGTGTTATTTGTGTGTAAGCGAAGATCATGCCATAACCGAGGGTCGTAATCGGTTTATCCATCTCCGGCCGGAAAACGGCATACGTTCTTCACCCGTCTTTTTACCGTCCGCCTGCAGCGAGTTTCAGCTCCGGCAATGCGGAAAAAGCCGCCGACAGACACATAGCATAAATTATTACCCGATTGTGATGCGACAGTCAAGATTTTTGGCGGCAATCAGGGACTTTACGGCGATTTCATTGAACCTCGGCCACAGGAAGAAGGAGGGAAACTCATGGAGTTCCAACGGCTCGGCGGTTTGCTCAAGTCGTATCGGCGGGTCAGGACGTCCTTTTCAGGCCATTTTGCCGTTCAAGCCTCGCCGGTTCTGAATTTGGCGGCATGGGGATTATGACACCCCGCTCATGGGTGAGGGTTTTGCGCAACCATAGTCCGTCAGAATTCCGCAGAGGTTCGTCACGGTACCCCCGCTCCGACTTTACAACATTTTACGCTGGAAATAGTTGCCTGCGGCAGGCAAAGCCCGCCTGCAACTATCCCGCCCGCAACCGGGGTTTGCAGACAGCCCCTTGCCCCTCTTTTTTCGTATTTCCTTTCAACCCGTTGTTCCCCCTTGTGCCCGCGGTTACCGGCGTTTCCTGAATACCTGTCCTTCCTTCCAAAGCCGTTCCCATACAACCGTGTATTTTGCGGCCGTATCGGGGTCGTCGCGCACGACGAGCACATTCTCCGCGTTCTTTTCAGCCGCCGCACGGGTATAATTGAAACTCCCGGTCTGTACATGCCTGCCGTCAGCCACCATGAATTTGTTGTGCATGTGGTTGTATACCCCGTTCAGCCGCACGGGGACCCCTCCGTTGGCCAGAAAGGTCACCGCCGTATAGCCCTCGCTGTTTGCCTGACTGTCCGCCACGACGCGGACCTGGACGCCGCGTCGGGCCGCATTCAGCAGGGCCAGGGCGACCGGCTTGCTCGTGAAGGAAAAGGCCGCCACCAGTATGGATTTTTCAGCTTCGTCGATGACGGAAAGCGTCAATTCCAGGGCCCCTCCCCCAGGTGAAAAGGCCGCCTCTACGCCCGGCGCCGGCGGCACTGCTGCAGCCGGCGCACGCACGGGCGCGGCCGACATCAGCAACAGGGCGAGAAGCGCCGGGCAGGCGGCGAAGAACGCTCTTTTCACGAAAAGACGCGCTCTGCGCGCGACACATGGCTTGACTGCCCCGCCGGAACCATAATAGGATGGCGGCAAACGGGACGCGGGCCGAGTTTCATTAAAAATCCCTTGACGGTCTGAAAGCGCTCTTTTCAGGGAGCTTTCCGTAATCTGGTAGCCGGGGAGAGATTCGAACTCTCATGTCCGTAAGAACGTCGCATTTTGAGTGCGATGCGTATACCATTTCGCCACCCGGCCCTTTCCGGACGCCGACTCCCGGTTGCCGACCCTGCGGCCCGCACCGGAACGGCATTGATGCAACAGGATACGCGCCGCGCGCGGACCCGGCCCTGTATTGCCACAGCCGGCAGGCTTTGGCAAGCGCGAAACCCGCGGCGCACACCCAACCTGCGCCGGACGACCCCTTGCTGTGAAGAAAAAATACGCACTCTTCTTTCTTTGCCTGCTCCCCGCCTTTGCCGCATCCTGCGCGGACAGAGAAAGCGGTGTTGCCGCGGGCCTCGGCACAGGCGGTGCGGGAGCGACTTTTTTCAACAGCGGCGCATATTTTCCGACCTTCGGCGCTTGGGGCGGCAGAGGATTCCGCCGCTCCTTCGGCGGGGTATTCCTCAGCTTCCCCCTGTCCTCGTTTGATTCGGAGTATATCCCGCCTGTGCCCGCCCCGGTCACGCCGACTGCCCCGGCTTCCGCGCCTTCCCCGACCGCATCAGGCATCCCGCCCAGGCCCGCTTCGAGCGCATCGGCCGGCCCGGCCTTGATGCCTCCTCCGACCGCCACGGATATTCGTCCCGCCGTCGGCGCGCTTTCCGGCGACGATCACCTGCCCATGGCAGTCCTGAGCCGCAAAGCCTGGGAATACCGCGACGCCTTGTACCGGAGCCGCCTCGCCGATTACGGCATTTCATACTTGAGATAGTTGCCTGCCGCCTTCGCCTGCTTGCCCGACCGGCTTTTTGTGACTATATTACTATAGGGAAAGAGCCGCTCAAAGAACGGACAACGCTGTCCTGTAACCGTTCTACACAACGAAACAATCCTTCCTGACTGCAGGCGGGCTTTGTCCGCCAGCCGTTGCCTCAAGCGTAAAATGCCATAGCGGCCCGTGCTCCCGGAAATGCAGGGAGTTAGAGCGTTTTGCAAATGAAATTGCACAATGCTCCGGCGGCGAAAGCCGCCGCCCGTCCACGAGGCGTCGGCGAAACTTGCTTTCGCCGTCCACGCCGGGTGGAGCGTTCCAAAATCATTATGCTCCAAGTGGAAATCTCCCTGAAGGAGAGGTTTCTGACCATAAAAGGAAATTTCGATGAAAAAACTTGACGCATCCGGCCGGAAAGTCCTGAAAATTATTCACCTCATTATGGCCGGTTTATGGATAGGCGGCGCCGCCGCCCTGCTCCTGATGGTCCTTATCCTGGACTCCGCGGAGAGCGGCGGAGAACTGCTCGGCTATGATCTGGCCAGACAATTTGTGGATGACTGGGTCATCGTTCCCGGCGCCCTGGGGTGCCTTATAAGCGGTCTGCTGATTTCATGGCTGACGCCGTGGGGATTTTTCCGGCACCGCTGGGTGGCGGTCAAACTGCCGCTGACCGTTGTCTGCATCCTTTTCGGAACCTTTGTGCTGGGGCCGAAAGTCAACGATCAGCCGCCGCTTTCCACGCTGTACGGGCTGAAAGCCCTGACCTCACCCGACTATATCGCCAACCGCATGGACAATCTGATCGGCGGCACGGTCCTGTTGGCGGCGATTGTGTTCATGGTGGTCATTTCAACCGTAAAACCCTGGAAGAGCGCAGCCGGAAGCAAAAACAGCCCGAAAGACGCATGAGCGCCGGCATGCCGTAGTTCGCCGCGTCTCTTATCCTGTCATACGTCGTTGCGCCCAGAATGACAATACGCTGAGCGGCAATGCGTACAGGTCTTCCGACTGCACTCCGGAACGACAGGGCGCGGCGGATTATTGAAATGCTCCCGGCCCGGAACATGCCGATTTTGCAATGCTCCGGGCTTCATAATGCGCTCCCGGGCGGAATTGCGGGCTACACCCGCACGCCGGGCCGCAGGGAAGCGCGGGCGGTCCCGCCGGCTGCGTTCTTTTCCCGCGCCGCCTTCTCCAGTTCCGGCGTCGCCTCCTTGAGGCGGGCCTCCAATTCGGCCAGACGCGCCTGGTATTCCGGCGGGATTTCCCCTCCATCCGGGGCGGTCACGTTGACGCCCTTCTCGGCCAGTTCCGCCATGATACCCAGGCTGCCGAAAAGGCATTCCCGCGCTGTTTCGTAGGCGGCCAGAGCGGGGCCGAACAGTTCCGGCTTTTCTTCTTCAAAAGTGTCAAATTCGCTGAATTCATCGTTCACAGTATTTTCTCCTTTTACTTATACAACGGATAATCAGAGATCCCCTTTCTCGCCCAGAACGACTCGGCGACCTTCTGATATCTGTCCAGAAGGGCGGGGGTCGAGGTCCACGACTTGTATGTTTTGCGGGCGTCCCCGCTCTGCTGGTCGCTCGCCGATCTGGAATAGATTCGGACGATTTTGGCTTTGTCTGAAATTCGCTCCACCAACTGGACGGCGTAAGTGACTTTACTGCCGTCCGGCCTCTTGCCGGTGTGGAAACTGACATCGCTGAGCGGCTTGTCTCCGGAAACGGCGTTCAGGCCGTTGGCGGCGTTGGCGGACAGAGCGGCCGGCGACAGATTTGCGCCCGCCCCGGCGCTCCGGCCCGTAGAACGCACCATGGGATGGGCGTTGGCGGCCGGAGCGGCCAGCGACAGATTTGCGCTCTCCACGATATTGGTGTTGACCCCGGTTGCGGGGCCGCTGATAGTTCCGGACATGATATTCTCCTTGTCAATGTAAATCAAAGCATTGTCAACTTTGACCCGCTCTGAATCGCGGCGGATCAACGATCTGATATTTTAGGCAAAATTTCTCGTAATTGCTCAAGGACATGCCATGATTGCCGATAACGCTGCTATGCACCCTGGCATACGTTTCTCCGGCTCGCGGCGGCGCGACCTTCTGCATAAACTGCACGGTGAAGGCCATTTTGCCTTCCCGCGGATGCGTGCCGACAACGCTGTAGACCTTGCTGAGCGGCTTGTCCCCGGAAAGAGCATTCAGGCCGCCGGCGGCGTTGGCGGCCGGAGCGCTCGGCGACAGATTAGCGCCCGCCCCGGCGCTCCGGTCCGTATGCAGATTTGCGTCCTCCACGATATTGCTGTTGACCCCGGTTGCGGGGCCGCTGACAGTTCCGGACATGATATTCTCCTTGTCAATGTTAATTTACGTTAAGTCACAGATTTCCGCACGGCAATCCGAATGCCGGCCGTCAGGCCGGGTCGATCAATTTACGCTGTAGCGCGGAAATTTGAGGCCGGGGGCATCGTATGGCAGGTATCGCGCCTCGTACGCTGCGGCAAAAGTCTTGTTGTATGTGCTCAAGGAGTGGATATGTGCGCTGCCGCTCACTAGGGGACGTCCGGGCTGGAACTGCGGGATTGCGCAGGCGACCCTGACGCATTTGGCTTTGTCCGACTTTCTCTCCACCAACTGAAAAGCGAGGCAGACCCTTTCGCCGCTACGCTTATCGACGCCGAAGCGGTAACTGATCTCGCCGAGCGGCTTGAACCCGGAAAGGGCGTTCAGGGCGTTGAGGGCGGTGGTGGACAGAAAGCCCGGCTGCGACTGCTTTTTCATAATATTGGGACTGGTCGGAAGGCTATGGAAGCGGTGGATGTTGCTGTTGGATGCGTTTGCGGGGCCGGTGATAGTCTCGGACATGATATTCTCCTTGTCAATGTTAATTTACGTTAAGTCACAGATTGCCGCACGGCAATCCGAATGCCGGCCGTCAATCCTGCATTGAAAAGCAGACTTTCCAATGCGCATATCAGTAAAAGAGACGTGCCCGCCCGAAAATGTCGTCATGAATCATTCGAAAAAATAGAGTGTATTCAACTCATCCCGAAAAGAATCAATGGTTTCCGGGGTAATGGTGATGCGCGCGCCGTCTGCCCCCACGCGTTCAATCCCCTGCAAGTTTTCGAGAAAATGTGCCCGCATATTGTCCCAGTTCAGTGCTGTAGAATCACCGCCTAATCTCGCCACCAGGATGAGGAGTTCGGCATTAAGGGTTTCCATGACCGTGCTGTCTTCGTTATGGGGGGGGAGATAGGCGCCTTCCCCTCCGGGTAAGGGGTGCTGTTGGGCATATTGCTGCAAGTTGGCGAACCTGTGTTCAAAGCATACCCCCGTCAGGGCTTCCCGGAAAAAAGTTTCCAGAGTACCGTCCGCTTCGGCGTTTTCATAAAGCGCCGCAAAAAGTTCCAGATACGCGTCGATGTTGCGGATCATTCCATCAGGACCGCCGTTATCTCCCATATGGGCCGTCCACCGGGTCGCGCTGCGGAACAGGCATATGCCTTCATCCGGATCGCGCTGAAAGGCGGCAGCAAAGCGGTCCCGGTTCTCCGCCATATTCCGTATGCTCTCCAACGACAGGCTTGCGTCTTCATACGGCGTCTCGGTGCTTGCTTCCGACACGCCGAAGCCGTGGGCAACGGCCTTCCAGAACCATTGTGGAATCCAGTTGTTTTTCAAGGGCACTTGCCTGCACCAATCACGGCAGGATTCAATTGGGATGCCGAAAAAAGTCCGGGGATCCGGCTCACGGGTCGGTCGTCTGTCCGGATAGTTCGGAGCGCCGCCCATAGCCTCCCGATACTCCTGCAAGCTCTCGGTCGCGCGTCCGACAACGCGGACGGCGGAATTTTCCTGCGGGGCGGCAGGCGGCGCGGGCGCCTCGACATCGACATGGACGTTCCGCTCTACAAACGCGGCGGCCTGTTCCGGGTTCACCTCCCCGATGCGGGCGGGGGTGTCTTCCTCGCGCAACAGGTGCAAGGGACGCTGCTGCAGAAAGGCGGCAAAATCCTCCAGCGTCTGTTCTCCGGCCTGGAAACTCAGTTCCTCTTGCAGTGTATGAATAACACTGGTCAGGACGACTGCCGCTTCCCGGCCTGTGGTCGGTGTGCCCGACCTGCCCAATTCGCCGAAAGCAGCTTGCGCCGCATCGGCCGGGCGATCTCCCATCTGCGGATTTTCCCGGATCATGGCGACAATTTCCTGCGCGACGGCTTCATTAGCCAAGGCCTGATGTGAATTGTCCATAGCCGCCTCAAGGCCGGGGGCAGCGCCCCCGGCACGGGGGGCCGTCCCCGCCGACACTACCGGGGCATCACCCATCGCTTCAAAAGTCCTGACCATGGAAACCAGAGCGGTTATGCCTTCACTCATGAATTTTACTCCTTAACATATTGCACAATTGAGCATTCCCTTAAGAGCGTTACAAAAGTAAAAATGCCCTAAACACGCAGGCCGCAGATGCCGTCCGAAAAGCCGGCGGCCGCTCCGCTCTTTTCCCCGGTAGCCGCGACAGCCTCGTCCAGTTGCCCGGCTATTTTCCCGGCCGCGGTGACGATTGCCTGAAACAGCGATTCAAACTCCTGAAATTCCAAGCCGGAGCAGGGAAAGCGAACCGTGTAAAAAATATCGCTTTCACCCTTGCGGACCCCGAGTACACCGATGCCGACGCCCCTGAAAAAACAGTTCCGATCCAGCAGGAAAGTCTGCGCCGCCGCCCGTCTGTCCCATTCCGGCGACAATTCCCCCACCGTGCAGATGCAATACAGCTCGTCTCTCTGCTCAACGTACTGCAAGGTGAAAACTCTCCCGCCGATCCTGAGTGACCGTGCCCCTCTCCCGTCCAGGGACAGGGCGGGAATCCCCATTTTGCCGCCCAACTCCAGCAGCAATGCGTTTACATGCTTTGTTCCGTTTTCCGTCATATCCGCCTCTCGTGCTTTCAGCGAAAGCTCATTTCAAAGCCGGTGCATTCATGTGAGCCGTCCGTGTTTATGGTGAACCGCTGGCTGAAGTGCACAGGCTGGGACGGGCCGGCGACGATGTCCACCACTACCCTGCCGTCCTGCTGCTGTACGGCTGTGACCGAAGCTTCGCCGTGTTCGCTCACTCCGGCGCCGAAAGCGATGCCCAGCATACGGGCGTTTATCAACCCGGCCTGGTTGAAGGCCTGCAGCACGCGGGCGCATTGCGCTTCGCCGGCGGTCATGGCGCGCACATGATTTATTATTTCCCGAAAGGCGGGGTTCTCCGGGGTATTTTGCGCCTGAGGAATATCAACAGGCCGGATATGATAGGCCTCGCCCCGATTGTTCTGGAAGGTCATAACCGAATCCTGATGGCGTCGCCTGAAATCGGTGGTCAGCCCGTAGGCGGTGTCCGGACCGTAATCGCGCAGGGAGCTCATACGCATATCGATATGAGTATCCGCAAGGGACAGAACGGCATCGGGCCGTGTGAGGATGTCCAGCATCTTCCGCGGGCTGAGCAGATTGGTGAGGCTACTTGTAAAACGCGACTCCGCAATTTGTTCATGCACGTCCGGATATCTGCTTCTGTATTCGGCAAGATAACGATCTCTGCATGCCTCGTACAGGCGGTCGCAGAAATCGGCGTCCGTGACGCCCTCCGGCATGTCCGATCCCGTGACGGCCTCCCAGGTTTGCGCGTTGCTCAGGGGCCTGCCTTCGTTGGCCCGTACCGCGTCCAGCAGATCGGCGGCGGACGCGGTGAGCAGTTTGGACGCCATACGCGTATGTTGTCCATTCGCCGCTTTCTCGACAACAGGCAGCAGGATTGCCCATTCATCCCGGCTGAGAGGCGGTTCATGCATGGTGAGATTTATCACGGCCTCACTGACGGGCCCCTGGCGATCGCGGGTCCTGCCGGCGACGTCAGCCAGAACGGCCATGCAGCTCGTGTCGAACCTGCCGCCCGGCGCCTGATGCCAACCCTCCAGAGGTTGACTGAAAAGCCGGAAATCCGGAGCATCGCCGCGGCCCAGCGACGCGAACGCGGCGTTGCTCAGGGCGTTCATCATTAACGGAATATCCAGCAGATTCGCGCGATGCTGATCGTCCACAGCCCGGTCGCCGGCGGCCATAACGAAAACGCCGGCCGTGGACGCGGCCAAGGAGCTGCTCAGGTTCTCCGCCAACCGGGTCCTTTGACCTTCATCCATGCTGCCGACGGCCATTTCGTTTATGATGCCCAATGCCTCGTCGGAACATTCCGCTCTCCGATATGTCTCGCTCAGCTTCCCGGCACCTTCGGCCAGTATGCGAGGGGTGGGACACGCGAGGGACATCGAGCGCAGGGCCGGTGATACGGCGCGGGCCGTGTTCATCATGGCGGTCAGGGAGGCGACGTCATACAGGCCGTGCCTGAGAGCCGCCTGTTTCATAATCTCCTTTTCCTCCCTGGTGAACTCGCCCGCCCGGGCCTGACCGGGACCGGCGGGTTCGGGCAGGGCGTCAACGTCCGCCGTGAAGCGCATGACCCTCTCGGAGGCGGCCCGGCCAAAATTTTCGGGATGCGCGGCGAGCGCTGCCGGAAGGGGTTCATTGAAAGTCTGCTGCCACACGGTTTCGGGCGTGAGCGGGCCTCCGGGCTGCGCCTGCCGCATCGCCGGCAAATTGCGCATGACCGTGGAAGAAAGTGCCGGGAAATCGCCGAGCATCCGGCACACCTGGAATTTGTC